>DASTLN010000256.1:0-10569 GCA_035714925.1 Dehalococcoidia bacterium | reverse complement strand
ACACGGTGGGCTCGCGACCGAGATTGGCCTTCGTGCCCTTGTTGAGTGCAGTGAAGAGCGCTCTGCGTTCCGGCTCGGAAACCGGCCTCAGGATGGCGTCCGGAATGCCCCCAAGAGTCCAGGCCTGCGGCGGTCCGCCGGGGTCGCGAACGGAGGCCAGGGGTTCAAGGGTCGGGGGTTTGGCGGGCGGAACCATACGGCTGTCGCGCTGGAACAAACGTCGTGCCAGCTCGTCATTGGTCGCGTTGCCGTTCACTTCTTTTCGATTAGACACGTCATTCGCCCTCTCTGATACAGGATTCCTTGCCTGGGTTACCGCTGGTCGATTGAGGGGGGCTTGCTCGCCCTCAGCAATCCAACCCTTCGAGCCATGAGCGGCCTGCCGCCTACGGCGAATTGACGTCATGGAACTTCGTTGAGACTGTCGAGAAGAGGCTGGTTACGTCTTGCCCGACGATACTCCCAAGACCACGGCGGCCACAGCAAGCAGCGAAACGATCATCCCGTCTTCGACCAGCGTCTGGCAGACATCTCGCTTGAGCTCGCACCTTCAAATGTCCAGGACGCGGATCATCTTCTATGCACCCTCGCCAGAAGAAAGTGAGGGCCGGGCCAAGCCCGGCCCTCTGAAAGTCGGGAGTAGGCAGGGGGATGGCTACTCCTTAGATATCACGACTTGTGAACGCGAAATGGCTCTCGATGGACCTGCCAGACGCGCCTTTACCACAGCGTCGAACTCAGCTGCAGGTGTCGGAGACCGTTCTCGAGTCCATCATCTGCAGCTTGTGATCGTTGAAGGTGACGACAACCTCCGCTACTCCAGTCACATCCCCGAAATCGAACACGACTTGCCCGACGTCATACCTGGCCAGCCTGTTTTTTGTGCTCCCGGAAAGCGGGTCGCCTGATGCATCCAGGAGCCGTGTCACGACCTCGAGCTCTCTGCCGCCCTTGAGGCCGGACCAGTTCACGGCGACGATGCAGTTCTCCGTGTCCGTAATTGAAATGTCACCGATGACCAGTTCCGGCTTGCCGGCCTCAGCTGATCTGGACCAACCATCCAGCGTTCCCGCTGAAGCGACGGCTAACAGCATCACTAACCCAAACAGACCTACTCGCATTTTTCTTCCTAACTTAACTCGTGCTTAGCACGTCGATGCCTATACATGGCCGCTGCCTGTCAAAACCTGACGGGCGTTTGCTGGAATCGTCCGAAAATCGCGAGCGTGCCCAACGGCGATAGCTCTGAAGCGCCGCGGATCGAGCGCCAAGCTGCCTGCTCAATCGAGAGCCGACAGCACGCCGCACGGCCCGGCCGGAAATCACCGCAGCGATAGGCGAACGACCGAGGACACGGCCCAGATTTGTCTGCGACCCGTATGATTTCGCGCCATTCAAGCCATAAGTGGAAAGGAACAGGTCCATATGCTTCTGAAGTTAGGGGGAACCACCATTGCTCTTGCTGAAGAACCAATCTCCCGGCAAACGGCAGCAAATCCCGGTTTCTAGGGAACGCGCTCAAAGCCTGGTTGAATTCGCGTTCATCCTGCCCATTTTTCTACTGATCGTCATGGCGACGATCGACTTCGCGTGGGGCCTGAACGCATACATCACGATCACCAACTCCGCCCGCGAGGGTGCGCGGCTGGCAGTCACGCTGGGCCCCACGGATCCGGACACGGTGAGCATCGTCCAGGACTACGTGGCGGACCGTTCATCTGGTCTCGTCGAAGGGTCGGATGTAAGCGTCAACTATCCGATAGACGCGGCGAGTCAGAACCCCGTGGAGGTCACCGCTGAATACGACTACGAGTACATAACTCCCGTCGGCAAGCTCTTGAGCCTGCTCAGCGGCGGCTCCATCGAGGACCCCTTACATATGTCGTCGACCTCCACGATGAAGGTCGAATGACGAAGCGTCGTTGAATCGACTCAGTCTATGAACCTGACATTCTTTGGAGAACACGCATGAACTCGAGCCAGCGGGGCCAGATTCTCATCCTTTTCGCGATCGCCATCCCCATCATCATCGGGTTCGCGGGGCTCGCGCTCGACATTGGCGTACTGCTGTCGAGCCGAACCAGCCAACAGAAAGCTGCGGACGCGGCCGCGCTCGCCGCCGCAGTCAGCTGGTACGCGGATCCGTGGGCCACGCCATTGCAGCTAACCGACGATGCTAAGGAGTACGCAGAGAAGAACGGTTACGGTGATGATGCCACTGTCGCCGTTGACTTCCCTGAGAAGTGCGGCAGGCAGGTCGTCAAGCATGATAAATGCGTGGGCGTGACCATCACGCAGACCGAGACGACGTATCTCCTCAGCGTCCTGGGCATCGACAGCGGAACGATCAAGGTAAGGGGAGTCGCGGCCATTACCGATGTGGACAAGAACTACGCGCTGATCGTGCTGAACGCGACCGCCTGCAAGGCATACAACCACACGAGCAGCTCAGACCTCACGCTCACCGGCGGCGGCATGATCGTCAACTCGGACGGCAGCGAATGCACCGGCGACGACGTATCCGCTTACCAGGGCGGCGGCAGCGTGGTCACGGCGGAGGAGTGTTACACCGAGAATGAAGGTGTGCAGGTCGATTGTCCGATTGAGTACAACAAGGACGGCGGCTGGGTGACGGAAAACAACGCAACGACGAGCCCGCAGCCGCTTCCAACCAACCCGATACCCGATCCCCTGGATGGCCTTGTGGAGCCTGTCCCCTGTGACAGCCCTGGCGTGCCCGCCGGCTGCGTCCCGGCGTCACCCACTTCCAATCCCCAGGCGACGCCCAGCAACCCCAAAGCACTGTCGATCCCCGGAAACTCCCCTGTGACCTTGCAACCCGGCACTTACTACGGCGGAATCAAGATCAGTGGATCGGCCACAGTCACGTTTGAGCCTGGCCTCTACGTACTGGCCGGTGGCTGCAGTTCATCTGGCCAGTGCGGTAACGACGGTGGCCTCGAGAAGACGACCGCGGCAGCCACGCTTCTAGGTGAAGGGGTTACTTTCTTCATCACCCGGGCCCCGAATGCCAACAGCCCCGGTAGTCGCGAGTGCGGCGCGTTCAAGCTGGCGTCCGGCGGAGTCATCGAGATGTCCGCGCCCGACGACAGCTACGTCAAGGGACCGCCGTCGGTGGGCATCCTGGGGCCGCTGGACGACAGCCCAATCGACGCCTCAGACCTGAACGACGGGGCGGAATCGGTCTTGTTCTGGCAGAGCAAGACGTGCAACCCTCAGCATTCGTTCGACTTCGACGGCAACAACAGCGTCAATCTCGCGGGTCTGATCTATCTTCCGTTGGGAACGCTGAACCTATCAGGGTCGGGCAACATCGGCACGACGCAGATCATCGTGGACACCTTCAAGTTCAGTGGTACCGCGGACGTCTGGCTTAACTACAAAGGCTATGTCCAAGCCACCTTGCCCAAAATACTCTTGGCAGAGTAGGGCGGCAGCTAGCATCGCCGGCAGATTTTGGATTCTGCGAGCTTCGACCGCTGCCGAGTGTAACGTCACGCTTACACGGTCGTTTTCTAATACAGAACGGATTCTCTGGCAACGTCAAGGCCGACGTAACGAGCCGGAAGCTACGATCCTCCGCTATGATCTGGTCGCCTGAAGCGGAGAGGAGCGAGTGGCGAAACCGACCGGCCTCCTATTCGCGGGCAGATCGCCCTTGGAGGTTTCTATTGATAGACGGTCGGTACATTCGGATGTTTCGTGAACTTCTCCTCGCCTATGCATGCTGCGTCGCGATCGCAGTCTTGGTCCCGCTGGAGTTTTGGCGTGACTTGGGCCAGGGCGGCGTTGGCCTCCTGACGCTTGTTGTCGCCGGGCTCATCGCTGGGGGTGTAACTATTCGCCATCGCACTCCGAAGGAAAGCGGGCCAGTCAATCGCGCATCCGCATCTCAGGTCACCATCAAACCCGCATAGTTTCAACTCCACTTCACACTTCTACTGGAAAGCCCTCTCACACAACAGATGTGAGAGGGCTTTTCCTCGTGCCCGTCAGATCAGCGTACTTTTTACCCATAGTTATATAGACCGCCGTGCCAGGCCCGGAATGCTCTCAGGACCGGCGCGGGAAATTTGGAGGAGGCGACATGGCTGATCAGAAAGAACACAGCATCGCACGCAAACTGAGGTTTGGCGCCGCCACTTCCGGCTACATCCTGCTGGCGGCATCTGCCGTCTTCCTGATGAATGTCATCTATCAGTCGTTCCAGGCGCAGGTCTTCGACGGCGTGGTCGCGGCGATGATCGGCGTGGTGGCCGTGTACTGCATGGTCGCGTTCACCCTGATTGCCGCTTTCTCTCGTCATGACGACGCGGAGTTCTCTGCCGCGTCAACAGTCGAGCCGCGCGAAAGCAATCTGCGCCTTCTTGAGTTCGACCCGCCTCCGACATCGGCTCGTGAAGCTGAGCATTCATCTGCGTCCAGCATCGAGGTCGACAGATCGGGCCGTGCTGCGTAGCCTCTAGGTCGCCTTGGCGGCCTCAAGCTTCTCGGTGTCTGCGGCGCGGCCGTGAGAAATGCCATGCACGAGGCTCGGGTCGCTGCCGCAGAGGATGAGGATGGCGCCAAGGTCGTGCCTGCCGTCAGCGCGAGGCGGCATGCATAGCAGCGCATGATCGCATCACGCTGCCGTATGCGGAGGAAGCGGACGAAGGCGATGAGGACGAGATCGACGAGGTGGCGAAAGGACGGCACTCACCCTTCCAACGCTGAGTCCACTTCCGGGGATGATGAAGATGCACCTGAAGAAATGCGCTGGATACGTGATGGCGCTGAGAAACGCGTTTGCGCAGCAGATCGGAGGCGCTGCAGATAAGCCGCGCGACGAGGTTCACTATGACGAAATCGTGTTGACTTAATGCCTCGGTAGAGCGTGCACGATCGCGACCCTTGAAGGAGGCAACCATGCAACAGATCACTGTTCCAGACGACTCCCCGCCTGCAGGGTGGGAACGCGCCCTTTACGCTTTCCTGGCCGAGAAGGAGCTGCGCTCCGGCTCGAAGAGACCGTGCAGAGCTACTCCCGGATGCTCCGCGACTTCTTCGGCCGGTCGGGTAAGAAGCCCGATGAAGTGAACTCACAGGACGTTCTCACTTGGGCCTACGGCATCGGCCTGTCGGGTAAGGCGCCAAGCTCGATCACCATCGGCGCCCGGATCGCCTGTCTGAGCTCTTTCTACCGCTTCCTCATCAGGATGAAGGTCGTCGCCTCTAATCCATGTGAAGCGCTGGAACGGCCGCGCGTGGTCCAGGGCTCACCGCGTGGACTCAGCGCGGATCAGATCCGGCGGCTACTCGACGTTGTCCCTTTAACGCCAGTGGGGCTGCGGGACCGCGCGATCATCCTGACCCTGGTACTCACCGGTCGGCGCCGCGCCGAGGTCCTCGGCTTGAAGGCCGGAGACATCAGCCAGGACGGCGCCGCCTTCTATTCCTATCGAGGTAAGGGCGGCAAGAGCGGAAAGCGCGAGCTCCCGCAGCCAGTGCTTCTAGCCATCGTTGCCTGGCTCACTAGCTCGGGCCGGAGCCTCGCGACGATGGAGCCGGAGGGCTCACTCTGGCCCGATACGCGGACTGGTCGCGGCATCACGAGTGGCACCTTCTACACTAACCTCCGGCGCTATCTCATAGCTGCGGGTCTCCCACCAAGCGGCGTCCACGTATTCAGACACAGCGCTGCCAAGCTGCGGCGCGACGCCGGGGAGTCGATCGAAGATGTGTCGCGGTTTCTGGACCACAGCAGCCTGGCTGTTACGACGACCTACTTGCGACGCCTTGAAGGCCAACTGGACAAGAGTTGGGCTGCCGTCGCCGAGGCGATCGGTCTCGCCTGAAGTAGTCTGAGGACATGGAGCAGAGCTTTAAGGTAGCCGTGGCAGATTCCGAGTCGGTAACGGTGCTCCAGACAGTCCCGGAGGCAAAGCCCAAGCTGCTGTTTATCTATGCCCCCGGTGCCGGTTCCAACCTCCATGACCCTTTTGGAGAATACTGTGCGAAACGCCTTCCCGGAGCCGGTATTGAGACCTGGCGGTTCCAGTTTCCCTACATGGAAGCCCAGCGACGCGCACCGGATCGAACGCCGCTACTTGAGGCAACCTGGCTTGCGGTTATAGAGGCTGCTCAGATAACGGGCATGCAAACAGCAGTCGGGGGAAGGTCCATGGGTGGGCGCATTGCGTCTCAGGTTGCAGCACGAGGTGCATCGGCGGCTGCGCTCGCCCTGTTCGCCTATCCTCTGCATCCCCCCGGCAAGCCGGATCAGAAAAGAGACGCGCACCTCGGCTCGGTCACTGTGCCCACCCTCTTCTGTTCCGGTACTCGAGACACATTCGCCACTCCAGGCGAACTGCGGACCGCCGCCTCGCTTGTTCCGAACTCGACGGTGAACCTGCTGGAAGGTGCCGATCACGGGTTCGCGACGCTCAAGTCCAGCGGACGAACGCGTGAGGATGTGTGGGCAGAGGCAGTCGACATGCTCTTGGCTTTCCTTGATTCGCTTCCCTTTAACTGACAGCAGTTTTGACAGCAACGGCGATGCACATCGGCAACCTGACGCGCACAACCGTGGACAGGTGGCTACGATCTCTAGTCGTGAATGGACGACTGAGGACGCCAATACACGAGCGCTGACGGACTTTTAATCCGTCGGTCCAGGGTTCGAATCCCTGAGGGCCCACCACCTTCTCCGCATTGTGCTACGAGCTGTCAAATGGTGTTGGAGAGCGTTCGGAGGCGTAACGCGGGCTCACAGTCCCTTGGTCCCTGGCCAACCCATGACACGCTGACCGTCGTGGCTAGAACACCCGCCCCATAAGTCGCAGGTACCCAATCCAAGGACTCCTCTCGCCCGGAAGGCTTGTTGCGGATGTCCAGGTATTTCAGGCTACAGCTCGTTACCGAAGATACTGACGCTTTGAGGGACATCGTGCGGTTCTCCCCATGCAACTCGCAGGAAGAATAGTTCTCGAAATCGTTCCATAACATGCTCAGTTGCGATAGGCTCTACAGTCGTATGCACTAGTCCTCTTCAAGGTTTATTCTCTTGGCGCTCGTCTGGCTCCTCATCGCCCTGGTCCTCTTTGCTGAGGTGCTCGCGTGTTTTGCCGTTCGCCGCCTGCGCAGGTTGAAGAAGGGCCGTGTCCCAGTTCTTGCCGCCACCGTCCTTCCGCTCGCCATGACGCCGGTCGCTATGCTCTTCGCCTTCGTGAACCTTGCGCCTCTGCCGTCGCCTTACACCCGAGCGGACGTGGCCGCATGGACTGTCGTCGACGCCAACGGAATCGTGCTGCAGCGGGATACCAGCGATGGCCTCCGCATCCCTGTACAGCTGAGCGACGTGGCGCCCGCGATGATCCAGGCGACCGTTGCCGCGGAAGACCACCGCTTCTGGAGCCATCCCGGCATCGATCCACTGGCGATCGGCCGAGCGCTGGTCAGGCTGCCTTTCGAGCGCTCCGGCGCATCGACCATCACCCAACAGCTTGCACGGCGGCTCTACATCGACGACGGCACGCCTATCTTGGAACGCAAGGCTCGCGAGGTGCTCCTCGCGATCCAGCTCGACGCGAGATACTCCAAGGACGAGATCCTTTCCCTGTATCTCAACCAGGTCTACTACGGCCGCGGCGCTTACGGCGTCGAGGCCGCGGCGCGGCTCTACTTTGGCGTCAGCGCCGCAAACCTCGACCTGGCGCAGGCGAGCTTCCTGGCCGGCCTTCCTCAACGGCCCGCCGAGTACGGCGAATCACCCGAGACGCCGCCGCTTCGGGGACGGCAACGTTACGTCCTCAAACGAATGGTCGAGACCGGCCACGCGACGCCGCTCGAAGCGGAGCGCGCCGCCGCCGAACACCTGGCCCTGCTACCTCCTCAGACGCCGGTATTGGCGCCACACTTCGTGATCTACGTTCACGAAGAGCTGGAGCGCTTGCGGCCGGACCTTGTTCATACACCCGGCCTGATCATCGAGACAACGCTCGATGCGGGTCTGCAGGCTGAGGCTCAGGCACAAGTCGACTATCAGCTTTCGCTGCTGAGAGACAAAGCCGTCGGCAATGCTGCGGTCGTCGTCCTCGAGCCGTCCACGGGACGCATCCTGACGATGGTGGGCAGCAGCAATTTCAATGACGCGTCGAGGAGCGGGCAGGTCAACATGGCGCTGGCTCCCCGTCAGCCTGGATCTGCGCTCAAGCCCTTCCTTTACGCGACAGCCCTCACGCGCGGTTTCACCGCGGCGTCGATGCTGCTCGACATACCCAGCGCCTTCACCTCCGATGCAGGACTCTACGAGCCTCTCAACTACGACAGGCGCTTCAAAGGTCCGGTATCTTTGAGGAGCGCGCTCGCTTCTTCGCTCAACGTTCCGGCGGTCCGCACCTTGGCCGCGCTGGGCGTCGACAGCTTTCTGACCACCGTCCACCGCTTCGGTCTTTCCACCCTGACTGACGCCGAGGTATATGGCCTGGCGCTGACGCTGGGCGGCGGCGAGGTGCGTCTGCTCGACCTGACTAGCGCTTACGCCACGCTTGCCAATCTGGGTCAGCCGACTGTGCCATATGCCATCGAGCGCATTCGAGACACCGCAGGCAATGTCATCTATGAGCGCCGCGCACCGGCCATGGAACGCGTGATTTCCCAGCAGCACGCGTTCATCCTCGCCGACATCCTCTCCGACCCGGACGCGCGGGAGCTCGGCTTTGGCGCGGCGCCTACGCTGAGACTGCCGTTTCGTGCGGCGGTGAAGACGGGGACGACCACGGAGTTTCGCGACAACTGGACGCTCGGGTTCACTCCTCAGCGCGCCGTCGGGGTCTGGGTGGGCAACGCCGACAACAGCCCGATGCTCAACGTGTCGGGCGTCGAGGGCGCCGGACCGATATGGCGCGGAGTCATGGAGGCGGCGATGCGTGACACGCACCCGGCGTGGCCGGAGCCTCCCGCCGGGCTTACGCAAGTCGCGATCTGCGCGCCGACCGGTCTTCTCCCCGGCCCGAATTGCCCCGTCACCGCGGAGGATTGGTTCGTTGCCGGGACCGAGCCATCGGATTCGGAGACCTATTACCTTCGCGACGAGAACAGTGGCCTCGTTCTCAACCCGCCACCCGAAGCGCGGTCCTGGGCGTTGGCCGCCGGCCTGCCTCTCTATGAGGGAACTTCCGCGGACTCCGCGGCGTTTGTAGTGCAGCCAGCCGACGGCAGCGTGCTATACATGGCGCCCGAGCTCGCGTCGCAGTCCGTGTTGCTCCGGGCTTCGCCGCCGGCCGGCACCCGTGCAGTGGAGTTCAGGGTCAATGGCAGCATGATCGAACGCGCTTCGCCGGGTCAGCCAGTGGTGTGGACGCTTGAACCCGGCTCACACGTCCTGGAGGTTCGCGCCGTGCTCGAGGATGGCGTTATGGTGACGGCACAGTCGCGGTTTGAGGTACTGCCGTGAATACCGCTCTGCTGCAAAAGCTGATCGACATTCGTGTCCTTGTAGCCGTCATGCTGGTCGCCGTCCTCGGCTTCTTTGCGATCCTGGACCGCGACGAAACGCGCGGCAACTTCAGGCAGCCGCCTCGCGAACCGGACGTCTTTACCGTCACTCCCGAGGGCGACCAGGTTGTGCGACTCTCCGCGATAACCGTGACCTTCGAGCGACCACCAGCGGAACGCTACGGTCCCAGGATCGTGACGCTCTACCCGCTGATCAGCGGTGAGTACGCGTGGCTCAGCGAACGCACGATTCTGTTCCAGCCCGACTACCCCGGGCTACTGCGCGGATTCGAGTACACCATCGAGGTGCCCGCGCAGCCCGACGCCGGACACGTGCAGCCCTTCAGCCGCAGCTTCACGACCGCTGGCAAGCTGGAGGTCGTCAGCGTCATTCCGGCACCGAATGACGTCGAGGTGCCGGAAGGTGTCCAGGTGCTGGTTCAGTTCAGCCGCTCCGTGGCCCCGCTCACCCTCCTGAGCGAGCAACCTACCGACCAGGCCGTGGTGTTCGATCCCCCGCTTCCCGGGCATGGCGAGTGGCTCAACACCTCGCTGTATCGCTTCGTGCCGGAGCTCGGGGCGCTAGAGCCGAACACGACGTACGAGGCACGCGTCCCTGCAGAGCAATCCTCGGAGCCGGATGGCGTCCTAGCGCAGGACTATGTCTGGACGTTCCAGACCTACGGTCCGGCGCTCGTGCGGGTCACTCCGGGACGCGACACCCAGTTTGTCGGCCCGGACCAGGCTGTCGTCCTGGAGTTCAACCAGGCGATGGACCGCGCCTCTGTCGAGTCCGGGTTCCGACTGACGCGGGAGGGCGCGGAAGTCCTCGGCAGCTTCAGCTGGTCCGAGGACTCAAGAGTTGCGACGTTCGACCCATCGGGCAATCTGGCGCTGAGCACCCTGTACGACGCTCGGGTGCCCACCGGGCTGCGAGGCGCTAATGGTGGCGTGACCGCGAACGAACAGCGCATCACGTTCGAGACGGTAGGACCGCCGAGCATCGTCAGCACCAGTCCCAACCAGGGTTCGACGACGGCGGAGCGCTTTGGTGTCTTCTTCCGGTTCAGCAGC
>DASTLN010000255.1:0-5669 GCA_035714925.1 Dehalococcoidia bacterium | reverse complement strand
TACGCGATGTCCGAAGCGAAGTAGGTCGGCTGGCCCGTGCTGCGGATCAGGACGTTGTCCTTTTCCTCACCCAACGTACTGCTGGCGAACCAGACGGCTCCTTCTTTCTCCACGACAGCGTTGTGGTCGCGCAGGTGCTGCATCGCCACCGCGTACGTATCCGACTCCTCGTACATTGACGATTCCATGAACCACACGTCGTAGGACACGCCCAGCGCCAGCAGGTCGTCCCGGATACGCTCGATCATCTTGTCCGCCGCCAGCCGCTTCAGCTCCACCGGCGTTTCAGCCGAGTCGAGGAAGCGCTCGCCGAGTTCGTCCTTGATCTCCTGGGCCACCTCAACGACGTAATCGCCGGGGTAGCCCTCCGGCGGGATCTCAACGTCTTTACCGAACAGCTGTTGATAACGAGCGAATACCGTGTCGCCGAAGACCTGCGACTGTGTCCCGGCATCGTTGACCAGGTACTCCTTTTCGACGTCGTACCCCGCCGCTGCCAGCGTCCGCGCCAGTGAGTCGCCGATCGATGCCCAGCGCCCGTTACCGACGTGCAGCGGTCCAGTCGGGTTCGCGCTGACGAACTCGACCTGTACCTTCTTGCCCGCCCCCATGCTGCTTCGTACGAAGCCGTCGCCAAGCGACAGCACGTTGTTAACCTGCTCGGCCAGCCATGCATCCGCCAGGCGAATGTTGATGAAGCCCGGCGGCGCCACCGACACCTCGCCGATCGCCTCGTGCCCGCTGACGTGCTTCGCAATCGTCTCCGCCAGCTGCATCGGGTTCTGCCGCGCTGCGCGCGAGAGTTGGAGCGGTAAGTTGGAGGCGTAATCACCGTGCTCGGGACGCTGTGGCCGCTCTACCGCAGGCTGCGGTAGCACCACCGCGGGTATCTCACCCGCCTTCTGCGCCGCCTTTGCCGCGGCGTCGACCAGCTCTGCGATCTCGTCTCGAATTGCCATGCCCGCAGGCCTCTCAAAAGCGAAATCCGCCCTTCGGGAAAGAAGGACGGCGAACAGACCGAAATGTTAGGCGCTCGCGCGTCCTCGGTCAACGCGGGGCAACCCTGAGTCGGCGTTGCTTGAGGGGAGCCCCTAAACTCGCTGCGCGTTCGCCAGCTGCTGAACCAGGAACTCGAAGTACGCCAGTGATTCTGACAGGCTGACGCGGTCCTTGGCCCAAACAGCCTTCGGCGCGCCGTCGTCCTGCACCACCACGCTGATCGTCCCGGTGCCCGGCCACCAGTTGGCGCGCCACTTGCGCATCGCCTCCTGCAGCTTCAACCCGTCGACGCCCTCCGCCACGCGCGGCTGGCCCTTCGGGTCGAGCGGCTGGACCTCCTGCATCCCGGACGGCGGCAGCAGCTCCGGCCGCACGCCCACCAGCTCGATGAATGTATCGACCATCTTCGTCGACGCGGCGTTGTAGTCGCCTTCGTCGATCAAATGCTCGGCCTCTTCCAGGGCGGCGCGAAACGTGGGGTCCTTGATGTCGGCTATATCAGCCATGGCAGTCTCCCTGAGCGCATCTATGCCCGTATGCCAGCATGCTCGTAGCCCGTTCAGATCGTGCTGTTGACCGGGTACTTGATGCCGTCCATCTGCTGCATCCGCCACTTCTCGTGCAGGTGGTGGCGCTCCTGGAACTCCGGCATGACTTCCTTGGCGAACATCTCGATCGTTTCCATGATGTGCTCGTGCTTGCGGAAGCCACCCTGGATCTGCCAGTTCATCAGGTCAACGTGCGCATCCTCGTAGCGGCGCAGGTTCTCGCGCACAAACTGCGGTGATCCGATGAACAGCCCGCGACCGCCGGCGCGCAACAGCGTCCGCTGCGATTCGTCCTCCGGCTCTTCCTGCACAGGCGCGATCGGCTTCTCCTCACCTTCCTTGCCGAACTTCTCCGTAAAGGTGCGGTTGAGGTGGTCCTTGCCGTGGTGCACCTCGCCGTTCGTGAAAGCCAGCGAGAAACCGAAGTACTGCGCCCCGCGCATGCCGCGCTTCATCGCCTCTTCATTCGTCTTGCCCATCATCAGGTTCGCGCTCGTCGAGATCGCCGGGTTCATCGCCAGGCCGATCGGCGTCTTCGTGCTCCGCGCCAGGCTCCAGTAGCGATCGACGCGCTCCTCCGCCTCTTCCGGCGTGTCGAACCCGACACCCAAGGCGCCCATCCCGAAGCGCGCGCCCAGCATCGCCGTCTCCAGTCGGCTGGCCGCGACCCACAACGGAGGGTGCGGCTTCTGCAGCGGCTTCGGGATCACGTTGCGGTCCGGCATGCAGAAGTGGATACCGTCGTGTCCCGGGTACGGGATCATGGCCATCATGCGGCACGCCTCGCGTGTCGCCTCTTCCCATGCTTCCTTCTTCTCCGCCCGCGGCGTCAGGAAGCCCCCCGTCTCGGTCACCGTCGCGCCCTCGCCGGTGCCGAACTCGACTCGGCCATCCGAGACGAGGTCGAGCGTCGCTATGCGCTCGGCGACGCGCGCCGGGTGGTTGTGTTTCGGCGCCATATGCACGATGCCGTGGCCGAGCCGGATGCGCTGTGTCCGCTGCGACGCCGCCGCCAGCAGGACCTCAGGCGCCGACGAGATGCTGTACTCCTCGAGAAAGTGGTGCTCGGTCGCCCACACGTAATCGAAGCCCAGCTTGTCCGCGAACTCGATCTGCTCCAGCACCTCCTTGAGGAGCTGACGCTCGTCATCCTCGTGCCAATTGTCGGAGTCCAGCGGACGCGGCAGGACCAGGTTGTAGGAGATACCGAACTTCATATACACACCTCAATCATTACGGAATGCGGGACGGTCGCGGCGTGATTATAGGCACGACGCGCCATAGATAGATCAACCCTTAGCTATTCCACCCCGTTGATTCGGCGTAGTGCGAAGCGTCGCTTGAGTTTCCCCCTCCGCGCACGGAGAGGGACTGAAGGAGAGGTCCCTTAACTATCGAATGGGAACTCCCGCCCCTCCACCATCCGCACCAGCTCCTCAACCGCCGAGTAGCACCGCGAGAGCAGCGCCCCAGCGTACCCGTAGCGCTCCCGCGCCGCCTCGAACTCGTCCTCGTCCTCCAGCGTGTGGGTCAGCGAGCCGTCGGTCTCGGCGCGCACCAGCACGTCGAGCTGCAGGTCCACGTAATTCACCGTCGCCCCGTCGAACTGCAGTGGCGTCGCGATGTTGCAGTAGTAGCCGTACAAGCCTCGTTCCGGTAGCTCCAGCCGGATCACGTTGAACCAGCGATCGGGCCAGTAGTGCCCGTTCGTGTTGTACGGCGAAATGAATACGCCACTCTCATGCGCCGTCGCCTTCACGACGAGGCCCGCGGACGTCTGCGTCACCACAAGGCCGCCATCGGTCCGTTTCAGCCACGCGGCATGCTCCCAATGCAGCGACCCGTCGTAGTTCGTCGCGCGTACCGTGATCTCACGCAGTCCAGCCGCCTCATGCTGTGGCCGAGGCATCAGTCACCACCGCCCACCAACTTACGTAAGAGCAGGCCCGTCGCCAGCAGCAGGACGATGCCTACGCCAATAGACCCGTAGGCGTTCTCAATGATCGGGACGTCCTGCGCCGCCTGCTCTACGCCGACCACGAACAGCGCGAAGCCAACGGCCCCCAACACGCCGGTGGCGAGCTGGCTCGCCCTCAGCCGTCGCACCGGCTCCGTGCCCTCAAGGAAGCTCAGCAGCTTCTGGGCTGTCTCTTCGGTCATGTGCGTCGCCTGGGTGATCGGGTCTCGGCGTCGCTCCGCCGCCGTGCCCAACGCCGCCGGCAGCTCAAACGTCCCATCCACGCGACACGGGAAGTCGATAACGCCCGTCACCGCGTCAAGGTCCAACGGCCCGTAGATATGAGGGAACAGACCAGCGCCTTCACGATGCCCCGCATTGCTCGCGGCCTCGCGCTTCAGCGGCGCCTGTAGTTTCGACGGGTCGATGCACAGCAGCACAAGCCCATCCTGCCCGCCGTAGAACAGGTTCGCGGTCTCGATCACCTGCCCTCGCGTCGAAGCGTGGATGAACCCCTGGACGCCCAGCGACTCCGCGACATACTGCCCGGCCGCCTGAGCCGCGGCCCAGCTGTGCCGCTCGGTGATGTGATAAATCGTCTCGTCAGCCACACTTAGAGCTTAGCTTGTGGGAACTGCTCGGCGTGCAGTCGCCGCCAAGATCAAGAGGCCGAGCATAGAAAACGGGAAGACAGATAGTGCCCATCCCCACCAGCGCGGACGGCCCGTTCCTCGTGCATAGATGCCCGCTAGGATCGGCAAAATCAGGACGGCAGAGTACGGCAACCAGAACAACAGCAACGCCAAGATTAACGCGATGCCATGATCCACGCGAAGGAACTCGCCAAGAATCAGCGTATTCCAGAATGGCACCGCGCATCGCCACATTCGGCCTTCACCACGCAGTACAGCCAGACGCCATGCGGCGGCACCAATAGCCACAGAAGCCAGCAGGAAGTAGATTCCACCAACAACGAGCAAGTCGTCCATTTGTAAGCATTATCGACCAAGGACTCAGCTCACCTCTCCAGTGACGATGCGCCGCATCCGCCCCACCGCCGCCGCCAGCTCCTCGTGCTCGGGCTTCGCCAGACCGGGGTCCTCCGCCAGCAGCTGCTGCGCCTCCCGCCGCGCCGTCTCGATCAGCTTCACGTCTGAGAAGTCCGCCGCCTGGAACTCCGGCAGGCCGCTCTGCCGCGTCCCGAAGTAGTCGCCCGGCCCGCGCAGACGCAGGTCCGCCTCCGCCAGCGCAAAGCCGTCGTTGTGCTCCTCCAGCAGCCGCAGCCGCTCCAGCGCAGTCTCCGACGGGTCGTCCGACAGCAGCAGGCAGAAGCTCTGCTCCCCGCCCCGCCCGACACGCCCGCGTAGCTGATGCAGCTGCGCCAGCCCGAAGCGGTCCGCCCCCTCGATCACCATGACGCTGGCGTTGGGTATGTCGATGCCGACCTCGATCACCGTCGTCGCGACGAGAATATTCAGCTCGCCACGACGGAACGCCTCGAGCACGGCATCCTTGTCCGTCGAGGACATGCGCCCGTGCAGCAGGCCGAGCTTCAGCTCCGGGAAGACCTCCTTCGACAGCCGCTCATACTCCTGCACCGCCGACCGCGTCTGCAGCACGGCCGACTCCTCGATCAGCGGGCAGACGACAAAGACCTGGCGTCCCCCCGCCACCTGCTCGCGCACGAAGGCGTAGGCGTCGGCGCGGTCGTCCGGCGCCACGAAATGTGTCTGCACCGGCAGCCGCCCCGGCGGCATCTCGTCGATCACCGACACGTCAAGGTCGCCGAAGAACGTCAGCGCCAGCGTTCGCGGGATCGGCGTCGCCGACATGACCAGCAGGTGCGGGGTCGCCTGTCCAGTCGCGATCGCGCGGTCCTTGAGCGCCGCACGTTGCATCACGCCGAACCGGTGCTGTTCGTCCACCACCGCCACGCCCAGGTTGCGGAACGTCACGCCCTCCTGGATCAGCGCGTGCGTCCCCACCACAACGTCGACGTCGCCCGACGCGATCGCCGCCACGACGTCCTGCTTCGACTTCGCCGCCGTCGACCCGGTCAGCAACTCCACGCGCAGCCGTCGCCCGCCAACCTCGAGTCGCCCCAGCAGCGACGTCAGTGTGTTGTAGTGCTGCTCGGCGAGGATCTCGGTCGGCGCCATCAGCGC
>DASTLN010000254.1:0-12229 GCA_035714925.1 Dehalococcoidia bacterium | reverse complement strand
GCGACCGCGTCCGCCGCGCTGTCGCCGATGTCGCGAGAGACCTGCTCGACCTCTACGCGGCGCGCCAGGTCCTGGAGGGACACGCATTCGCGCCCGATACGCCGTGGCAGCAAGAGCTGGAGGCCTCGTTCCCCTACGTGGAGACGCCCGACCAGATCGCAGCCATCACCTCCGTCAAGACCGACATGGAGTCGCCCCGCCCCATGGACCGCCTGATCTGCGGCGACGTCGGCTTCGGCAAGACGGAGGTCGCCGTGCGGGCAGCCTTCAAGGCCGTGATGGACGGCTACCAGGTAGCGATCCTTGTACCCACCACCGTCCTGGCCCAGCAGCACTACAACACCTTCAAAGAGCGCCTCGCCAGTCTGCCCGCCCGTGTCGAGATGATCTCGCGTTTCCTCAACGACCGTGAGGCTCGCCAGGTCGTCGAAGAGACCGCGGAGGGCACGGTCGATATCCTTATCGGCACGCACCGGTTGCTGCAAAAAGACGTCAGCTTTAAGAAGCTGGGGCTTGTGATCATCGACGAGGAACAACGGTTCGGCGTCGCGCATAAGGAGCGACTGAAGCAGATGCGCCAGGAGGTCGACGTCCTGACCCTCTCCGCCACGCCGATCCCGCGCACGCTCCACATGTCGCTCGTCGGCATCCGCGACCTCTCAAACATGATGACGGCGCCCGAGGACCGTTCACCGATCCGTACCTACGTCCTCGAGTCTGACGACCAGATCACCCGCGAGGCGATCCGCCGCGAATTGGAGCGCGGCGGTCAGGTCTTCTTCGTCCACAACCGCGTCTACAACATCGAACTCATCGCCGCCCGAATTCGCAAGCTCGTGCCGGAGGCGGAGGTCGGCATCGGCCACGGCCAGATGCACGAGGACCAGCTCGAGCGCACGATGCTGAAGTTCGCTCACGGCGAAATCGACGTCCTCGTCTGCACCACGATCATCGAATCCGGCCTCGACATTCCCAACGCGAACACGATCATCATCAACCAGGCGGACCGTCTCGGCCTCGCCCAGCTCTACCAGCTCCGTGGCCGCGTTGGACGCAGCACGGTCCGTGCCTACGCCTATCTGCTATACGACCGCGGCCATGCGCTCTCAGAGGTCGCTCAGCGCCGCCTGCAGGCCGTCTTCGAGGCCACGGAGCTCGGCGCCGGCATGCAGATTGCCTTGCGCGACCTTGAGATCCGCGGCGCCGGTAACCTGCTCGGCTCGGAGCAGAGCGGCCACATGGCAGCAGTCGGCTTCGACCTTTACGTCCGGCTGCTCGGCGAGGCCGTTGAGCGCCTCAAAGCCCTCGACCGCGGCGAGACGCCGCCGCCCCCGACATCGTCGCGCCCAGCTGTCACGCTCGACCTTCCCATCACCGCGTATCTACCCACTGGCTACATCCCAGACCTCAACCTGCGCCTCGCCGTCTACCAGCGCCTCTCGCAGGCCGCCAGCGACGCGGAAGCCGCCGCGATCGAGAACGAGCTACGTGACCGCTTCGGCGAGCTGCCCGCTGCCGCGCGCAACCTGCTGTGGGTGCTGCGACTGCGCCTGCTTGCAATGCAGGCTGGCGTGGGCGCCGTCCAGACGGAGGGCGACGACATGGTCATTCGTCTGCTACCGGGTCTCTCCCTGGACCGCGAGGCCGTCGCCCGGCGTGTCCCACCGCACACAACCGTTCTCAGCCACCAACTGCGCCTGGACCGCGACCGCATCGGCGAAGGCTGGCGCGAAGCCCTCGTGCGTGCCCTTGCGGCGGTTACACCGGCAAACGCGCCGGTCGCTTAACTTGCTCCCGCTCCCGGCGCCTCGTTACAATCCCAAGGTCTCTGAGCGCCCCGTTCGCATGCACGGACGACTATCTGCTCCCGGGGGCGCTGGTGCGCGTATTGCAGACCGAAAACGAACTCTGGTCAGACCCGCCCGCTGATGACGCCGCCCTCTATGACGGCGGCGCTAACCTCCCCGTGGCCGCAACGCCATTCAACTCCACGCGCATCCCGCTCCTCGTCGTGGTCTATGCCATCGGCCTGACGTTGTTCCTCGCCGTCGAACCGACGCGGCCCTGGATGCTGCTGATGGTCACGGGGCTTGTTGCCCTCGGCAGCGACGGCATCCTGCGCACGCATCCGTCCGCGATCGAACAGGACGACGTTGCGTGGACCGCGCCGTTGCTCTTTCTGCCGACGCTGCTGGCGCTCTCCTCCGGCCTCTTCCTCGAGGATCGGCTGAGCGGGTACTGGGCTGTGCCTGGTGTTTTCGTTGCGGGCGGCCTCATGGGCGCCGTCCTCTACGCCGAGTACATCTCCGTAGAGACCTACAGCCCGAAGTACGCCGGCGCCCGCTTCGTGCTCAACCTCGGTACCTTCCTCACAGCTTTCGGCTTCTTCGCCGTCGTCTACTCATTCGACGTCGACCTCGTGCCCGCCGCGGTCACCGTGGGCCTCGTCAGCCTTCTCCTCTCCGTCGAGATCGTCCGGGAATCGGATGCCGACCCGGTACGCGCGCTGGTTTTCGCAGCTGCGGTCGGGATCGTCGTTGCTCAGACACGCTGGGCGCTTTACTTCCTGCCTATCGACAGCTTTCTTGCGGGTGTCTTCCTGCTGCTCGTCTTCTACCTCGCGTCCGGCCTTGTGCAGCACCACCTCAACGACGATCTGGAGCCACCCGTCGTCGCCGAATTCAGCGTTATCTTCATCCTCGGGATCGTGATTGTTACGGTCGGACGTTTGCTCGAATCGAGCTAGCGCCGAATCAGGCCGGCGTCCCCTGTGTCGGGAGGTTGAATTCCGCCCGGCGGGGGTTGAGGCGTCGGGGTTGAGTCCGGCGGGAGTGGTGTTGGTGTCGGTTGCAGGCAGCCTTCAACGGGCTCCGTCGTGCCCGGAGGAACCGGCGCGAGGTTGTCGAGCGTCGCTTGCGTGCCTGGCCGCAGGATCATCTCGGTGGCGAGCCGGTGACAGAACCCATCGACGAAGGTCACGATGGCGCCGTCCCGGGAGCAGACCTCAGCCTGGCCCGGGGCTCCCAGTCGTATGACGACGTCTGTTTCTGCTCCGGCCGTCTCGACGGAAGCGCACTCCTGCCCGTCCGCATAAGCCGTAACCTGCAGGATCGCCTCGCCGAGCGTGAAACCCGCGCCCGGTATCTCGAGGCCAATCACCTCGATCGGCACCACCACCTCGAAGATGTCCGGTTCCTGGGCTTTTGCTGTCGACGACGCAAGCAAAGTCAATCCTGCACTCAGGCCGCAAATCGCAGCCAGGACATCTCTTATCACACTCACTGCTCCCTAATCTGTGGCCGACTTCTCGCGCTCAGGCTTGAAGAACACAACGCCCAGCGGCGGCAACGTTAGCATGACTGACCATTGCTGGCCCTGATACGGCACCGGCGCGGTCTCGACGCCGCCCAGGTTCCCCTGCCCGCTGCCGCCGTAAGCCTCCGCGTCCGTGTTCAGCAGCTCGGCCCAGCGCCCGGGCTGAGGCACGCCCACCCGGTAGTTGTGGCGTGGCACCGGTGTGAAGTTGAACGCAACCATCACCACGTCCTCCGGATCGCTGCCGCGACGCAGGAACGCCATCGCGCAGCGGTCGGAGTCGTTCGCCTCCAGCCATTGGAACCCAAACGCCTCGCAATCACCTTGGTGTAACGCCGTCTCGGACGCATACAGCGTGTTCAGGTCACGTACCAGCCTCTGGATGCCGGAATGGCGGTCGAAGGCCGTCAGGTGCCACTCAAGGCTCTCCTCGTGCGCCCACTCGCGCCACTGCCCGAACTCCGAGCCCATGAACAACAGCTTCTTCCCCGGCTGAGCCGTCATGTAGCCGTAGAGCAGCCGCAGGTTGGCGAACTTCTGCCACTCGTCGCCTGTCATCTTGCTGAGGATTGACGATTTCCCGTGCACCACTTCGTCATGCGACAGCGGTAGCAGGAAGTTCTCCGTGTAGCCGTAAATCATCCGGAAGGTCAGCTCGCCGTGGTGATAGCGCCGATAGACGGGCTCGCGCTGCATGTACTCCAGAGTGTCGTGCATCCAGCCCATGTCCCACTTCAGCCCGAAACCCAGCCCACCGAGGTACGTTGGCCGCGACACCATCGGCCACGCCGTCGACTCCTCGGCGATCATCAGGATGCCTTCAAACTCCCGGTACATGTCCGTGTTCAGCTGTCGCAGGAAGTCGATGGCCTCAAGATTCTCGCGTCCACCGTACTGGTTCGGCTGCCACTCACCGGCCTTGCGCGAGTAGTCCAGGTACAGCATCGAAGCCACCGCGTCCACGCGCAGGCCGTCGACGTGGTAGCGGTCCAGCCAGAACGCGGCGCTGCTCAGCAAGAAGCTGCGCACCTCGTTACGGCCGTAGTTGAAGATCAGGCTGCCCCAGTCGGGGTGAAAACCCTTCTGCGGGTCGGCGTGCTCGAACAGGTGCGTCCCGTCGAAGTAGCTCAACCCGTGTTGGTCGTCCGGGAAGTGAGAAGGGACCCAGTCGAGGATCACGCCGATCCCCTCCTGGTGCAGGTAGTCGATCAGGTACATCAGGTCCTGCGGCGTCCCGTAACGGCTCGTCGGCGCGAAGTACCCCGTCGTCTGGTAGCCCCAGCTGCCGTAAAACGGGTGCTCCATTAGAGGCAGAAACTCGACGTGTGTGTAGCCCAGCCACTTCACGTACTCAGCCAGCGGTTGCGCTACCTCTCGGTACGTCATCGGTCGCTCACCCGTAGCCGACGCGGCGTCTGCCACGTGACGCCACGAGCCCAGGTGCAGTTCGTAGATCGCGATCGGCGAAGCCAGCGACTGCCGTTCTTTGCGGCCGGCCAGCCACGGCGCATCGCCCCACTGGTAGTCGAGCTCCCAGACGCGCGACGCGGTCTTCGGCGGTACCTCCGTGTAAAAGCCGAATGGGTCAGCCTTGTCGACCCGATAGCCTTCTTGCTGCGAGACGATGTGGTACTTGTAGACCTCGCCGGGCTGCATCCCTTCGATGAAGCCCTCCCATATGCCGCTTGAAGCGCGCGGCCGTAGTGCGTTCGCGCCGCGGGTCCAGCCGTTGAAGTCGCCTACCACCGATACCGCGCTGGCGTTCGGCGCCCATACGGCGAAGTTGACACCGGTCTTGCCACCCTGCTTACCGGGGTGTGCCCCAAGCTTGTCGTAGAGACGCAGATGCGTGCCTTCGTTGAACCAGAAGATGTCGTCCTCGGAGAGCAGCGGAACATCGCTCTCTGCCGTCACCCCTGCTCCCCCTTGCTGCCGCCTCTGACCCTGCGCATCACGCCACTTACATTCGTTATGTCACTTACGGAGTCAAACTCCTCGATGGCATACTTCGCCCGGCGTGTCCAATTTGCGTGCTGTGCATCGATCGTACCCGGTACGTTTTGTGGGCGGGTTTCGCCCCAGGTGTCCTCAAGGCTAAGCGTTGCCCAGCGCGCCTCGCTCTCCGCCAGCAGGCGCGTCGTCCCACTGTAGGCGTCTTGCGTCGTCCCCTCGCCGGTCAGCCCGCGGCTCTTGAGGTGGCGCCAAAGGGCACGTTTCCCTTCCGCCCGCGTGGCCTTCATCGCCTCCGCGACGTCTTCGCTCATCAGGCCGATGCGCTGGCGCTGCGCCAGGTCATCGTCCGTCCAGAAGCTCGCGAACGGCGCAAGGTCGTGCGTCCCGAAACTCGCGATTGACTCGCGATTCGGTGCCCGCAAAGGCTGCTGTTCGTCTCCCGTCAGAGCGAATGTCTGCACGTACATGTCCCCGATGCCGTGGCGCGCCAAACCGCGGTTGACCTCCGGCGGCACAAGTCCCAGGTTCTCACCGACCAACACGGACTCGGCGCGATGCGATTCCAACGACAGAATCGCGTAAAGCTCCTCAGAAGGCTGCCGAACAAAGACGCCATCGCGGCTGGTCCCGCCGTCGGGGATCCAGAACAGTCTGTGCAGGCCGATCGCGTGGTCGATGCGTAGCAGGCCTGCGGCCTCCAGATGACCCTTGAGATAGTCCCGCACGTACGAGTAGCCCTCACGGCGCAAGGCTTCCGGGTTCATCGGCTGGAAGCCCCAGTTCTGCCCTTCAGCGGCCAGCTGGTCCGGCGGCGCACCGACGCTTATCTTGTCCACGAACAGATGCTGATAACGCCAAGGGTCGTAGCCGTCCGGATGCACTCCCACCGGCAGATCGAGGTATAACCGCACGCCGCGCTTCTGAGCGACGCCATCGAGGCGCGTCATCTGGGCCTGCGCCGCCTGCTGCGCGAACGCATAGTAACGCGCCGTCTCGGGGTTGTAGTCGGCTTCTGACAGGGAACCGTAGCGTTGCGGGGCAGGCCATTCGCGCCAACGGGGGCCCAGTGTTTCCAGCGCGGCGCGAAAGGCTGAGTAGTCTGCAAGTGCCGGCCGCTCCGCTCCGGAGCCTTTCGCTACCTCGTTGGCGGCGGGGCCCTGATCTCCGTGGCGGGAAATCTCTGTCAGAGCTCGACGCTTGAGAGCCATTACCTCACGGTAGGGCACTGCCTCTCGAGCGTTCAGGTCGCGCGCTGCCTTCGCAGTCACGGCCGGCACCTCGAC
This sequence comes from Dehalococcoidia bacterium, assembly GCA_035714925.1. Taxonomy (GTDB): domain Bacteria; phylum Chloroflexota; class Dehalococcoidia; order DSTF01; family WHTK01; genus WHTK01. The sequence goes on along the minus strand of DASTLN010000254.1, from coordinate 5,678 downwards.
ATCCTCGCTGACCGAACCTGCCAGCGCCGTAACGAGCGCATCGATATCGATAAAGATCTCATTCCAAAACAAGCGGCTCACCGGTTCGTACGGACTCGGTACGTAAGGGTCCCGCTCCAGGAACGACGCCAGCAGCGGCAGCGTCCCCACGAAGTTGGCGCCCTTCCTTGCCGACCATTCCACCAGCGCCGCGAGGTCCGTCACGTCGCCGATGCCCCAGCTACGCTTTGAGTGCAGCGCGTAAAGCGGCAGGAAGAATCCCCAGTACTTGCCTTCCGGGGCGGCATACGCCTTCACCGGGGCCGCGATAATCATCGACCGCAGCTCCCGCCCCTTCGTTCGAAGCGTCAAGGTGTGATAGCCGCTTGGCAAGTGCATCTTGACTGCCAATTCGGCTGCAACGTAGTCACGCCCTCTCAGATTCGCCTTTTGGCTAATCGAAGCGTCAAGAAAGTCGATCCTGCTGCACAACGAGTTACCGCCCTCGAGTGCGACCTCCATCTCGATGATGCCGGGCGCGTCATCCGCCGGCACCCGCAAGTTGACCGACTCCAGAGCGCCATCCCATGCCAACTGCACGGGCTCGATGTGCCAGGACCATGTCTCGTCTTCTCGTTGCCGCAGCGCCGCGGCAGCGTCGGAGGCGCGGTCGAGTGGCGCGCCCATGCCTCGCAGCGCGGCCAGCAGTGACTCCGGCTTCGCCACAATGCGATGTGCCTGCGCGTCCGTGAACTGCGTCTGGACACCGTAGAGCGCTGCCAGATGGCGTAGAGACGCCAGCTCGCTGCCCGCCAGAGTCACGCCTCTACCTGGAGCAACTCTAGAATTCCCTGAAGCGGCACGCTGAGCCAGTCCGGGCGGTTGTTCAGCTCGTAGCCAACCTCGTAGATCGCCTTCTCGAGCATGTACAAATCCAACAGCAGCTCAACTTCGTCCGGCGTTGCGTTGAAGAAGCCCGCGTTCCGCGCTTCCTCCAGGTAAGAACCGAGGTAAATGCTGCTGACCCAGACCTGCCAGAAGCGCCCCCACGCCCCGGCACGTTGACTCGATTCCTCCGGTAGGCCGCGCTCCTGGCGCTCCCGCAAAGCGCTGTGGACCGCGTAGCTGAACGAACGCAGCATTCCCGCCACGTCACGCAGCGGCGATCGCTTGAGGCGCCGCTCCGTGAGGGATCGCGCGGGCTCGCCTTCGAAGTCCGTGATGACGAAGTCGTTACCTGTGTAAAGCACTTGCCCCAGGTGGAAATCGCCGTGGTTCCGCACTCGCGTCGAACTCAGAGGACGGTTGACGATGTCGCGGAAGCGGGCGAGGATCGTATCCTCCAGCTTCATGACCGCGATCGCTTCCGGCGAGGCCGACTCGTCCGCCTTCACCCGCTGCGCTAGAAGCGCGAAGCTATTCGTTGCCACGTTGCGCATGGATTGGTAGAGCGAGCGCTGGTAGAACGGCGTGAACGCCTCCTGCACGAACTCGCTGCCCTCCGGGCCCGATGCCAGCGCCGCGTGCATTTCGGCGGTGCGTACACCCAGCAACCTCGCGGACTCTGCAAACGCTCCGATTGTCTCGCCAACCAGCGGTGGCGCTTCTTCCTCGGTCAAGCGCAGCAGGCTTGCCACCGTCGCGGCCTGGGTTTCGATGTGCTCTCCCATCGTCGACGTGCGGTCGAAGTAATCGCGCAGCGAGTCCATTGTCAGCTGCCATGCGTCGCTCTCCTTGTGGATGTACTCGGAAAGCACGGCCAGCGTGATCGACTCCTTGCGATGGCGCTGATACTCGATTGCCCCGGCGACACGCGGTGCGTGGTCGAATGCCTGCTCGGTCAGGAAGGAGCCGATTTCGTAATCAGGGTTCACCCCCGGCTCCACTTTGCGGAACAACTTCAACAGCAGCGCGTCGCCATAATTGATTGACGTATTCGACTGGTCGGCTCGTAGCACGTTGGGCTGGACATCGCCTGGCCTGGCGATTTGCCGCAACACTGCGGTGCGGTTGCCGGCCAGGTCTCCATCGCGTGCATGCTGCCGCGTCCCGCGCTCGATCAGACGTAGCAGCGAATCCGCGAAGTCCACGTCGTACATCGCGTCGTAGAGGATGCCCTCCTCACCTTCGCCTGAAGTCAGGCGAAGGAAGACGGCGTCCGGCGTCTGGCTCTGCCGTTCGTAGGCCTCCTCCCCCGTCTTGTAGGCCAGCGGCAGAAGGTAGGTCTCGGCCGCACCCTCGGCGTACTGGACGTTGATGAAGCAGATTTGGGCTCCATTTGTACCGTTACGGGCCCCAGCCCGGGCCGGCAACGGCACCGACTCTTCGATGCTTGCCGAACGCACCGCCCGTCCTTTGCCGGCGAACCAGCGGCGCGTCCCAAGAAACGCCGGCAAGTGTTTCGCCAGCGCGGCACTCTCCGCCCCCGTGATCAGCTGCTGCCAGCCTCCCGCAACCGCCTGCAACGGCGCCTCGCCCTCCTCGTTTAGCCATGTTCGCGTGCCTACTTCGACCCGCGCCGGCTCCAGGGCGAACCAGTAGAAGCTATGCGGCCCCAGCGTCAGGAAATACGGCCCATCGATTACCCCAGGCATCTCGATGCGGCCGAACATCTCGACCAGGACCATTCCTTTGAACTCCGTCAGGTCGAGCGTGACTCCCTGTACGAACCGCGACAGGTTGGCTACCACGAGCACAGCCTCGCCTTCGTAGCGTCGAATGAACGCCAGTACCTTGCGGTTCTCCGGGCTGAGGAACTCCATCGTGCCGCGGCCGAACGCCTGGTAGCGCTTGCGCAGCGCGATCAGCCGCCGCGTCCACCACAAGAGTGAGTGAGGGTTCTCCAGTTGCGCCTCAACGTTGACGGTCTCGTAGTTGTATTCCGGGTCGATGATCACCGGCAGGAAGAGCTTTTGCGGGTTGGCCTTGGAAAAGCCGGCATTGCGGTCGCCGCTCCACTGCATCGGTGTGCGTACGCCGTTGCGGTCGCCGAGGTAGACGTTGTCCCCCATGCCGATTTCGTCGCCGTAGTAGATCACTGGGGTGCCGGGCAGTGCGAACAGCAGCCCGTTCATCAGCTCCACTCGCCGCCGGTGGTTGCCCAGCAGCGGCGCCAGCCTGCGCCGGATGCCCAGGTTGATCCGCATGCTCTGGTCGACCGCGTAGACGCGGTACATGTAGTCTCGTTCCTCGTCCGTCACCATCTCCAGCGTCAGCTCGTCGTGGTTGCGCAGGAATACGGCCCACTGACAGTTCTCCGGTATCTGTGGCGTCTGCCGCACGATGTCGACGATGGGGAAGCGGTCTTCCATGTGGATCGACATGAACAACCGCGGCATCAGCGGGAAGTGAAACGCCATCTGGCACAAGTCGCCATCGCCGAAGTAAGCGACGGCGTCCTCCGGCCACTGGTTCGCCTCCGCCAGCAGCATCCTTCCCTCGAAGTTCGCGTCGATGTGCGACCGCAGTTCACGGAGAAAGCCGTAGGTCTCTGGCAGGTTCTCGTTGCTCGTGCCGTCGCGCTCGTACAGATACGGGATCGCGTCTAGGCGTAGACCGTCAACGCCCATCTCGAGCCAGAAGTCCATCACCCGCATGATCGCTTCGCGTACGCGAGGGTTGTCGAAGTTCAGGTCCGGCTGGTGGTGGTAGAACCGATGCCAGAAGTACGCGTTGGCGTGCGCGTCCCATGACCAGTTGGAGGTCTCGAAGTCCTTGAAGATGATCCGAGTCTCTTTGTAGCGCTCCGCCGTGTCGCTCCAGACGTAGAAGTCCCGCTGTGGGGACCCGGGCGCCGCGCGCCGCGCCCGCTGAAACCACGCGTGCTGGTCCGACGTGTGGTTGCAGACCAGCTCTGTGATCACTTTCAGGCCCCGCCGATGCGCCTCGCGAATGAATGTACGCACGTCGCGCAGGCTGCCGTAGGCCGGATGCACGTCCGTGTAATCCGCGATGTCGTAGCCGTCATCCAGTAGCGGCGAGGGGTAGAACGGCAGCAGCCAGATCGCCGTGACGCCGAGGTCCTTGAGATAGTCGAGCTTCTGTGTCAGCCCGACAAAGTCGCCGATGCCATCTCCGTCGCTGTCCGCGAACGCCCTGACGTGCAGTTCGTAGATCACGGCGTCCTTGTACCAGTCCGCGCCGTCTACAACGTCTATGTCGTCCTGCTCGACCGTCATCCAGTGCTCCTAGCGCCCCGCGGAAATACCAGCCTCACGCCCCTGCTTCACGTTGCGGCCACTCCACCCTCAACAAGTGGGCTGGCAGCACGTTTGGGTTCAACTCCACGTAGTTCCACTCCCCACGCCAGGTGTAGCGCGCGCCGTCAAGCAGGTCGCGCATCTCATACGGCTCGCCCAGAGGCAGCCCCAAAGCGTCGTGCGTTACGCGCACCCAGCCCGCTTGCGTACCGAATGGGTCCAGGTTGATCACGCTGACAATCCGGTTCGTCCCGTCCTCACTCACCTTCGCGAATGCAAACAGTGCATCGTTGTTCGTCTCGAGCGCGACGTAGCCGTCGTTTCGCTGCAACGCCGGGTTTTCCCGCCGCGCCTTGTTCACGCGGCCGATGAACTCGCTCAGGCCTTGTTGGTCCTTCAGGTCCCAGCTCTTGATCTCGTACTTCTCTGAGTCGAGGTATTCCTCGCTGCCCGACTCGCGTGGCTCGCTTACACACAGCTCGAACGTCGGACCGTAGATGCCGTAATTGGCGTTGAGCGCCGCGGCCAGCAAAAACCGGATTACAAACGCAGGCCGTCCTCCCGTCTGCAGAAAGTCGTGCAGTATGTCCGGCGTGTTGGGCCAGAAGCTGGGCCGGAAGTACTCCCGCACCGGCGTCTGCGTTAGCTCTGTCATGTACTCGGCCAGCTCCGTCTTGGTCGTGCGCCACGTGAAGTAGGTGTACGACTGATTGAAGCCCGATTTCGCCAGGCGGTACATCGTCCTTGGACGCGTGAATGCCTCTGCCAGGAACAGGGCGTTCGGGTAGTCAGCCCGTATTCGCGCGATGAGCCACTCCCAGAAGGCGAACTGCTTTGTGTGCGGGTTGTCGACCCGGAAGATCGACACGCCCTGCTCGACCCAATGCCTGACTATGCGCTCGACTTCGTCCCACAGCGCTTGCCGGTCCTCCGTTTCGAAGTCAATCGGGTAGATGTCCTCGTATCTCTTCGGCGGGTTCTCTGCGTACCTTATCGAACCATCTGGGCGGTGCTTGAACCACTGCGGGTGCTCTGTCACCCACGGGTGGTCCGGTGAGCACTGCAGCGCCAAATCCAGCGCCACCTCGATACCCTTCGCGTTCGCCGCCTCGACTAGCGCCCGGAATTCCTCAGGCGTTCCCAGTTGGGGATGGATCGTATCGTGGCCGCCGAGCGCACTGCCGATCGCCCACGGGCTGCCGGGGTCGCTCTTCTTGCCCTTCGGGTTGTTGTTCTTGCCTTTGCGATGCGTCTCGCCGATGGGATGGATCGGCGGGAAATACAGCACGTCGAAGCCCATCTTCTCGATGTACGGCAACCAGTTTTCGACTGTCTTGAATGTCCCGTGCTTGCCGCCGACGCCCGTGGATCGCGGGAACAGCTCGTACCACGTGCTGAACCGCGCCTTCTCACGATCGACCGCGATGCGTTGACCGCGGTCATACGCCGTCACCGGCTCGCGTGGCGCGTAGCGCAGCATCAGCGTCTCCAGCGTGTCTT
>DASTLN010000253.1:0-6809 GCA_035714925.1 Dehalococcoidia bacterium | reverse complement strand
CCTGCTGACCTCAGCATCGTCGTCAACACGGGCGACGACTTCGAGCATCTCGGGCTGCACATCTCGCCTGACCTCGACACGGTGACTTACACGCTGGCAGGGCTGGCGAACCGCGAAAACGGATGGGGCGTGGCAGGCGACAGCTTTGAGGCGCTGGCCGCACTGGGGCGCCTCGGAGCGCCGTCCTGGTTTCGTCTCGGCGACCGCGACCTGGCGACCCACCTGCAGAGAACGGCGCTGCTATCCCAGGGTCTGCGGCTGACCGAGGCCACGGCACGAATCTGCGACGCGCTCGGTGTCACTGCCCAAGTCCTGCCGATGACAGACGACCCGCTGGCAACCAAGGTGGTGACCAACGAAGGCGAGCTCGACTTCCAGGACTATTTCGTGCGCCGGCGCTGCGAGCCGGTGGTGCGCGAGATCCGATTTGCGGGCGTCGAAACGGCGCGGCCCAGCGCGGAGGTGGTCGCAGCGCTGGAGATGGCGGACGGAATCGTGATCGCGCCGTCGAATCCATTCGTCAGCGTTGAGCCGATCCTGGCGCTGCCCGGCCTCCGGGAGATCGTGGTGTCGAAGCCGGCTGTCGCCGTATCGCCGATCGTCGGAGGGCAGGCGATCAAGGGTCCGGCGGCCAAGATGCTGGGCGAGCTGGGGCTGGAGGTGTCGCCGGCCGGCGTCGCGGCGCGGTATGACGGCCTGATCGAGGGGTTCGTCATGGACCAGCAAGACGAGGCGCTGGCGGCCGGCGTGCGGGGCATGGGCCTCGACGTTGTTGTGACGCAGACGATCATGCGAAGCGACGATGAGCGCGCTGCGCTGGCGCGTGAGTGTATCGAGTTGCTGAGACGCGCCGGAGCCTAGGCCCTGCTCCAGACCAGCCGCAGACCGGGTAGCCCCTCCCAACCGGATGACATGAGGTCGTGCCAGTCCCGCGGCAGGTCGATGTCGAAGGCGAGCCCGGTGCGAAAGACCTCGGTTGCCTGCAGTCCTGCCGCGGCCGCGAGGTCGAGGTGCCGCTGGTAGCTCGACTCGCCGAAGCTGAAGTCTATGGTGTCGGCGGGCCGCAGGAGCAGCGCGTTCGTACCCTGGCGGCGCCGGTCAGGCGCGATGACGATGTCGGCGTCCGGCCCGGTTGCGATCATCGCGTCGACGTCAGAGAGGTCGAGGAGCGGCAGGTCGCTGGCGAGGACGAGCAGGCCGGCGGCGCCACCCGCGAGGGCGTGGCGGCGTGCCTCTTCGAGGGCCGGGTTGAGACCGGTGCTGGACTCGATAAGCGTTGCGGCGCCCTGGGTCGTTGCGGCCTCGAGGGCGTCGTTATCCGAGCTCACGACCAGGACGTGGTCGATGAACTCGCAGGCCTGGAGGGTGGCGAGCGAGTGCAGCATGAGGGCGCGGGCCAGGTTTCGCCTCTGGCCGACATCCAAGACGGGTTGCAGGCGGCTCTTGGCGTCGTCGAAGGGCTTGACGGGCAAGACGGCCCAGATGGGTGCGTGCCGCAAGCTAGTTCTCGTCCTCGTAGATGGCTTCGATGAATCGATCGGTGAAGACGGCGCCGGGCGCGACGTCCTCGGTGATGATGTCGAACTCCGTCAGGGCGCCGATCAGCGCGGTCCACTGCTCCGGGGTCTGCCAGCCGTAGCCATAGGTGTTGGTCAGGGGCGTGGAAGCCCTCGCCAGCTCCGTGGTGAGCATGAACTCCTGCTGCTCTCGCACTTCCTGCGGCGCGTACTTGAGGACGATATCCAATGCTTCTTCGACGTTCTCACTGGCATACTCGATGCCCTTGAGGGCGCCGCGCAGGAAGCGCTCCAGTGCCTCCGGGTCCTTCGCGATCATGTCCTCGCTGCTGATGTAGGTCAGGCCCAGCACGGGGATGTTGTAGTCGCTGGGGTCGAAGAGGGTTACAGGGTAGCCGATACGCTCCAGCTGGCCCGGCTCGTTGGAGACGAAGACGGCGAGGATGTCGACCTGGCCCTCGCTGAGCACGCGCGGATCGAAGCTGACCTTGACCTGGTCCACCGCGTCGGGGTCGAGGCCGTTCGCCTTCGCGATGGCGAGGAACTCGACCGGCACGGTGCCCTTGTAGCCGAACCTCTTGCCGGCCCAGTCGGACACCGAGCGAATGCCGGAGCCGGCTCCGACGGCGAAACCCTGCTCGCTCTTCTGACCGATGAGCGCGATCGAGACGATGGGAAGGTCTTCGGCCCGGCGCTGGACGACCTGCGCGGCGTTGGCGGTGGCGACCTGGACTTCGCCCGCGAGGAGAAGCTGGAGGTGCTCACCGGACTGCGCGTGGCGGATGTCGACGTCGAGGTTGAGCTCTTCGAAGAAGCCCTTTTCCTGGGCGACGTAGACGCCGACGAAGGGCAGGTTGGCCTGCGGCTTGAAGCCTGCCATGAAGGTGATGCTCTTGCGCTCGTTCGACGTTGATCGCGACGCGGACGGCGAATCGTCGTCGTCGCCACCGCAGGCAGCGACGAGCGTAATTAGCAATAACGCGAAGAGTACGGGAAGCCGAATGCCGGCTAGATGACGCATAGACCTGCTCCTCAGGTTGTCGATCTATCCGGACCGGCGAGCGCTAGCTGTATTGACCGCTAGGGGTGTAAAGACGGCGCCGGGGGCCGGGTTGGACGTTACGAGTAAAGGTAGGGCCGTCCTTGGCGGTCCGTGGTCCTGGTTTTCGTTTGTCAGCGGGTTTCACCGCGACGAGGCCATCGTGCCCATCGTTGTCGCGTACGCCGAAGCGTGAGCGATTGTGGCCATGGGAAGGCTTCGCTGTCAATTAGGCGACGGTTGTAATGCGGCCCAGTAGGGGCTGGTAGGCGTTTGTTAGCCATTACGACCTAGCCTCAAAGAGGGCAGGATGCCGCGAGGGCAATCCCGGCCTCAATTAGAGTAAGGAGGAATTGCTAAATGAAGGCAATACCAAGGGCGCTTGCTGTCGCAGGCGCAGTCATAACGGCGGCGACGCTGGCTGTCGCGCCGGGGCCAGCGAATGCAGCTACGGTTTCGTTTGTTGTGCAGGCCGCGGGCGCGAATGTGACACCGGCGGTTGTGAGCGGCGGCGCCGCGAACGCGCAGTTCTACTTCGATGACGAGACGAACGAGTTGACCTACACGGTGGCGATCGTCGGCATGTCGCTGGAGCAGATCATGGGTGCTCAGCTGAACCGCGGCGCGGCCGGTGAAGAGGGTCCCGTGGCCTACACGCTCTCAGACGAGCCGTTTACGCAGATCGTTGGGTCCCTGGAGCTGAGCGATGAGGACGTTGACGCACTGTTTGCGGGGGAGCTTTACCTGAACGTCCTGTCCGTCGACTTCCCCGAAGGCTTTGCGCGCGGCCAGCTGATCCCGCCGGAGGTCGCCACTTCTGAGGACGGCGTGGAAGCGAGCACGGATATCGAAGCATCCGAGGAAATTGACGCCGACGCCTCTGAGGAAGATGTCGCCGCCTCCGCTGCGGTGCAGCCGCCGAACACCGGGGATGCCGGGTTGGCCGACAGCAACCGAGGGACGGGTCTGGCTGCCGCGATCTTCCTGCTAGGCCTGATCGGGGCAGGTTCGACTGCTGTGCTTATCCGACGCCGTGCCTGACCCCTGAGGGCACGACATTCTTGAGGAGCGGGCCCGGCCGGGCCCGCTCTCTTCATGCTTGACAGGCTTGCTATGCTGCGCACGATGAGTTACACACGTGAGATATAGTCGTACACGTTTGTTGGAGCCGACGGGCGTGGCCGGGGACGAGCGCGAGGCTGGTCTGCCGGGAATCCGGGTTTACGTCAACGCCCTGAGGTACGCTTTTTTGCAGCAGTGGCGGCAGATGTTCGTGCTCAGCGGGATCGTGAGTCCGATGATCGGGGCGTTGGGGCCGGCGGCGGTCATCGGCTACATCGCTGGGCGCAGCGACAGCGTGACCGCGATTTCGTATGTCTTCGTCGGGGCGTCGCTTTCGATCATGTGGAACAACGGCATCTTCAGGACGGGCTGGTCGCTGGCGGAGGAGCAGAGCGCCGGGACGCTGGACCTGATGATGACGACGCGGACGCCGGTGGCGTTGATCATGCTGGGCAAGGCGCTGGCAATCATGGCCTTCGCCGCGGTGGCCGGGATCGTGACGTTCTTCGTGGTGTTGGGCATATCGAGCCAGGTACCGCCTGTGGACAACGCGGCGTTGTTCCTGGCGTCTGGGATTGTGGCGCTGATCGCAGTCGTCGTGTCGAGCTTCTTTTTCGCGCCGTTTTCGTTCCTGGCGGGCGTCCGAGGCGGGTTCTTCAACGCGATCATGCCGTTTGGCGCGGTGGTCAGCGGTTTCCTCTATCCGATCGACCTGCTGCCGGGCTCCCTGGAGGCGGTCGCGCGGCTGATGCCGACCGCCTGGGCGATGCAAGCAGTGGTCGATTCGCTGGACGGCAGCGCGTCTGACCTGGCGGTCGTGATCGACCTGGCGGTTGCGTTGGCGTTGAGCGCCGTGCTGTTGACAGTCTCCTTCCTGCTGTTCATCAAGGTGGAGCGGCGGGTCAGGCTGAGTGGTAGTCTGGGCACCGTCTGAATTGCAACAGAGGTGTCCCATGACGGCGCCGCGACACTCCTTCCCCACCGAGCGCATCGCAAGAGAGATCATCACGGACCCGGAGGACGTTGTCTTCTTCTCAGGCTCGCTGGTTGAGGGATTCGGGAACGAGAACTCCGACCTCGACCTGTTCCTCGTGCGCCGGGAGGGTGAGGCGACGCCGGACCCACGGCTCGTGTTGGCGACGGTCGGCGTCGAGGGCGCTTACGTGGACTACGAGGTCTACAACCAGGCGAACATGGCGGCGGTCAGCGGCGCGATCAACACGACGGACGTCACCGACTTTCGCGCCGTCTGGGAGACGTCGCTGGACCGCATCGACCTCTATTACCGCACCGCCATCGCAGAGGCCGCCTACAACCCGGCGGGCCTTCGGCGGCTGCAGCGCGACTTCGACCGGGACGTCGCGGCGCGATTGCTGCAGGTGTGGACGGGACTGCGGAGCGTGATCAAGCTGCAAGAGGCGCGCGAGAGCCTGGACGCCGGTTACGCGCCGCAGGCCCTGATCGCGGCGCAGGCGGCGGCGGCGTACGCCTGCGACTCACATATGGCGTCGGAGGGCGAGGCGTATCCCAACCTGAAATGGCGCTACGAGAAGATTGCACGGCGCTTCGGCAGGGACTCGGCCCTGTATCGGCGCATGTGGGGGTTGAAGTCGCCGGGTACGCGGGGCCTGACCGTGTACATGGATGAGGTTGCTGCGTTCTGCGATGAGATGGGGATGGGCGCGTACGCAGCGTGGGACGCCGATCGGCTGATGCTACGGCAGGCAAGGGACGTAAAGCTGTTTCCGGTCGGCCAGCGACAGTTCCTCGTGCAGAACAAGACGATGGCCTTTGAGCTGAGCGCGCAGGCGGCTGCAGCGTGGCGACCGCTGCGGCGTCCGGTGACGCGGCCGCAGCTTGATGAGCGCATGGCGAAGCGGTGGCGCATTGGTGTCGACGAGGCGCGGCGTGAGGTTGATGGCCTGCTGCGGGTCTGGAAGCGCTACCGGCTGGTGAGGGAGAGCTGATGGCGACGAAGGCGACGACAACGCACGTATCGCGCCTCGAGGAAGCGCCGGCCGAGCTGGCGCTGCAGCAGTACGTGCTGACGGCGATCGCGGGCGGCGCCTTCGCGGGCTTTGGGTTCGACTTTGCGGGCGGGCTGAAGGCGGGCCAGCACGGCATGGCGTTCACGATGGCGAAGGCGGCGCTGCGCACGTCGATCCGGATCTACCTCAAGGCGAAGGGCCAAATCGTGGCGGACGCGCCGGACGAGGAGGTCTACGAGCTGCTGCGGCTGGAGAGCCCGGACGTGGCGGAACGGGCGTGGCGGTTGGAGTGCGAGAACCCGATCTCGGACGACGAGGTGGCGTCGTTCGTGCGGCGGGTGCAGGCGTTCTACGAGGACGGCCTGGGGATCAAGCAGATGTCGCCGGTGTACAGAAAAATGAACCGCGACCGGGACTGGGGCCGCATGTTCAGGATGTCGAAGCAGTCGGCGGAGCTGCTGGAGCACTTGGGAGTTGAGGGCGTGGCGCCTCGGCTGCACCGGTTCGATAACTTGATGCGGGAGCGGAAGAACATTCAGCGCGGGCTGAAGGGGTAACCTCTCCTCCGCTGCCGCGCGCCCCTCTCCTTGCGAGGAGAGGGGCTGCGGACGTTGTGAGGTCTGTGGCGCTGCGCGGTGGTTTGGGTGAGACGGCCGTGGGTTTGACTGGTAGGCGGGCTCTGTAGGTGATGAGGCGTTTGTTGCCGGGAGGACCGCGCAACGGAAGGTGGGGGCTGGGGAAGTAGGACTCGGGGCGTCGACGGCTTCGTGTCCGGCACCCGCCCTATCGGTTGGGCTTGTGCGCTTCGCGTTCTAATGAAACCTACATTCCGAGGGGACACCCCTCGGGCTCCCCGCGCATGGGCTGCGCCCCCGCTACCCCTGCTTTCAGTTTGATATCGGTGCAAGGAGCACTCAACGGGGCGTCTGGTGGACCTGTGAGATTGCTGCGTCGGCTGACGCCTCCTCGCAATGCGCTGAGTAGAGACTGCGTCGTTGATGGCTGCGGCCAGATTCTTCGTTCCTCAGAATGACAATCGGGTCGTCGTTAGTTCGGCGGCCGTGGTTCTAGGTGAGTTGGTTTGTTACTTTCAGCGTGATGGTTTGCTTTGTTTGGATGTCGATGGCTTTGAGGGCTATGGCGACTCGTTTGTCGGTGGGGAGGAGATCGTCCCAGATGGCGGTGGCGGCGTCTTCCGGGGCG
>DASTLN010000252.1:0-16083 GCA_035714925.1 Dehalococcoidia bacterium | reverse complement strand
GCGCCGGTGGGGTTTCAGCAGCTGATCGATGAGCACGCACCCGATCTGGGCGCGGTGGTGGGTGACGCGCGCAACGCGATCATGAACGAGGGCGCGCTTTCGACGAAGGTGAAGACGCTGATGATGATGATTTGCGACGCTCTGCTGAACCACGAGAGCGGCGTGTCGAACCTGGCCAATCGCGCGCGTGCTCTCGGCGCTTCCGAGGCGGAGATCAAGGAAGCCCTGGGCGTGGCCTATCTGATGGGTGGGCTGCCGGCGATGGTTGCGGGGTCGAACGCGTTCCGCAACATCCAGAAGGGCTAGAGGCGGGAAGCTCTAGCGCTTCGTCAGGAGTATCGCAAGCAGGAGCCGCAAGGACAGCGCGACGATCGCGAGCAGGATGAACACGGGCCGGGCTAAAGGATAAGAGACGCCAGGAACAGCAACGCGAGCGCGATTGCGCAGAGGATGCACAGCGCCGCGAACTGCCAGAGCATGCCTTTCGCGCCACGGCGGCGCATCTCCCGGTCTTGATCGGCGTTGTAGCCCTCGATGCGTGAGCGGTCGGGAGGCAAGTGGTGGAACAAGAGGCGCCTCCTTTCGAGGCCGGGTGTGGTGCGTCCTAGAACGTACCGGTTGCCAGGGTCAGCAGAGCCAGGAGGCCGAGAGCCGCGGCGACGAGGAGGACGGCCGGGACGAGCTGGCGGCCGATGTCGCGGATGCTGCGTTGGCGCAGCTTGAGGTCGGTTGCGGCATCGTGGTCGGGCATCATGCTGCCGTGGGGGTCGAAGCCGCCAGTGCCTACCATGGGGTGCCTCCCGGGCGAGGTGTCGCCTTCGATCTATGGTGCCATGTCGAGTCAAGCCGGGAGCGGTGTAAGAGGCGGTTGGGGCGTCGAAGGCTGCGCAGATGAGTCGCCAGGCTCATCTGCGCAGCCTTCCTTTCAAGGTGAGGACTGAGGGGAGACGTCTCTGGGCGACTCTGCGACCCTCAGACTCCCCCGCAGGGGCCCTTCGACGTGGCTCGGGATGACTGCGCCCTTTGTGACCCTGCCGGCGTTGGTGATGGCGGGGCGTCTGAACCTCACCCCCGCTGCCGCGCGCCCCTCTCCGTCGACGGAGAGGGGCTGTGGAGGATGGAGCGGAGGTGGACTGCGTTGAGGCGTTTGGTGAGGCTGTGAGATTGCCGCGCCGGCTGGCGCCTCCTCGCAATGACGGTGGGGCTGGCGCCCCTTTGTTAGATGCCGAGGTTGAAGCCGCCGCCGCCGCTTTGCTTGCCTTCGATGGCGGCGAGGAGGACGGCGCCGGCGATGGTGAGGCGCTTGTCGGGGGCAGGCCCGGCTTCGGTGAAGTCGATGTTGAGCTTGTAGACGAAGGGGTTGAAGTTCTGCTTGTAGGTGCAGACCGGGGCGCCGTTGACCTCGCAGTGGTAGGTCTGGGGGATCAGCGGCAGGAAGCGCCGGAGAAGAGCCATGGCGGCGCTGTCTTCCTTGACTAAGCCGACCTCGGCGTCGTTTTCGTCCATGACGATCCAGGAGTCGCGGAAGAGGGAGCTCCAGCCGCGGCGCTTGAAGGCGCCGAGCTTGCGGTCCGTCTGGGGGTCGAACACGTCGTAGGCGGCGGAGAAGTCGATGATGTTGCGGGCCTTGATCAGGAGGAGCTCTTCGGTCTTCTGCTTGTCGCCGTAGAGGCGGATGTCTTCGCGGAGCTTCCAGGCCTTCTGGCTGGCGAAGAGCACGAGGGAGCCATCGGGTCCGTAGACGTCAAAGCTGCCGCCGAAGATCTTGAAGACCTTGCGGCGGATCTGGTAGGCGGGCTGGCGGAAGCGGTCTGAGTTCAGCATGGCGCAAGCTTAGACGATGCCGTGTTGCTGGGCGTAGACAGCGGCCTGGGCGCGGTTAGCGACGCCGATCCTGGCGTAGATATCGGCGACGTGGCGCTCTACGGTGCGCTCGCTGAGGACGAGGCTCTCGGCAATCTGCCGGTTCGTTCTTCCCAGCCCGAGCAGGCGCAGGACTTCGATCTGGCGGTCCGAGAGCCGGTCCGGTGCGTATGCCGGCGTTGCTAAGGGACTGCCTGCCTGCGGGAGGTCCGCGAGGAAGCTGTCCATCGCCGCGATGCCCTGGTCGCCGTTTCCGTAGAGGAAATCGCCGTCGATAAGGACGAAGCGGGCGTTTGGGATGGCGGCTGCAACAGCGGCGGACTCTTCCTTGGCGAGGATTTCGGCATCCCTGGCGTGCAGCACGAGGGTCGGTGTGCGCAGTCGGGGCAGCTCCGATTCGATCGTGGAGTCGAAAATGCAGTTGGTGCTGACGTTGACGTCGGCGGGCGTCATCGATTCACCGATGGCGTCTGCGAGACGGCGCCGTTCAGCCGGAGGCACGGATCGAGGCGCGACGGCACTGATGAAGAAGGACCAGTTCTCGGCAGAGACGGTTGTCCAGAATGCCGGGCCCCAGGCCGTCTGATTCACGGACACCATATTCAAGATGAGGGCCTTGACGCGGTCAGGGTACAGCAAGGCATAGCGGACCGCGACGTGCCCAGCGTGGCAGCCGGCGAAGAGGACTGCCTGCTGGAAGCCTGCGGCGTCCATGACGGCCTCGAGGTCGCTCTGCCAGTCGGCCACGCTGTGCGAGACGTCGAGGTTGCAGCTGGAGAGGCCGGAGCCGCGTCCGTCGTAGTGGAGGAAACGGAAGCGGGAGGCGAGCGCGCGGAACCAGGAGGGGTAGAGGTCCCAGCCGAGGTTGACGTGGCCGAAGAGGGCGGGGACAAAGACCAGCGGCTCGCCCTGGCCGCAAACGGCGTAGGCGATGTTCTTGCCATCGCGGGTGCGGAGGTATTGGACGGGCGGTGGGTCCATGGCGGGTTCGATTATAGCGAGGGCAAGGCAGGGTGGGTGACGCGCAGGTCCGAGAGGGGGCAGTTTTGGAGCTCATGGCCGTCGCGGTCATGCGGGACGACGAGATTGCTTCGCCTTGCGCTGACGCTCGATGGCTCGCATGGCGGGTGTGGCGAAACTTAGGGGTTTTTCCCGATGTTGTGGCTGGTGGCTGCGCCGCTATTGTTCCCTCGTTATGAAAGCACGGACGCAACATGACTCCGCCACCGCTGTCGCTGACTGTCGCCACCATTGGGTGTTGGGTTCACCGCAGGACGGTGAGATCAAGGCAAGCTGCCGTAATTGCGGCGGCGAGCGGGTTTACCCCGCCGTGCTAGACGACCTCGACCCGAAGGCCGAGCCGGACAAGACGGATCCAGGCGTGGCGACGGCCGTCGGCGGGGCACGGCCGTCGTCCGTCGCCGTCCCTTCGAGGAACACTTCGACCGGACTCAGGACGAGGGCCAAGTCAGGCTTGCCGGCTGGCAAGCGAACATGATAATAGGTTAAGCTAGCCGTCGTTTGTTGCTTCGATAGGTACTCGGCGCAGCAGGCTTCAAGGCCCCTTCGACCGGGCTCTGGCTAAACAAGGAGGACCCCGTAGTGAATCGAACCCCCGCCAGTTCAAGCGCCGTGCGCTCCGATGCGCAGGGTAACCGCTCCACAACGGCCCAGATCATTCGCGTACTCGTCGTGGACGACCACGCGGTGCTGCGCCAGGCCCTGCGCTACATGCTCGAGGCGCAACCCGGGCTCGACGTCGTTGGCGAGGCGTCGAACGGCCGCGAAGCCGTCGACATGGCCGAGAAGCTGCTGCCGGACGTGGTACTGATGGACACGGTGATGCCGGGTCTGAACGGCATTGAGGCGACGCGCCAGATCCGGCGCCGTCTGCCCAAGACGAAGGTCCTGATGCTGACGGGCTACATGGAAGACGAACACGTGGCGGGCGCGCTCAAGGCGGGCGCATCGGGTTACGTGATCAAGAAGTCGGAGCTGGACGAGCTGCTGCTCGGCATCCAGGCCGTGCACCGCGGCAACCCGTACTTCAGCTCAAGCATCGGCGACGGCGACCTGACAGACTACCTGTGGCAGCTCAAGAGCAACTCCGGCAAGGTGGGTTACGACCTCCTGACAGCACGCGAACGCGAAGTGCTACAGCTGATCGCTGAAGGCTCCTCGAACCAGCGGATCGCCGATGACCTGTTCATCAGTGTGAAGACGGTGGAGGCGCACCGCGCGCACATCATGACGAAGCTGCACGCCAAGAATCGCACCGATTTGATCCGCTACGCGCTGCGCAAGGGCTTGGTAGCGCTGGACGCGGTGCCGATAACCGAAGAGAGCGAGTAACGCGGACCGTCCCTCCCCAAATAATCGAGGGACCTCTTCGGGAGGAAGCACCATGAAGTCACAGGAGACGCCCTCGCCGGCCGGTTCCGGCGAGGGTCTCACTAAAGCTCTCTTCATTCGCAGGCTGGAACGATTGGTCCGCCTGCGCCGCGAGTACAGCGAGGACTTGAATCCACTGGGCTTGCGGCTGCTGGACCGGTCGATCAGCTCGACCTACAAAGACCTGGTCGAGTTCGGCGCCGAGGCCGAGATCAGGCCAATCGTGGCCAAGCACCCGGTCCCGGGCTGGGACACCGACATCGCCTGAGAGGCGAGTAACAGGTAGCAGGTAACAGGTAACAGGCAGGGAACGAGTAACAGGTAACAGGCAGGGGACAGGTCGCAGGCAAACTGCGAGCGGGCTGGAGGCCAGGGGCAGGATGAAGCGCGTGCTGGTCGTAGATGATGAGCAGTCTGTGCGGTCGCTGGTCAGCCTGAGCCTGGAGGGGCCAGACTGCAAGGTGGAAGCCTTCGGCGACGGCCGCGATGCGCTAGAAGCGATGGGCGGCGACCGTCCTGACTTGATCCTGCTCGACGTCGGCCTGCCGGGGATGCCCGGCGACGAGGTGCTGCGGCGCCTGCGGGCCGACGCGCGCACGGCGGCGATACCGGTTGTCATGCTGACGGGGCTGGAACCGCCTGAGGGATCGAAGCCGGACGGCGTGGTTTTGAAGCCGTTTACGCCCGCCTCGCTGCGGCAATCGCTGGAAAACTGGTTGTCGTAGACTCGAACTAACCCCTACTCCTGCCATCTTCACTGCCGATACTTACTTCGAGTGGAGATCATATCCGCCGCCGGGCAGAGAGGCCTGGATACGGTGCACGGAGTACGTACTTGCTAATACTGACCCGAAAAATCGACCAGTCGATCATCATTCAAGGGAACATCACGATCATGGTCCTGGGCGTGGAACGCGACCGCGTCAAGCTGGGAATCGCCGCGCCGGCGGACGTTGCTGTGCTGCGCGAGGAGCTTGTGACGCAGGACAACTCTAACGTGAGACCAATTCGACGGCCGAATACACCTAACCTGGCTCCGACGCACGGCGCACTGGCGCTAAAGCCGGAGGAAGACGCGTAGCGACCGCGCACAGGGCGGTTTGAAGCTTGAGGACGGCTTGCGGGGCCGTCTTTTTGTTGTTCCTGCATCTGCCGTAGCCCCAGCGAGCGCAGATTGCATAGGGCAGAGGGCCTAAAAAACCGTGCGTCGTGGATGCGCGGAGGGACGGAGGCTTCGCGTCCCTTCCGCTCGGCGAAGGGCAGGCCTGCGCCCCGCTGTCGCTTGGGCTTGTGCGCTGCGCCTTCTAGGGTTGTCACTGCCCCGGGCGTGCCTCACCTCACCCGCGCTGCCGCGCGCCCCTCTCCTTGCGAGGAGAGGGGCTGTGGAGATCGGAGCGGTGGTGGATTGCGTCGGGGGTGTTGGCGGAGGGCGTGGGATTGCCGCGTCGGCTACGGCCTCCTCGCAATGACGTAGAGACCTTCTAACCCCTCATTCGGCTGTGCGAAGGGGGCCGCTGGGAGACGGGCTGATGTTTGGTATCTCAGGTTGCGTTGCAGCGTTGATTGAAGTTGGGTCGCAGCGGGACAGCGTATTGCCGTGGCTGCGGCCACGGCAAAAGGTTCAACACCAAAGTCTTGTGCGACGTCAGGCGGCTTCGGCCAGCTCTTCGCCGAGGACGTTGCGGAGGCGGCGGATGGCGCGGTGCCTGAGCTGCGATGCGCGCGACTCGGAGATCGCCATCGAGCGGCCGATGCTCTTGAGGGATCGCGACTCGATGTAGTAGAGGCGGATGATCTGGCGTTCGCGCTCGGGGAGGTCCTCGATCGCTTCCATGAGCTGGCCGCGCAGGATCTGGCTCTGGGTTACGGAGTCGGGGTCGATGCCGGGGTCTTCGTCGGCGAGCTCGGTCAGCTTCTCGGTTGCGCCGTTGACGGTCATGTCGGCGAGGCTCTCGAGGGAGAGAACACGGATGTTGGTCGCCTGGGAGACGTGAAGCAGCTCTGCGAGGGGCAGGCCGAGACGCTCGGCGATTTCGGCCTTGGTCGGGGTGCGGCCGAGGTCGGCGTAGAGGCTGGAGATGGCGCGTTCGATGTCGGAGGAGGCCTTTTGCAGGGAGCGCGGCAGGGGATGGGCGGCTCGCAAGGCGTCGAGGATGGAGCCGCGGATGCGGGGCAGAGCGTAAGTGGAGAACTTGGCGCCGCGGGTGTCGTCGTAGGTGCGGTGGGCTTCGAGGAGGCCCTGAACGCCGCAGGAGACCATGTCTTCGTATTGCAGGATGCTGGAGTGACTGGAGCCGGCCACGATGCGGTTGACGACGTGGCGGACGAGGGGCATGTATTCCGTGACGACGCGAGTGAGCTCATCTTCCATGAGGCTGGTGGTGACGGCTACGAGCCGTCTCGGGGCATTCGTTGCCAAGAGGTCCCTCCGATGACAAATTTCCGGGGCACGAAGCACCGACCAAGGCAGTATCCGTGCGGTGCGACGTACCTCCTATGAGGAGTTCCTTTAGGACACGACGGGGTTGACGCCTAAAGACGCTCGGTCATTTCCTAATCTCGGCAGGGATCGGAAAATCTGGTGGGGATGGTTGAGCCGAGATACGGCCAAGGGACGCGTGGGCTGTGTGGGGTGACCTCACCCCCGCTTCCCCTTCCACTTCGCGAAGGGCAGGCCCTTCCGCTCCGCGAAGGGTAGGCTTGCGAGGAGAGGAGCTGTGTATCACGGTAGCGGTGGGGACTGCGTGGGGGTGTTGGTGGCGGGCGTGAGATTGCCGCGTCGGCTGGCGCCTCCTCGCAATGACACTGGGGATTTAGTGGAGCGCTTGGGTTAGTGTGGCCAGGGCGCCGGGGTTGAACGGGCGCGGCAAACGTGGCAGCGTAAACGATCTATGGCAACCATCCGATTCGGCAAGTGCCAGGTGAAGAGCGCCCTGTTCAAGTGCGGCGACGCTGCTTCGGCGCTGTGCGTCTACTGTGGCCGCCACTTCTGCGAGAAGCACGGCGTGATCCGCGCGCTGGGCGAGGAAATCTGCGACAGCAAAAACTGCGCAGCCAAGCGCGAAGACCTGGACCGCCACCTCGTTTACAAAGAGAGCGTGCTCGTGTTCAATCGGCGGCGCACCTGCGGTCTCGAGGTTTGTGAGGAGGAGTGGACTCGTCAGTGCTCGCGCTGCAGGGGCTACTTCTGCACCACGCACACCGAGGTCCGGGAGATGATGGTGACGGACGAGGGCGTCCAGGCTGAGCGTCTCGTATTGGTCTGCCGTCACTGCTGGGAGCGGCGTCCGATCTGGCAGAAGACTTAGGGGGAACCTCACCCCCGCTGCCGCGCGCCCCTCTCCTTGCGAGGAGAGGGGCTGTGTATGACTGCGCGAGGGTTGGACTGCGTTGGGGCGTCGAAGGCTTCGCGTCCCTTCCACTCCGCGAAGGGCAGGCCTGCGCCGTCGCTATCGCTGGGGCTTGTTCGCTGGGCCTTCTTTTCGGCTAATACCTGAGGGAAGACGTCTCTGGGCGAGCCTGCGACCCTCAGACTCCCCCCGCCGGGGCCCTTCGACCCTGCTCAGGATGCACTGCGCCCCTACTGACCCTGCTCGCGTTGGCTCGCGGGAGGTAACGCTGTCGTGAGGCTCGGCGAGGTCCGCGGGTTCAGAATGTGGCTCGAATGTGCTAACTTGTAGCAGCGTTTTGGCGGGAGCGCGATCCGGCTCCGTACGGAGATGGAGACAAGATGACCTCACAGCCGCCGGGCACAGTGAGCCCCGAAATCCCGGCAAAAGACCAGCCTGACATCGAGTTGCTGCGCCTCTGCGACCTGCTGGGGATCGGCGTCGTGCGCGTCGATGTCGACGGTGCGGCGGCGCCCCTCAACGACAACGGTGCGGTGTTGCTGCAGACGCTGGGTGGTGCGCCCGGTGAGGCTGCGCCCGACCCGCTGCCGGAGCTGATCCGCGCCGCGGCGAGTGGCAACGGGCCGCAGTTGGGCGAGACACTGACGCGTTCGCCGGCGTCGCGGCATATCGCCGTGACGGCCAGCCAGGCGGCGGGCCAGGGGCTGGTGCTGTTGCGGGACAACACCGACGAGCGGTTGCTGCATGAGCGCTTGCTGCAATCCGAGAAGATGGCGAGCGTGGGCCAGCTGGTCTCCGGCGTCGCGCACGAGCTGAACAACCCGCTGACCGGGGTGATGGGCTTCTCCCAGCTGCTGCTGGCGCGGGACCTGGAAGAGGGCGTGCGGTCGCAGATCCAGACGATTTACGACGAGGCGGAACGCGCGGCGAAGATCGTGCAGAACCTGCTGTCGTTCGCGCGAAGGCGGCGGCCGACGAAGGAGATGGCGGACGTCAACGCGCTGGTGCAACGCGTGCTGGAGCTGCGCAGCTATGACTTCGCGGTGCGCAACCTCTCGCTGGACATGACGCTGGATACGCGCATGCAGCGCTGCTGGGTGGACCAGGACCAGATCCAGCAAGTGCTGTTCAACGTGATCAAGAACGCCGAGCAGGCGATGATCGACGCAAACGGCGGCGGCAAGCTGACCGTGGTCACGGAGGGCAGTCCAAGCGGCACACGGATATCGATTGCCGATGATGGTCCGGGCATCCCGGCCGACATCCAGCGCCGCATCTTCGACCCCTTCTTCACGACGAAGGACGCGGGCGAGGGCACCGGCCTGGGGCTGACAATCTGCTACGGAATTATCGACGAGCATGGGGGGCGGATCTGGACCGAGAACCGGCCGGAGGGCGGCTCCGTGTTCCATATCGACCTGCCGGTTGGCGTCGAGGAGGAGCACGAGGTGGCCAGCGGTGGAGGCCCCGGTGCCGAGACTCCGCCGAGCGCCGTCAGCGGGCGGCGCGTCCTCGTGGTGGACGACGAGATCAGTATCCGGCAGCTGCTGTCGGAGATCCTGGTGCTGGACCACCATTCGGTCGCGGTGGCGAGCAGCGGGGTTGAGGCTACGGACCTGGCCGAGCGCGAGAGCTTCGATGTGATCATCACGGACATGAAGATGCCGGGGATGGACGGGGCGGAGTTCTATCGCCGAGTACGGCAGCGCGATCCGCAGCAAGCGCGGCGGATCATCTTCATCACGGGTGACACGGTGAGCCCGGATACGCGGGCGTTTTTGCAGAGAGTTTCGAACCCGGTGCTGGCGAAGCCGTTCAAGATTGGGCCTTTGCGGGACGCGATCGAGTCTGTGCTGGCGCAGTAGGCGAGGCTGCTCGACCGAGATCTTCGTTTGATTCTGTTCGAGATGCAATGCGCCGTTACTGACCCTGGCGTCGGAGGATGACGCGCCGTTTGAACCTCACCCTCGCTTCCGCGCGCCCCTCTCCGTTTACAGAGAGGGGCTGTGGACGACGGGGTGACTGGGGACTGCGTTGGGGCGTTGGTGGAGGGTGGGAGATTGCCGCGTCGGCTGGGCGCCTCCTCGCAATGACGGTGAGGTTGTCGTGGACTGCGTTGGGGTGTTGGTGGGGGGTGTGAGATTGCGGCGTCGACTGGCGCCTCCTCGCAATGACGGTGGGACCGGACTGCGTTGGGCTTGTTGGGACTTTGGTGGGGTGCGCGGTTATTCGACGGTTTCGGCGGCGGCTTCGAGGGCGTCTGGATCTGTGGAGACCAGGAGGGTGACGCGGTCGCTGGCGACTGTGGTGCTCCAGGTGACGTCGCCAACGCTGGCCCGATAGCGGTTGGCGCCTGGCTGCGGGGGGTCGTCGTGGCTGAGGTTGACGATTGCGGTGACGAGCGCAGCGAAGAACTCGATGGCCTGGGCGCCGCTGTCCCAGCGTGTCTCAAGGTGCAGGAGCCTGGCGCCGTCTTCGTGCGCGTAGAAGAAAAAGGAGTCGCCGCCCCAGCCGGCCGCGGCAGCCTGGACGAGGGACGGCGCGTCCGGCAAGCCGGTGAGCAGCAGGTTCTGGAGGCTGAATTCGCCGAAATTGCCGCGGCCCTTCTGCTCCCAGCCTGGACCGAGTTTCTCGCCGAGGGAGTTGAGGAAAACGGGGCGTGCCGTTTCGCCGGCGAGGTATTTGTCCGGATGCAGGATTTGCTCCGTGGTGGTTGGAAGGTCCTCGAAGATGCCGGTTATGCCGCGGGTGAGCTTGTCGCGAACGGCGGAGATGAAGCAGAAGCCGTCTTCGTACCATGTGTCGAGCTCGCGTTCGATCACGTAAGGCGAGGCGCTGCGAGGCGGCGGTATCTCGAAGCAGACGGGCTGGCGGACGCAGTTGGAACGCGTGGAGAAACCGAGCACGAGTGTCTCGGTATAGACGGCGTCTCCTTCGAGGACGGTGAGGAGGGCTCGCTGGCCGTCCCAGTCCCCGGCGCGATCGCGAATCAGGCCGTCGATGTCGCGGTATTGATACTGCAGGGCGTGGGTCAACTCATGAACGATGGTGCTCTCCAGCTGTACACAGCTGCCGCTGTTCTCGACGAGGTAGAGGGCGCCGAGCTCGTTGCTATAGAAGCCCGTGATCTGCGAGAGCAGGTTGTCGAGCTGCTGATCTTGCACGTCGCCGGCGCCGGTTGATGGCTCCGGCGGAGGAACCAAGCCGAGCAGAACGTAGGTCTCCTGTCGCAGGTTGAAGGGCCGGGGTGGCGCCTCTTCATCCGCGTCAACGGCGTCCGAGGGCGCCTCATCGCCGGACGGATCGGCTTCCCCCTCGTAGAAGGCGCGCGCCTGCTCCCGTGTGAGGACGAACAAGTCGATCTCGCGGCGTGCGGGGGTGCCGCGAACCTCGCCGATCTGGGTCAACAGGGACAGAGCCGACTGGTGCAGGTCTTCCGGGAAGGGATTGGCCTCTGGGCGCTGACGCGGCGTGGGCGTGGGCGCCGTGGGCGTGAAGGGGATGAAGGTGCCGCTGGGCTCCCGAGTGGTGGGGGTTGGGGCGGACGACGGGGGCTTGGTACCGAAGGGGCGCACTTCGCCTTCGTCGCCATCGCAGGCCAGCGTCAGCATGAGGGCGACGAGCACGATTGGGAGGAGGGCCCGGATCATGGCAACGCCGGAACCGGTTCGATGCCGGCGTTGCCGCAGGTCGTGCCCTCTGCCGGTACTTCGAGCCGCAGCAGGTAGGCGTTGGCGATGCCGTCGACGCAGTCGTCGAAGCGAAAGTAAGCGGTGTGTCCTTCGGCATCGTTGGTGAGGAGGGTGGCGGATTCGAGCTGCCGGCTGAGCGCCACGGCCCACTTCAGGGGCGTCGCGGGGTCGCCGGTGTTGCCGATGACGAGGATTGGAGGCGCGCCGGCGCCCGTGGGGACGGGCGGTGGCGACGGTTCGGCCTGCCAGAGGGCGCAGGTGATGTTGAGGTAGCCACCCCAGGCGCCAAAGATCGGCGCTTGCTCTGCGAATTGGCGGGAGAGCATGCGGTGGTGGTCCGGGTCGGGATCGACGGCCTGATCGAGGCAGTTCACGGCGACGTTGGCCTCGAAGATGTTGTCATAGGTCCCATCGGCGTCTCGCTGCCAGTACTGGTCGACGAGGCGGATCATGCGGCTGCCGTCGCCGCCGAGCGCGTCATCGATAGCGTTCGCGAGCCCGGCCCACTGGAATCGGGCGTAGAGCGAGCTGATCAGGCCCCAGACTAGGTCGCCTTCACCGAGCGCCCGGTCCTCACTGGGCGCGGGGATCGGCGCTTCCGCGGTGCGCCGCATGAGCGTGTCGATGGCGTCGCGGGGGTCGACATCGAAGCAGGCGGTCTCGCGGCAGTACTCCATGAAGCGACCGAGGGCGGCTTCGAAGGCGAGAATCTGCTCCAGGTTGCGCTGGTCCGGCGACAGGGATGCGTCCAGCGAGCCATCGAGCACCATGGCGCGGACGTGATCGGGGAAGAGGTCGGCGTAGACCTGGCCGATCGAGGTGCCGTAGGAGAAACCGACGTAGCTGATCGTGGCTTCGCCGAGGGCCTGACGGATGCGGTCCATGTCGCGCGCCACGTTGACCGTGCCGTAGAAGGGCAGCGCATCGCCGGCGCGTTCGGCGCAGAGCTCGGCGAAGTCCTGCACGGCATCGACGATGGTCTGCCATTCTGCGTCGGTCTGGGGATCGGGGTCGAGTCCGAGGAGGGCCTGGACGTCCTCGCCGCAGAGGATGGGGCTGCTTTCGCCGACGCCGCGAGGGTCGAAGGCGACGAGGTCGAAGCGCTGCTTGATCTCGACGGGGATTGCGAAGGCCACGAGTTGCAGGTACTCGACCGCGGAGCCGCCGGGGCCGCCGGGGTTGTAGAACAGGGTGCCGATACGCGAGCCGGGGTCGCCGGCGGGGAGACGCAGCAGCGAGAGCGTGAAGTCGCCGAGGTCCGGGTCGGTGTAGTCCATGGGGACGATGAATTCGGCGCACTCGTAGACGTCGCCGCAGGCGGTCCATTCGATGGGAGGCGCGGGCGGGAGGACTGCGAGGGGTCGCCGCGTAGGGCCGGCGGGGTGCGGTGTCGCGGTGACTGCTGCCGGCGCGGAAGTTGGCGCGGTCGTGCCGGGCGGCGCGGTGGATGTGGGCGTGGGAGGACGATCGTCGCCGCTGCAGGCGATGGCGAGTGCGGCGAGGAGGGAGACGAGAGGCAGGAAGACGCGGCGGTTCAATCGACGTCCCCGGCTACGTTCAGGGGCAGCCCACGGCCGGAGCGCCAGGCTGCGAGGATCGCGCCGTCGTTGGGGAAGGCGAGCTCGGGTAAGGCGTCGGGCGGGAAGGTGGCGACCTCGGTGCACTCGTCGCCGGCTTCGAGGCGGCCGCCGACGGCGTGGCCGGCGTAGGCGATGAAGATGACGCGCTCGCCTGCCTTCGAGTAGACGCCGAGCATGCGGTCCAGCGTGACTTTGATGCCGGTTTCCTCTTCAACCTCGCGAATTGCGGCGTCCTCCGGTACCTCCCCGGCGTCGACGAAGCCGGAGGGGAAGGACCACCAGCCGAGCATTGGGTCGTGGTTGCGCTTGCCGAGCAGGATGCCGCCGTCGAGCTCGACGACGACGCCGACGGCGACCTTGGGGTCTTCGAAGTGCGTGTAGCCGCAGCTGGGGCAGACGCTACGGGTCTTGCCGAAGGCGAGGCGTTGTTCGAGGGCGGCGCCGCATTCGCGGCAGTAGGTGGCCATGGGATCAAGATTGCACCGTGGGGGGTTGGGTTGTCGAGAAATGGAAGCGTATTTGAGGGAGACGCGGCGTTGAAGGCTACACAGCCTTCCGGCTGACGCCGTTGTCTGCTTCGCCTTCTTAATGGGAAATTCCTGAGGGGTGGCTCCCTTTGGTCGCTTCCCTCAGACTCCCCCGGCGGGGGCCCTTCGACGCCGCTCAGGATGTACTGCGCCCCCACTGACCCTGCTGGCGTTGGGTGATGTGCGGGGGGTTGAACCTCTCCCTCGCTGCCGCGCGTCCCTCTCCTTGCGAGGAGAGGGGCTGTGGAGGATGGAGCGGATGTGGACTGCGTTGAGGCGTTTGGTGAGGCTGTGAGATTGCCGCGTCGGCTGTGGCTTCCTCGCAATGACGTGAGCTATTGAACTGGGGAGGAGATTGAGCGGCGGAACTAATTTTCTCGGGCCTGGTGCCGATCCTAGACAGGAGGAGCGCTATGGAAGAAGAGAGCTTTGGCATCCGAGAGGCTTTCAAGCGAGAGCCTGAGCAGACGAAATTCCTGATCAAGCTGGTGCTGAGCGGCGGCCTGATCGTTGCCGTGTTCAGCGTGTTGGGCGCGGTCCTGGCGGGCTCGATCATGGTCCTGCCGATTACGCTGGTGCTGTCGCTGGTCTACAGCGCGGCGGTGGTGATGACCACGGCGCGTTTGATGTTCTCCGGCGCCAGCCGCCGCTACATGGAGTCAGCGATGCGGAGCCGTACGCCGGGTCACGCGGGTGAGACCGCTGCCGCCACACCGATAGCGGAGCAGGCTTCGTTCAATGAGGCGTACTTCATGCTGCGGTTGCAGGAGGAGGTCGCCACGGCGCGACGCGAAGGCCGGGAGATGACCATCCTTGCGATCGAGGCGACGAAGCCGGGTGTCGAGATGAACCCGCTGGTGGCCGAGAAGCTGGCGAAGGAGATCGCGGAGATCGCCTCGAACCACAGCAAGACGATCAGTCACACGCTCAGTGTGAGCGAGTCCGAATACGTGATGAGCCTGCCGAACACGACTACCGCGGACGCGAGGTCCTTCGTGAGCGAGATGGTGCAGTCGTTGGGCAACTACTGGTGCCATTTCGGCACGGCGTGTTACCCGGCGGACGCTTCGAGCGCCGATGGGCTGGTGAACATTGCGCGGGAGGTGGTCGATGAGTCGCGGCAAGGCAGGGGATCGAAGTCACACGCTGTCGCCTGAGCGTCGGCGCTTCGCGATGCCCCGTTAGCCTCCTCACGATGGTGAGGGGGCTTTTTTTGGTCCCTCGCAGGGGACCCCCCGCCCCGAGGGGCATAGGGCATAGGCATAGGCATAGGGCATAGGCGTAGGGCAGAGGGCATAGGCAGGCGCGTGCCCCTGTCCCCTTCCGCTCCGCGAAGGACAGGCTTTCGAGGAGAGGGGCTGTGGAGGATGGGGCGGAGGTGGACCGCGTTGAGGCGTTTGGTGAGGCTGTGAGATTGCCGCGTCGGCTCTGGCCTCCACGGGGCCGTGGTGGACTGCGTTGAGGCGTTTGGTGAGGCTGTGAGATTGCCGCGTCGGTCTGGCCTCCTCGCAATGACGTACGGGGCCGTGGTGGACTGCGTTGAGGCGTTTGGTGAGGCTGTGAGATTGCCGCGTCGGCTCTGGCCTCCTCGCAATGACGTACAGGGCCGTGGTGGACTGCGTTGAGGCGTTTGGTGAGGCTGTGAGATTGCCGCGCCGGCTCTGGCCTCCTCGCAATGACGTATGGGCCGTGGTGGACTGCGTTGAGAGGCGTTTGGTGAGGGTGTGAGATTGCCGCGTCACTCCTGGCGTCGCTTCTCGCAATGACGTTCAGGGATGGCGCTGTCATGGCGGGGAGGCAGGTCTTGTTACGGCGAGAGCCGGTGCTGGAGGGCGTCGATGACTTCGTCCAACGTGGGCTGAGGGTCGCGGGAGGTGAGGTCCGCGAGGGGGGTTTCGCCGACGAGGGTGTACATCTCAGCGGCGCCGAGGAGCATCTTCGGGGTCATGCCGACGCCTTCGAAGGTGGCGGCGATCTCTTCCATCTCGCCGACCCAGCGGCGGGCGCGGTTGGGCATCATGGGGATGCTGCGCTGCTGCGCGGCGAAGACAGCGCCTTCGCCAAGGTGGGAGCGCAGAGCGTCCTCGAGCCCGAGGATGCGGGCAGCGGTGAGGAGCTCGGTCCAGAGGGCTGTGGTGCCCTTGGTGGAGGCGGCGTAGACCATCTTGAGGCCGGAGGCCTGGCCGACCGCATCGCCAACTTTGTGGACGTTTAGGGCGTGGTTGGTGAAGGTCTCGAAGATGGCGGTGTCGGGACCGGAGCAGGGGATGCTGGGCGTGTAGCCGGTGCGCGGCGGGCCGCCGATGATGCCGGCGTCGATGAAGTTGGCGCCAGCGTCGCTGATGATGGCTTCGAGCTTGCGGACGGTCTGGGGGGCGATGGCGTTGGCGTCGACGTAGGCGGGCTTCGCGCCGGTGCGGATCATCGCCGCCGCGACGTCCTCGGCGAGCTGGGTCGCTTCTGACGGGACGAGCACGGAGATGAAGAGGTCGATCTGGCTGACCAGGGAGTCGAAGTCCGGCGTGTCCTTGAAGCCGGCTTCTTTGGCGCGCAGACGGGTGAGGTCGCTGCGGCCGTCGAGGCAGGTGTAGACTTCGATGCCGTTCTGGTGCAGGACGTCGCCGAAGCCGGCGCCCATGTCGCCGACGCTCATGATGCCGACGCGGCGTAGTTCTTTGTC
>DASTLN010000251.1:0-16397 GCA_035714925.1 Dehalococcoidia bacterium | reverse complement strand
GCGGCGACCTGGTCGGGCGTCTCGACATAAGGGAAGGACGCCTCGAGCTCCTGCTGCCACGGCGTGTCGGGGCTGTAGGCGTGGCCGTCCAGCACCTGGCGCGAGGCATAAAGGTCCAGCAAGTCGCGGGCCACGTCGGCGACAGCGCGGCGGACTCGATCGCGGGCGCGTGTCCATTCGCCGGAGCCGAGGCGCGTGAGGCCGGGGTGATAGTCGCCGGGGCCGACATACCGGGCGACGCGGTCCGACTGATCGACGGGGACGAAAAGACGATCCCCTTCGGCATAGGTGAGCTCGAGGAACTCGCGCTCGACGCCCTCGACCTCCCGCACCATCATGCCGGCGAAGCGAGCAATGCCGTGCTCGAGGTGGACGACGTAATCGCCAGGGGAGAGGTCGGCGACGAGGTTCGAGCGGTCGGGGCCAGGCTGGCGCAGAGCGCGGCGTTGCTTGACGAAGCCGAAGACCTCGGCATCGGTCAGAAGGGTGAGGGCTACCTCGCCGCGCAGCGTCCAGCCGTGGGGCAGGGAGCCGCGCAGGAGCTGGATCGTGCCAGGACGAACCTCCGGAGCTTCTTCGACCAGGTTGACTGGCAGGCCTTCGTCGCTGAGCAGCGTGTTCAGGCGCGAGGCCTGCTGGGAGACGATGACGACGCTTTCACCTTGACTCGTAAGGCCGGCGAGCTCCGCGGCCAGCGAGCGCACGCGTCCGCCGAAGCCGGGCGCGGGGCCGAAGGGCGGCCTCATGGTGCCAGATGAAGAGTCCGGCAGAGGGATTGGCGCGTCTGAGGTCGCAAAGCGGGAGAGCTCGATGGCGCGGCGCTCGAGTTGGGGCTGGAGGTCGCTCCAGTTGGCCTGCGCCGCCGGTAAGCCGATGGGAAGTTGGCCGCGCGCCTCGCGCTCGATGCGCATCGTGGCGGTCTCCGCGACGTATTCGTCGAGGGCGCGCGAGAGGTCCATCGGCTCGTCAAGAAGCACGGTTGCGGCCCCTGGCAGGTGGTCGAGCAGCGAGTAGGGCGAAAGCAGCGCGGGCAGGAATGCGGGGCCGACCGGCAGAACACCACGGGCCAGGTTCTCCAGCTCCTCGCGCAGGCGCTCTTCGGTTTCCTCGTCGCAAGCTGAGAAGTCGAGCTCGCGCGTCAATTCGGCGGCGAGCATAGGGTCTGGGCTGACCTCGGCGGCAGCGCCAAGGCCGATTGCCTCAACACGATCGCGCGAGCGCTGAGTATCGACGTCAAACTCGCGGATGCTTTCGACGTCGGCGCCGAAGAACTCGATACGGGCAGGGACTTCCGCCTGGGGCGGGAACACGTCGACGATGCCGCCACGCCGCGCCGCCTGGCCCGGCGCCTCGACCAGGCTAACAACCTCGAAGCCGGAGGATTGCAGACTACGCAGGAGGTCGTCTGGGTCGAGACGATCACCGACTGTAAGGCGGGAGACGGCTCCTCGGGCAGCCTCAGGCGAGAGGGTGCGCTGAGCTACGGCCTCAATGCTTGCGACGATGATGGCGTTGCCGCCGGCGTGCAGGGCAGACAGCGCTTCGATGCGTGTACGAACGTCCCACGGGTCTTCGGCGACGCGCTCGTAAGGCAGGGCGTCTCGCTGCGGGTAGACGCGGATGCGGTGGTGCTCATCGGGGCCGAGCCAGTAACCGAGCTCTTCGGCAAGATCATGGACACGAGTTGACTTGGGGACGATGACGAGTACCGGACCGTCTGCATGCTGCGCCAGGCCGGCGATCACGGCGGGGCGCGCCGCGTCGCCAACGCCGATGCGGCTGCCGGGCGCTGTACCTTGCAGCGTCGATCGTATGGGCTCCAGGAGGCGTGAGAGGTCCATGAAGACACGCCAAACGGCCCCTCACGCTATGTGGGGGCTTCTTTTCCCTGCACCGTGCAGGGCTCTAAGTTAGTGTAACGTGCGACGCGGCGCGGCGGTTAACTGGTCATGCCGCAGGCGTCGCTGTAGCCAGGCGGACGGACGCCGGGTAATCTTCACGCGCGGATGATGACGAGCGGACGGCGGGCGCAAGGAGGTCCCGAGTGACGACGAGCGCGAGCTCGGAACAGCGTTGGCCGGCCGGCCTTGTCGATGTGCACGCCCACTTCCTACCCACGGCCTTCAGAGAGGCAATGCGGAGTCAGAATCGTGCGATGGACGATGGCAGCGAGAGCGGGCCAGAATGGAGCCTAGACGCCGCTATCGAGATGATGGATCGGAACGCCATTGCCATCGCGGTGATTTCGCTGCCGGTGATGCTGCACTGGGGTGACGATGAGGCAGGACGACACCTCACCAGGGCCATCAACGAGTCGGCAGCTGTGGCGAAGCGGCAGTTTCCCTCGCGATTCGGCGGTTTCGCCAGCTTGCCGTTGCCGGACGTTGAGGGCGCGCTGAGGGAGATTGAATACAGCCTGGACGAGCTTACCCTCGATGGCATCTGCCTGATCTCGAATTACGACGGAATCTATCTGGGCGACCCGAGATTCGAGCCGGTGTTCGCAGAATTGGGGCGTCGTGGGGCGGCGGTTTATGTCCACCCGACAGCCCCGCCTGCGATTGCCGCGGTCTCGATGGGGCACTCGGCAGTCGTTATCGAATACCCGTTTGACACTACACGCGCTGTGATGAACCTGGTTCTCAGCGGCACGTTGGACCGTTACCCAGGCATCCGGCTCATCGCGTCACATGCCGGGGGAACCCTGCCGTTTCTGGCCACTCGTATCGCGAATGCACCGGGGAGGCGTGTCTCGGACGAGGTGAAAGCGCCTTTCCGCGAGTACCTCCGGCGAATGTACTTCGATACGGCGCTCTCCGTCGATGCGCCCCAAATTGCCTCGCTGCTGCAGATCGTAAATGTCGAGCACGTTCTGTTCGGCAGCGACTGGCCGTTCGCTCCGGAGGGCGCCGTAGCACGTGGCTCGAAGGAGCTGGCCAACAACGCCGCGCTGACGCCGGAAAACCTGGAGCGAATCGGACGACTGAACGCGCTGAGTCTACTACCGGGCTTGCCTGCGACCGAAGAATTAGCCTGAGCGCGACCAGTCGTCAGGGTCGAAATCATCCGGCAGGTGCACGTAGAGAAGGCGTATCGGCCCCTCCAGGTCACGCGTGAGGTGGCCGCGGCCGGTGAGATCATCGGCGATGAAGCTGTCACCAACGCCGAAGCGCGCCGTTGAGCCGTCGCCGACCTCGACCTCGAGGGCGCCCTCGAGCACGGTGACCAGCTGCCGTCGAGGCGCGTGGTGCCAGTCCTGGGGCTCGAGCGCCGCCGAAAGGCCCAACGCCACGTAAGACGCCGGAATCGACACAGAAGTCGCCCGGCGCTGGGACGTGTCGAGAGGCAGATCGAGCTCCTCGAAGTGCGATTCGCCGTCGTCGCCGGCGCGGATGCGTGTGATTCTCACTTCGTCCCTCCCTGGCTGTCAGCGGCGCGGTTGTAGACTTCCATGGCGCGTTCCCAGCCGTCTCGAATTATGGCTTCGACAGCGTCGCAGGTGCGCTCGATAGCGGATTCGAGGATGGGGAGAGACTCCTTGGAGGGAGCAGCGAGCACGTGGCGTATGACAACGTCCGGGTCCCACGACGGCACGCCCTTGTCCAGTGGGCGGCCGATGCCGATGCGGATGCGTCCGAAGTCAGTACCGGCAGCATCGATGATCGACTTGAGGCCGTTGTTGCCGCCATGCGAGCCGTTGGGACGCATCCGGATGCGTCCTTCGGATAGATCGAGATCATCGTAGACAACGATGATGCCATTGGGTTTGACTCGCTCACGCGCCATGAAGTTCTGCACGGCGCGGCCCGTGTTGTTGTAGAAGGTCTGTGGCTTGATCAGGATGACTTCGGCGCCTGCGATGCGGCCGCGACCGGCGTCAGCCAGGCTACGTTGCCAGAACCTGGGGCCCTGCAGCTTGATTTGGTGGCGCCGCGCAAGGGCGTCGATGGTGCGGAAGCCAACGTTGTGGCGGCTCTCTTTGTACTTGGAGCCGGGATTACCGAGACCGACGATGAGGAAGTCGGTCACGCGTCGTGATCCTCGGCGCGAAGGTGGAAGGCACCGTTGTTGCGCTGCAACTCCTCTTGCAGGAGAAGGCGGAACTCGACGACCGCGTCATCAAGGTTATCGGCGGTAATCTCAGGGAAGGTACGGGAAAGGCTGTCGAGCAGCGTAGCCGTGGGCGGCGGCGAGTCGAGAAGGTCCTGCAGGAAGGCGATGAGGCCGTCGTCCAGGACGGCGGCGAGGCCGGTGAGGTCAGCGGCCTGCACGACTTCGATGAAGCGGTCGAGGCGGTCGCTACCGGGGCGACCAGAGCGCGCCAGGAGGCGATTCACGACACGCTGAGCCAGTCGCGCCTGCTGGCCCTCGAGGCCGCGCTGGATCGCCTGCAGGACTCGATTCGCATCCGCGGTGGGGGCCTCTTCGCCGAGATGGTAGGCGCAGTAGGGGCAGGCCGGCTCCGATTGCAGGATTGTCGTGAGGTCGTCCTCGGTTGCCGGGCAGGCAAACTGGGTCTCGAGCTCGTGGTACTGCGTGAGTGCCGCCTGTGCCTGGGGCGCGCCGAGACGCTGCAGCGTATTGAGCCGCTCGACAGCGGCAACACGCGTCTGCGCAGCGTCAATCAGCTGAGCGATCTCGGCGACAGCAGCGTTGTGCGCGGCGTGGCGCGAGACGTAGAGCGGTAAGTAAGCCTGTTTCCAGATGTCGATGGTGTCCACGAGCCATACGCCGCGGCCGGGTTCGCGCCAAAGCGTCGCGAAGGTGTTGCCATCCAGCAACGCCGCCTGGTCAACAGCGAGGTCGGCGCTGGCAGCGGCGGGCGTAATCGCGGCTTCGAGGTAGGCGCGGGCGTCCAGCAGGGCAAGCGCAGAGTCCGCGTCGCGTTCGAGGCAGCGAGCGAAGAAGAGCGCCTCACGAAAACGCTGCGGCGACTCGAAACGAATCGCGACGTCTGAGAGCGCGGCTTCGAGACCTGGGCGCTCGGCGAAGGAGCCGAGCGCGTCGAGCGCCTGGACCGCGATCGAGTCTTCGATAGCGAGAGGACGGCAGCGCTCCAGCAGGCCGCTGAGAATCGATAGTGGTTCGGCATCAGAGACGGCTGTCTCATCGCCGGCTAGCGCCTCGTAGAGAGCGTCTTGATATTGGCGCGTGCGGGCAGAGAAGTCGGCCGTCATGCGGGGTAATACTACAGAGTGCGGCGCCTGCGTGCAGTGAAGCGAGCCATCGTGTGCGCGGCTCGAGGCCGGGCAGACTAGCCGGCAGCGGCTATGGGGCGTAGCTGGTCGATGACGCGGGGGAGGACGGCTATGACCTGGTCGACCTCGGCGTCCGTCGTCTCGAGGGAGAGGGAGAGGCGGAGGCCGCCGACGACATCCGGCATGCTGAGGCCCATCGCGAGCAGAACGTGGGAGGGTTCCCAGGTCGAGGAGCCGCAGGCGGCGCCGGCCGACACGGCGATGCCTTCCTTGTCGAGAGCGCCGACGAGCTCGTCGCCACGGACGCCACGGAAGCTGATGCTGACGTTGCTGGACAGGCGGTCGACGGGATCGCCGGTAAGCAGGGAGTCTGGGATTCGTGATGTTAACGTTGCGGTTAGCCTATCGCGTAGGCGCCTCGTAGATTCGACGTAGTCGGAGCGCCTCGATTCGGCCTCCGTGAGCGCGACGGCCTGGCCGACGATACCCGCGACGTTCTCGGTGCCGGCGCGGCGTTGGCGTTCCTGACCGCCGCCGGTGAGCTGCGAGACGAACGGGATGCCGCGGCGGATGTACAGCACGCCCGTGCCCTTGGGGCCGCCAAACTTGTGGCCCGAGAGGCTTAGCAGGTCGATGCCGAGCTCGTCAACGCTGATCGGCAGGGCTCCCGGCGCCTGGACCGAGTCGGCGTGCACCGGGATGCGCTTGCCCAGCGCGCGGGCGCGCTCACCGACGAGGCGGGCGATCTCGGCCACAGGTTGGACGGTCCCAACCTCGTTGTTGGCCTGCATAACGGAAACGAGCACCGTCCGCTCCGTAATCGCGCCGGCGACCGCTTCTGGGTCGACACGCCCGAGACGATCGACGGGCAAGGTTGTAATTTCGAAGCCAAACTGCTCGAGGTAGTTGCAGGTATGGAGGACGGCATCGTGCTCGACCTCGGTAGTGACGATGTGGTTGCCTGCGCCGGACTTGCGCATCGCAAATGCGACGCCCTTGAGTGCCGTGTTAATCGACTCGGTGCCGCCACTGGTGAAGACGACGTCGGAGGTGCGGCAGCCGAGAACCTCGGCGACGGCCTTGCGGGCGTCATCGATGGCCTTCTGGGCGTGCCTGGCGATCGAGTAGGCGGCGGAAGCGTTGCCGTAGTCCTGTCGCAGGTACGGCAGCATCGCTTCGAGGGCGCGAGGGTTGAGGGGGGAGGTTGCGGCGTAGTCGAGGTAGATCATGAACGGGCCGCCGGATTCCTCACAGATTCACGTTAGCTTCGGGCGCGGTGCACTGTCAATTTTACTGCATGGAGGCTCCCGGCCCAGTAGGAAGCTATGGCGGGTATTCACCGGCGTCTAGGTTTCTTCAGGCTCGGGCCCTTTGCCGTGGCCATGCAGGAGACCGTGGATTTGGGCTAGCGGGTCGAATCGCCAGATGGAGCGGAGGCCAAAGCCCCAGGCCACTATGACGAGACCAATCATGGCGAATTCCCAGACGCTGAAGGGCTCTATCTCGTAAAACTCTCGTGTCACCGGTATGGCGGCGAAGGCGACAAAGAGGGCGAAGAGTCCGCCCACCAGCGCTGGGGAACGCCAATCGCCGTTGAGGGGATTGGCAGCGACCCAGGCGGGTGAAGGTGGCTCGAGGAAAAGGATGATCAGAAGGCCGCATAGGATGGCGGTAAACGTCAGCGCGCTCTGAGCCGTCGCGATATCCCCCGTCGAGTGGAGGAAAAATTCGTACACGATAACACTGACCGCCGCAATTGCCAGGGCAGCGGGAACGACGAAATGCGCCCCGGAGAGAATCACGAGGCGTCCGACCCTGCCGGGCTTGGCCCAGACCGCGAGGAACAGGGTCGGAATGCCGACGGTGAGCATGGCGATCAGGGCGGTGTGCTTCGGCGTGACGGGAAACGGGTCGTTGAGCAAGGAGATAGCCAGGATCATCAGGGTGAGAGAGACGGTTCGCGTGAGGAAGACACGGAAGATGCTCTCCATGCCTTTGCGGATGCGCTGGCCCTCGCGGAAGGCGCGGGGCAAATTGGAGAAGGCGTCGTTGAGGAGCACCATATCGGCGATGTCGCGAGTGATACCGCTGCCGCTGCGCAGGGCTACCGCGACATTCGCCGCCTTGAGGGCAGGCACGTCGTTGACGCCGTCGCCCACCATGGCGACGTATCGGCCACTTCGCCTGAGCGCGTCGACGATGAGCTCCTTGGAGCGAGGGGAGACACGTCCGAATACGGTGGCCCGCCGCGCCACGCCGATCAACTCCTCAGGCTCCATGGCCTCTATGTCCGGCCCATACACGACGAGGCCGTTGACGGGAATACCGGCCTGTTCGGCGAGGGCAGCAACCGTATCGGGATGGTCGCCGGAAATGACCTTAAGCGCGATGCCGGTCTGGGCGAATTCGCTGATGACGCTTGCAGCATCCGTGCGCGTTTCGTCGCGCAGGACGACCAGGCCAAGGGGCGTGAGGCCCGGCGGAAGCAGGGGTGCTACTTCGGTGCCTGGAAAACGCACTACATCTTTGCTGCGCGCCAGAAGCAATACGCGCAGCCCCTTTTCGGTCCACACCTCGGCATCGGAACCCACCGTTGCGTCGTGAGAGAGGTGAGGGGCGATAACGTCCGGGGCTCCGAACACGTATGCCCCTGTTAGGCCGCCGTCGTCGAAAGCGAGGCCGCTCCATTTGCGGGTGGAATCGAAGGCGACCTCGTGAACAAAACGCTTCGCCGGCTGCGGGAAGGACTCCTGGATAGCGTCTGCGGTTCGATTGCGGAAGGAGGCGCTGGCGGCGAAGGTGCCGAGGGCGATCTGAAGTTCTTCTTCGGTTAGCCGGTAGGGTTTGAGACACTCAACCGTGAGACGATTGGTGGTCAGGGTACCGGTCTTGTCGAGGCAGAGAACATCGACGTGGCTAATCGACTCGACGGCGTTCAGGTGCTGGATGAGGACTCCGGTGCCTGACAAGCGCACTGCCGCCATCGCGTAACTAACGGTGACCATCACGGCGAGCCCCTGAGGAACAAGGGCGACGATGACGGCGGCGGCCCTGACCGTCTCCTGGAATGAAATGTCTCCGTCATCCCGGAAGGCCCGAGCGACAACGAAGCCGAGAATGATGACGACCACGGTCATGGCCCAGAGAACGAAGCCGACCTCACGCTGAAGCGGGGTGCGCGGCATCCGGCTTTGGCGGGCTCGGACCGTGATCTCGTTGGCGGTCGTGTCGGCGCCGACGCGGATCGCTTCGTAGATGCCGCTACCGGTGAGGGCGTAGGTGCCGGAGACGACCTCGTCGCCGACACGCTTTTGAAGCGTGTCGGACTCGCCTGTGAGGAGAGACTCGTCCATGCCGAGGCCGCTAACGGAGATCAGTTTGCCATCGGCGATGACCTGATCGCCTGGACGGAGGACCACGCTGTCACCGAGGACCGCATCCTCAGGCGGGATTTCCCGCTCCTTGCCGTCACGAATGACGTTGGCAAGAGGGCGGTTAAGGAGTGCGATTCGGTCGAGTTGGCGTTTGGCGCGCGTTTCCTGGAAGACGCCGACGATCACGTTGCCCAGGACGAGACCGCCTGTGAGGAAAGCATCTCCGAAGAGTTGGAGGCCGAGAAGCGCGGCGGAGATACCGAAGAGGATGACGTTGATGGGGGTCGCGGCGTTCTCGAAGACGATTCGGGAGAAGCTGCGGCTGGTTGTCCACGTAATCGCGTTCGACTGACCCGCGAGCCTGCGAGCTTCTGCCTCCGCGGAGGTGAGGCCCGAAGGCAGAGCGGCGGCTTCGAGAGCTTGACCAGTCACCGACACACTCTAGTGTTCTTGGCCCGGTATTCCTACGCTGGCCGCCTGCCCGCGGGGGACGCAGGGGACTTCAGATGCGTTACGGGCCTGGATGGCCTCTTAGACAAGCTGGGGCGAGATGTGGCGGAAGAGGTCAGAGGCGACGATGACGCCCTCAGGCCCTTCGCCGTTGACGATGGGCAGGTGGCGCATACCGCGTGCCGCCATGAGGTTGAGCGCCATCGCAACTGTGTCCTCGCGGTGGAGGACGAGGGGGTCAGGAGTCATGATCTCGCCGCAGGTGACCGCGTTGTGGTCCTCGGTCGGACCGGCGACCTTCTGGACGATATCCCAACCGGTGATGATGCCAGCCAGTTTGCCGCCGTCGATGATCAGCACGGCGTTGGTGTCGGCGCGCTTCATCTCGCGAATCGCGAGGCTCACGGGATCGGCGGGGCCAAGCTTTATCGCGGGCCGAATCGCAATCGTGGTCAGCGGGTCGTGGATGAAGTCCGGCGCTTCGTTACCTGATTGATCGAGGCCATAGAGCGAGGCGCCGCAATGGGTGCACTCTTCCGTACCCTGGATGTTGTCGTGACCGCATGAAGGGCATTTCATCTACATCTCCAGGCCGAAGGGCCCGCTATTCGACTTCCCAGATGTCGCCCTGACGAAAGAGTGCGTCAAGGTCAGCTTCACCCTGGTTCTTGATCGCGTCGGCGATCTGCTCTTCCATCAGGTCGTTGTAGGTGGGTCGCTGGACGGCCCGAATGACACCGACGGGCACCGGGAACTCAGGGTAGTCCATGCGTGTCAGCATGAATGCGATCGTTGGGTCTTCCGTGGTCTCGTCGTGGACCAGTATGTCGGCCTCTGTGACGCCATCCTTGCCAAGCTCCACGACCTCAGGCTTCAGGCCGCTGATGCGGATGCCTTTGTCGCTGTTCTTGCCGAAGATCATGGGCTCGCCGTGCTTGAGGAAGAGCATACGGTCGGCGCGGACTTCTTTGGCGGTGAACTCCTCAAAGGCGCCGTCGTTGTAGATGTTGCAGTTCTGGTAGATCTCGACGAAAGACGCGCCCTTGTGCGCCGCGGCGCGTCCCAGCATCTCGACCATGTGGTGAGGGTCGGCGTCGAGGGAACGGGCGACGAAGGTACCCTCGGCGCCCAGGGCGACGGCGAGCGGGCGCAACGGCCAATCGATCGAACCCATGGGCGAGGAGTAGGTAACCTTCGAGAGCGGCGATGTCGGCGAGTACTGGCCTTTCGTGAGGCCGTAGATCTCGTTGTTGTGCAGGATTATTTGCAGGTCCACGTTGCGGCGAATGACATGCAGGATGTGGTTGCCGCCGATGCTGAGGGCATCGCCATCGCCGGTGATGACCCAGACGCTGAGCTCAGGGCGTGAAGCTTTGAGGCCGGTAGCGATCGTCGGCGCGCGGCCGTGAATGCTGTGGAAGCCGTACGTGTTCATGTAGTACGGGAGGCGGCTACTGCAGCCGATGCCGGAGATGAAGACGATGTTTTCCCGCGGGATTCCCAGGTCCGGCATGACTCGCTGCGTTTGGGCGAGGATGGAGTAGTCACCACAACCCGGGCACCAGCGCACCTCCTGGTCGGAGATGAAGTCTTTACGGCTGAGGACCTGGATCTCGGAGTCGCCTTTGTCTTTAGTGACCATACTCTTGCCTCGTTAGTCGACCATTTCGAGGATCTTGTCCTCGATTTCTTGAATCATGAATGGGCGGCCCGTGACCCGGTGGAGGCCGACGGCGTCGACCAGGTACTTGCCGCGTATGAGCAGTGAGAGCTGGCCCATGTTGTTCTCGGGGATGAGGACCTTGTCGAACCGGCCGAGGACATCGCCGAGGTTCTTCGGGAAGGGGTTGAGGTGCTTGAGATGCACCTGCGACAC
The DNA here is from genome assembly GCA_035714925.1 of Dehalococcoidia bacterium. Taxonomy (GTDB): domain Bacteria; phylum Chloroflexota; class Dehalococcoidia; order DSTF01; family WHTK01; genus WHTK01. Next base: position 5,499 of record DASTLN010000251.1, on the reverse strand, counting down.
GCTCTTGCCGGCGACGCGAGCACGCTGCACGGCAGTGCGGATGACGCCGTAGGTGCTACCCCAGCCCAACACCAGCAAGTCGCCGCCATCCTCGTCGCCAAAGACCTCAACTTCCGGGATGTCATTGGCGATGCGTTCGATCTTCTCGAAACGCAGGCGGGTCATAAGGTCGTGGTTTTCGGCCTCGTAGTTGACGTTGCCGGTGATGTTGGCCTTTTCGAGGCCGCCGATGCGGTGCTCGAGGCCCGGCGTGCCGGGGACGGCCCAGGGGCGGGCCAGCGTCTCGGGGTCGCGCTCATAAGCCTTGAAGGTCGCCGGGTCGGTAGCGAAATTCGCCTCCATCCTGGGCAGCTTCGCCGGGTCGGGGATCAACCAGGGCTCAGAACCGACGCCGAGGTAGAGGTCTGAGAGGAAGATGACCGGTGTACGGTACTTGATCGCAATGCGCCAGGCCTCGATCGCCATATTGAAGCAGTCGGATGAAGTTGACGGAGCGACAATCGCGACCGGCGCGACGCTGTTGCGACCGAACATGCACTGCAGCAAGTCGCCCTGCTCTGTCTTGGTCGGGATGCCGGTGCTGGGCCCGGAACGCTGTACGTCGATGACGACGAGCGGCAGCTCGACCATGACAGCGAGGCCGATGGCTTCGCTCTTGAGGGCGATTCCAGGGCCAGACGTGCCGGTCATTCCCAGTGAGCCGCCGAAGGCTGCGCCGATGGCGGAGCCGATCGCAGCGATTTCGTCCTCGGCCTGGAAGGTCTTGACGCCGAAGCGCTTGAACGCCGCGAGCTGATGCAGGACCTCGGATGCGGGCGTAATCGGATAGCTGCCGTAGAACAAAGGCCTGTCGGCGAGCTTGCTGGCCGTGAGGAAGCCGAGCGCCGTGGCCTCGTTGCCGGTAACGTTGCGGTAAAGGCCGGGCGCGAGCTTCGCTTTGGGCACGTGATAGTGCTGCGCAAAGGCCTCTGTGGTTTCGCCGTAGTAGTAGCCGGCCTTGAGCGTCGCGATGTTGGCCTCAGCGATCTTCGGGTTGCGGCGGCCGAAGCGGTCTTCGACGAACTTGATTGTGGTGTCCAACGGGCGGCTGTACATCCAAAACATGAGGCCCAGCGCGAACATGTTCTTGGAGCGGTCGACCTCCTGCGAGGAGAGGTCGAGACTCTCGAGAGCCCGCGCGTTGAGCGCGCCGATGGCAACTTCGAAGACGCGGTAAGCCTGGAGGCTGTTGTCGCGCAGCGGGTTCGCTGCGTATCCAGCCTTCTTGAGGTTGGTCTCGTTGAATTCGTCTGTGTTGACGATGACGATGCCGCCCTTGGGCAGATCAGGCAGGTGAACCTTGAGAGCCGCGGGGTTCATTGCCACGAGAACATCGGGGCGGTCGCCCGGGGTGTAGATATCGAAGCTGCTGAAGCTGACCTGGAAGGCGCTGACGCCGGGAAGGGAACCCTGGGGGGCCCTGATCTCGGCTGGGATGTCGGGAACGGTGCTGATGTCGTTGCCGAAGACTGCGGAGGTTTTGGTGAATTGCGTACCCGTCAGCTGCATACCATCGCCGGAATCGCCGGCGAATCGAATGGTTACACGATCGACGTCGAGAACGTCGGGCTCAACCTGCTGTTCGGATACCGTAGTCATCTACCCACCCTCCGGTTTCGGCAATGTCTGGTGCGGCTGAGGCGGCAGATTGAGCAGCTGTGCGGGGAAGGCCTCGGCCAGGAAGTGGATGACATCAACCGAGAGCAGCACGGCGGTCGCCTGACCTGTCGAATCGACAATCGGGATGATGTCCACTCCTTCCGCAATCATGACCTTGATAGCGCGAGAGATACGCTCGGTGCCAGTCAACGTCACCGGTATTTTGGAGACGAAGTCCATAACATTGCTATCGTATTTAACGTCACGAGCCACGATGTTCATTAGAACGTCACGTTGGCTCATGATCCCGCGGGGCCTGCCATCCTCGACAATGAGGACGTAGCCTTTGCCGTGTTCTTGTATGGCTTTGAGTGCAGCTCCGACGGTTGCGGTGGTGGGAACGGTAACAGGAGGCGGCAGGCCTAAGGCGCTGATTGAGTCGGTTTCGAACGTCCCTCTAACGGTGTGGGGTTCGGTAGCCAAGGATCCTCGTGTCCCGTTGAATCAATGCGTACGGAAGTTTGGAGATTTGTGTAGATCATACACCACGGGAGACGATTCCGAAACGCAGGCGCAGCAGGATCGAAGGCGTACGCGTTGACCAGCCAGCCGGGACGCGTGTAGATTCACGAAAGAGGAGAAGACGATGACAGTCAAGGCCTACATTCTGGTAGTGACGGACCCGGGCGCGACGAAACGAGTCTTCGAGGCGCTGCAGGCAGTGCCTGGCGTGACCGAACTGCACGAGGTCATGGGGCCATACGACATCATCGCGGAGATCAACGTGCCGACGCTGGTCGAGGTACCTCCCATCCTGAGCAGCCGGATCCGCATCATCCCCGGGATCCAGAGCACGACGTCGTTGGTGTCCTTCCCGGAGAGCGAATAGCGCTTATTCGAGCCTCGCTTCGATGCTGTCGAGCAAGTCTCGCGCGTCGTCCTTGAGGCCCTGTTCCGGGTCGAGGGCGATGCACGCGAGCAGGCGCTCGGCAGCGAGGCGATACAGCTCGATGGGGTCGCGGTAAGGCTTTGTGGCCTGCTTTTCCAGTCGATAGGCTACGAATTCGTAGCACCAGCCCATGCTGTAAGCGACGCCGGGGTCGTCCGGGGCGAGCTCGTAGGCCCGCTCGAGCGCTTCGAGGCCCTCGCGGAAGATGAGCCGCCGCGTGATAAGCGTGGTGCCGTAGTACATCCAGGCCTCTACGTAGTCAGGCCGAGCTTCGAGCGCCTGCCGCGCTGTCTCCAGCGCGTCGTCGATGCGGCCTTGCGTATGCAGCTCCTGTGCCAGCTTGAGGAGTTCGTCCGCGTCCGGCATTACGCCAGTGTAGCGGCGCGGTTGTTGACTGCGAACTGGCTCCGATTCAAGGGGGGTCGGGCTCTATTGGCAGGGCACGTGTAAGAATAGGCGCCGCGATGACGAGTACTGCAGTCCGACGCGAGATAGACGCGCAAGGGCGGCGCATCCTGACCCACCCTGAGGCAGAGACGATTACGCGCGAGCTGCTGATCGAGCGGGCGCGGGCGATGGTACCTGCGCTGCGAGAGCGCGCGCCGGCGACGGAAGAGGCGCGGCAGCTGCTTCCGGAGACGGTTCGGGCGTTTGCAGACGCCGGGTTCTTCCGCATCGTCCAACCAAAACGCTACGGCGGCTTTGAGATGGGCATCGACGTGCTCGAAGAGGTCGTCATCGAGGTGGGCCGCGGCTGCGGGTCGTCGGCCTGGTGCCTCGCGATCCTGGGCGGTCACACTTGGTGGTCGGGCCTGTTCGATGAGGCCGGCCAGGACGTGCTGTTCGGCGAGGACGGCCACGTAATCATGGCGACCAACCTCAGCGGCAACGGGCGCTGCAAGCGCGTCGACGGCGGTTACGAGCTGTCGGGGCGCTTCGTCTATCTGTCCGGCTGCGACGTAGCGAACTGGCTATGTGTTGGCGCGATGCTGGAGGGACCGGAGCAACAGGCAACAAGCAACAGGCAACAGGGGGAAGCGCAGGGATCCGCTGCTGAGGCTGGAGAGGCGCAGTGGTTCTACATGGCGGTGCGGCCAGAAGCGATGACGATCCTCGACGACTGGCACATGCTGGGCCTCCGGGGAACGGGGTCGAAATCGGTTACAGCCGACCGTGTATTCGTGCCGGATTGCCTCGCGCTATCCCAGACTGCGATCGCGGCGCAGGAGCCACCGGGCCGCTACGTGCACACCAACCCGCTCTACGCGGCGCCAATGCTGGCGTTCCTCAGCATCGAAACGACAGGCGCCGCGGTCGGCATCGCGCAGCAGGCGGTCGACATCCTGGAGGAAATAGGGGCGAGCAAACCGGTGCGGACGCGCGAGGCGGGACTCACGGGCGCGACGCAGTCGTCGTTGCCGAGCTTCCGTCGCCATCTGGCGGAGGCGAAGTCGCTGGCCAGCGCGGCGAAGGTGCTGCTGGTGGACGAGGCTCGCAAGCTGGTTACGACGATGCAAGTGTACGCGCCGCAGGGCCGCAAGCTGGCGCCAGACCAGATCGTGGAATACGGGCTTGGCGCGGCGCGGCTGGTCGACCTCTGCGTACAGGCGGTGGACCACTGCTTCGCGGCGGCAGGAACATCCTCGACGTTTCTGGGTCAGCGAATGGAGCGCTGCTGGCGGGACATGCACATGCTGAGCACGCACAACGTATACCGGCTGGACCTGATGGGCGAGCGCTGGGCCAGCGCCTATTTTGACGCTGGCAGCGCCGCCAGCCCGGTCAAAGGGGCATCAGGGGCGTGAGTACGACATTAAACATAACGATTACGGAAGACGCGCGGGGACGGCGTGTAATTACCCATCCCGAGGCGGATACGATCACGCGGGCAGAGCTTGTGCGGCGGGCGAGGCAGCTCATCCCGGCGCTGCGAGCGCGGGCAGCCGCAAGCGAGGCGGCGCGGCGACTCCTGCCGGAGACGTTCGAGGACTTTACGCGGGCGGGGTTCTTCCGTATCTGTCAGCCGAGGCGCTTCGGCGGTTTCGAAATGGGCATGGGAGCGCTGCAGGAGGTGCTGGTCGAAATCGGCCGGGGATGCGTTTCTTCGGCATGGAATTTGGGCATCCTTACGGGTCATGCATGGTGGGCGTCGCAATTCTCGGAGGATGGCCAGGTGGAGGTCTTCGGCGACGAGGGCGTCGCGCTGCTACCGACGGGCATTTTCGGCGCCGGCGGACGCGCGAGGCGTGTTGAAGGTGGCTACGAGCTGAGCGGGCGCTGGGCGTACCAGTCCGGTGTCGACGTGGCGAACTGGTACGGCTGCGGCGCGCTGCTCGAGAGTGAGGACGGGGCGCCGGCAGGCATCACGTTCATCGTGCCCCGGTCCGAGGGCGTGATCGAGGACGACTGGCACACGATGGGAATGCGCGGCACCGGCAGCAAGTCGGTGGTCGTGGAGAAGACCTTCGTGCCGGAGCGTCGCGCGATGCTGCTGGCGGACGTCGACGCACAGACGACGCCGGGCTCGAAGCTGCACGCAAACCCGCTCTACAGCACGCCTTTGTTTGCGTTCATCTCGATCGAGGTGACGGGCGCGGCGGTGGGCGGGGCGCTGGGAGCGGTAGACGCGCTGGAGGAGCTTGGGCGCACGAAGCCGGTGCGCAGCCGCGGCGGCGGTGGCGGCGAGACGCCGGCAATGCAGTCCTCGCTGCCGTCGTTCCGCCGGCGGCTGGGCGAGGCGAAGTCGCTGGCGGACGCGGCGAGGTCGCTCCTGCTCAGCGAGTCGGAGCGGCTGATGACGCTGAGCGCCGAGTGCAAGGCGGCGGGACGCAAGATGACGCGCGAGGAGATCGCCGAAGTGACGCTGCGCCAGACGCGCTGCATCGACCTTTGCGTGCAAACGGTGCGTCAGG
>DASTLN010000250.1:0-6912 GCA_035714925.1 Dehalococcoidia bacterium | reverse complement strand
TGCGGCGGCGGCGCTTGAACTCTTCGGGGAGTTCGTTGTTGAGGAAGTTGCGGACTTCAGCGCGCCAGGCGGCTTCTTCCGGTGTGTCGCTGAATCTCATCCGTTTTCTCCAGCTCGGGGCGTCGGCTGCGCATCCTTCCGGCTATCGCCGTTGTCTGCTTCGCCTTTGTTAATTTGGTAACTGGGGGGACACCCCCCAAGCCCCCCGCGCATGGGCTGCGCCCCCGCTACCCCTGCTGGGATGACCTCTCCCCCGCTGCCGCGCGCCCCTCTCCGCTTCCAATTCGTGAAGGGCAGGCTTGCGAGGCGAGAGGCTGTGGGCGACGGGCGGTTGTCGAACTGCATAGGAGGCTTCGGTCTCGTGGAGATCGCCTGTTCACTAGAAATCGCCCTGTCCATCAGATGCCCAGCTTTTCGCCGACCATCTCGCGATGGTACTCCGCGTCGCCCCAGGCGAGTTCGGCGGCTTTTTGGCGGCGGAAGAAGAGCTGGATTTTGTAGTCCTTGGTGAAGCCGATGCCGCCGTGCATTTCCTGGGCGCGGGCGACGACGCGCCGGCTGGCCTCGCTGACCCAGGCTTTGGCGATGTGGACGTCGTTGCCGGCGTCGGGCTGCTCTTCGTCTGTCGACCAGGCGGCCTGGTAGGTGATGTAGCGGGAGGCGTCGACGTCGGTGACCATGTCCGCGGCCATGTGCTGCATCGCCTGGAAAGTGGCGATCGGCTGGCCGAACTGCTGGCGCTCCTTGGTGTACTCAAGCGTGATCTCGAACGCCATCTGTGAGAGGCCGACGAGGTAGGCGGATTCGAGCACCGTGGCCCGGCGGGAGACGCGCTGGAAGGCGGGCCAGGCCTCGCCCTCGGCGCCGAGCAGGTCTCCAGCTGGGACGCGGACGTCCTGGAAGCGCACTTCGTTTTGCTTGTCCGACGCGACGGTCACGATGGGTGAGTGCGTGACGCCGTCCGCCCTGGCGTCGACGGCGAATAGCGAGATGCCGTCTTCGCCCTCGCCGCCAGTGCGCGCGACGACCAGCATGCGGTCGGCGACGTGGCTGTCGCGGATGAAGAGCTTGGTGCCGTTGAGGACGTAGGTGTCGCCGTCGCGGGTCGCGGAGAGGGCGACGCCGTCCGCGTCGAATCGGGCAGAGGGTTCGGTGAACGCCAGGGTCCAAACCTGCTCGCCGGTCGCGATGGCGGGTAGCCATGCCTGCTTCTGCGCTTCGCTGGCGGCCTCGAGGATGCCGAGCGTGGCGACGCAGTTCGTGGTGAAGGGACCGGGGACGATTGAGCGGCCGAACTCCTCGATCAGGACCATGAGGTCGAGGAAGCCCATGCCGACGCCGCCGTATTCTTCCGGGACGATGAGACCCATCCAGCCCTGTTCCGCCATCTTGTGCCAGACTTCGGGGGAGTAGCCGGCGGCGTCATCCTCCATGTCGCGGACGTAGGACTCGGGGCACTCCTTCTCCAGGAAGTCGCGCGCGAAATCACGCAGCATCTGCTGCTCTTCGGTCAGGCCAAGGTCCATACGAATCTCCTCGCCGGCGGGCGTTCGATTCTCATTCGATTCTCAACGGAATTGTACGCAATGTAAAGTAATCTTCAGGACCTCGTCAACTGGCGAAGAAGCTGAAGTTGTGCGAAAATGCGCCTCATCTGCTGAAATACCAGTTCGCATTGTAAAATAGAGACCACGCAGCGGAGGAGCCGCCACGACAGAGTTTATGGTTCTTGACGACGGATTGCTAACGGAGCGCTCGGTCCACGAGGCGGTGGCTCGCGCGACGGGCGACAATGGGCTCGACCCGTTGACACATGAGGCGCATATGATCCTGTTTCGCGCCTACACCTCCCTGACGGCCACGGTGCGGCGCAACAACCCCTCGCGGCTCAGCCTGGGGCGCTACAACGTCCTGCGCCTGCTGCACGCCGCCGAGGACAGCCGCCTGCTGATGAGCGAGATCGGCGACGGCCTGGAGATCAGCCCCACGGTGGTCACTCGGCTGGTGGATTCGCTCGCCGCGGAGGGCCTGGTCGAGCGCGCGGAGCACCCGGACGACAAGCGCAAGACGTGGGCCGTGCTGACACCGGCCGGCCGAGCCCTCTTCGAGGCCGAGATGCCTTCGATGCTGCGGCAGATCGAAAAGCTGTGGCAGGGCATGTCGCCGGAGGAGAAGCGCCTGCTGGTGCACCTGTTGACGAAGCTGCGTTTGAGTCTCATCACGGCTTCGCCGCAGGACGTCGCGGAGCTGGCGCAGAAAGCCCCCCGCTAGCCGATTCGAGCCCCTTTGCACGCACTGCTTGGCCATTACCCGGACCCCTTTAAATGAGACCTTGACTCAATTACCGGCCTCCCGCTAGTCTAATTGAGACTTAGTACCAACAAGTTCTCGGAGGAAGCGGCGTGGGTGTGTTTAATCCATTTCGAACCGGCATTACTGCACTGGTCTTTGTCATCGCTTTCGTGGCAGCGTGCGGCGACTCCGACTCGGGATCGCCGGGCTCATCCGATGACAAGCTGCGCGTCGTCGCCACCACGGTGCAGATCGAAGCACTGACGCGGGAGGTGGGCGGCGACCTCATCGAGCTGCATGGCGTGGTCCCCGCCGGCGCCGACGCGCACGAGTTCGAGCCGACGGCCAGCGACCTCGCAGCGATTGAGGACGCGGACCTGATCTTGCGCCACGGCATCGAGCTGGACGACTGGCTGGACGGCACGCTGTCGGCCGCGCGCAACGCCGCGGTGGCGCTCGTCACGGGCGGTATCGAGCTGCAGCGGGGCGAGGCGCATCGTCACGGCGACGAAGAACACGAGGACGAGGAACAGGATGACGATGCGGCAGACCCGCACGTCTGGCACGATCCGGACCTTGCTAAGATCATGGTCCAGAACATCGTGGCGGCGCTGATAGCGGCCGATTCGCGAAACCGTGACGCGTATGAGGCTAACTCGGCGGCGTACCAGGCGGTGCTGGACGAGACAAAAGGGCAGGTGCAGGCGATCATCGACGAGATACCGGCGGCCAACCGCAAGCTGGTCACGAACCACGACGCGTTCGGCTACTTCACGCGGGCATTTGGGCTCGAGGTCGTGGGCGCGGTTATTCCCAGCGTCAGCACCGAGGCGGAGCCGTCCGCAGCCGACACGGCGCGGCTTCTCGATACGATCGAAGCGGAGGGCGTGCGGGCGATCTTTGCCGAGACCAGCGTCAACCCGGGCCTGGCCCGCACGCTGGCGTCCGATGCCGGCATCGCGATCGTCGACGATCTGTACGGCGACTCGCTGGGGGAGCCCGGCAGCGGCGCCGAGACGGTGCACGGCATGCTGCTGTTCAACGCGCGGAAGATTGCGGAGGCTCTGAAACCATGAACTCGATAGACCTGATCGGCGGCAGCGCAACCCAGCACCGCGTCGAGGACTCTCTGCTCGTCAGTGACCTCTCGGTGGCGTATGGGCGGCGGATCGTCCTGCGCAACGTGGCGGCGGAAATCAGCCGCGGCCAGGCAGTCGGCGTCGTGGGGCCGAACGGCGGCGGCAAGAGCACGCTGCTCAAGGCGATCGCCGGCATCATCCCGAGTCTCGGCGGCGATGTCACGTTGTTCGGCAAGCCGATCGCCGGCCAGCGCTCGAGGGTCGCTTTCATGCCGCAGCGCGAAATTGTCGACTGGGAGTTCCCGGTGACGGCCGCCGACGTGGTGATGATGGGCCGTTACCCGCGGATGAGCTGGCCGCACCGCGCCGGGCGCCGCGACCGTGAGGTCGTCGAGGAGATGCTCGACCGCGTCGGTATGCTGGAGTACCGCGACCGCCAGATCGGCGCGCTGTCCGGCGGGCAGCAGCAGCGCGTCTTCGTGGCGCGGGCGCTGGCGCAGGAGGCGGACGTCCTGTTGCTGGACGAGCCGATGACCGGCATCGACGCGAGCACGCAGGAAGTCGTCATGGGGATCATCGAGGAGCAGCGGCAGCAGGGGAAGATCGTCCTGCTGGCTACGCACGACCTGTACTCCGCGTCGTGCGCCTGCGACTGCCTGTGTTGCGTCGGCGAGCGCGCCGTTAGCTTCGGGCCGACGGAGCAGATGTACACGGAAGAGACGCTGACCGAGGTCTTCGGCGGGCCGGTGATCATCCTGGGCCAGCAGAGCGAGTCCTTCGAGGAAGGACGCCACGGCTACATGCCGGGCCGCGCGGCGCACCACGAACACGACCACACGCACGAGGTACACGGCTAGTCTGTGGACGCGGTCAGCGACTGGGTCACCGAGCCGCTGCGCTACCAGTTCATGCAGCGCGCGCTGATCGAGGTCGTGCTGATGGGCGCGGTGACGGGCGCGGTCGGTTGCTACGTCGTGCTGCGCGGCCTTTCTTTCATCGGCGACGCGCTCTCGCACGCGATCTTCCCGGGCATCGTCATCGCGTACCTGCTGGGGCACAGCGTGTTCATCGGCGCGATGGTGTTCGGGATCATGACTTCGGCGGCGATCACCGTCGTGGCGACCAACCGGCGGCTCAAGGAGGACTCGGCGATCGGCGTGCTGTTCGCGGGGACGTTCGCGCTGGGCATCGTGCTGATCAGCTCCACGAACAACTTCACGCGCGACCTGGCGTCGTTTCTTTTCGGCAACGTCCTCGGCGCCACGACGAACGACATCTGGGTCTCGGCCGGCGCGGGCCTCGTGGTCGTGCTGTTTCTGCTGCTGTTTCACCGCGAGCTGCTCATCGTCTCCTTCGACCGCGTTGCGGGGGAGTCGATGGGGATCAAGGTGTTCTGGATCGACCTGCTGCTCTTACTGATGATCTCGCTGACCATCGTGATCTCGCTGCGGGCGGTGGGGAACATCCTCGTCGTCGCCATGCTGGTCACGCCTGCCGCGACGGCGCGGCTGCTGACGGACCGCCTCCCGGTGATGCTGGTGTTGAGCTCGGCGATCGGGGTGTTCTCGGGTATCGCTGGATTGTTCGTGTCCTACCACGCGGACGTCGCGGCCGGAGGGACCATTGTCCTGGTGGCGACCGGCGTGTTCGGGGCCGTGTGGCTGTTCGCGCCTGAGACAGGCCTGATCACGGGCCGTCTGATCCGGCGTCGCATCGGCGACGAGCTGGGCGAGGAGTCCAGCGTCCTGTTCGAGTCGCCGCAGATCCTGCCGCCGTCGCCGTAGAGTCTCGGGGCGTAAAATCATCGTGCAATGAATGCTGCCCTGCGCTACGTCACGACGAGCGACGGAGTCAGTATTGCCTTCGCGTCCTTCGGTGACGGCCCGCCGGTCGTTTTCGCGTCCAACATATTCGGCGACCTCGCACTCGGCCACATCCCATGGCAGATGGCGCGTGCCACGACGGATGGCCTGGTCGCTCGCGGCTGGCGCGTCGTTCGCTATGACGTGCGAGGCATGGGAGCTTCCGATCGCGAGAGGAGCGATGCCGGCCTGGAGGGCCGCGTTCGCGACCTGGAGGCAGTGATTCACGCGCTGGGGCTAGAACGCTTCGCCTTGGCCGGCGTAGACGAAGGCGCCGCCACCGCTTTAGCTTTTGCCGCCATTCATCCTCGAAAAGTGACTCAGCTGGTACTGCTGAGCCCCTGGCTCCGCGGCAGCGATCGTTACTCAATTCCAGGCGCGCGCTTCGCCGCGGGCATCGCTCCTACCGACCGGCCAGACTGGCGCTTCTTTATGAACGCGCTCAGCAGCATCGCGACCGACTTCGGCAGCGGCATTCAGGCGCGGGAACTCGCGGCGGCGATGGAGGAAGCAACCACCCCGGAGGCGCTTGCCGTGCACAGACGAGCCAGCGTGGAGATCAACCTCGCGAGTTATCTGGCGCGCCTTAACTTCCCGGTGCTCGTGGTCCACGACCCCCACTTTGCCTTCGGATCGCTCGAACTGGCGCGCGAAGTCGCGGACGGGATCCCAGGGGCCATTTTCACGGTCATTGACGAGAACTCCATCGCGGGCGAGCAGCACGAGCAGAACGTGGCGGCAATCGATGAATTCTTGCTTACCGGCAAGCTCAACCCGGCGCCGGGGACAGTGGACGGTTCAGGTGCACGACCCGCAAAGGGGCACTTGACGGTCCGTGAGACGGAGGTGCTGGGCCTGCTCGCCTCCGGGCTGAGCAACAAGGAGATTGCGGCCCTTCTGACGCTGGCGGTGACCACCGTGGAGCGACATCTGGTCAACGTCTACGCCAAGATCGGTGCGAGGGGCAGAGCGGATGCGACGGCCTACGCGCTGCGTCACGGCCTCGGCGCCCGAGGCCGGGCGCCGTCTACAGGGTTTCCGTGATACCCAGCCCTGCCGGGCGTGGCTAGGATGAGCGCCAACGGGCCGATGACGCTCCCGTCTCAGTTACCCAACCAGGGGGTTGCAATGACAAACTCAGCCTTCGAGCTTCTGGAAGCCAGGCCGCTTCCGGTCAGCATCGACCCCGAGAAGACGGCCGTCGTGGTAGTGGACATGCAGAACCACTTCGTCTCGCCGGGGGGCACGTGGGCCAACAGCGGCATCGACACTTCACCAATGCTGGCGTTGATTCCTTCGATCCAGCGCGTCCTGAACTCGGCGCGCCTGGCAGGCGTACGAGTTGTTCACGTGCGGTCGACCCTACTGCCGGTAGCGTCCAACCTGAGCATACCGCCGAACGCCTACCAAGGGGCCGGAGAAGCGCGCTGGGCTCACTACTGTCAGAGCGTGGGCGCGGGCCCGGCGACACCGGCGGCTGGAAACCCGCCGGGAGCCTCACCAACGTGGAATGCCGACATCGCCGACGGGCTGGCACCGCTGCCTGAGGACGCGGTCGTCTCCAAGACGATGCATAGCGGATTCTATGAGACCGAGCTTGACGCCACACTGAAATCGCTCGGCGTCGAGAGTCTCATAATCATCGGCTGCACCACGAGCATCTGCGTAGAATCCACGCT
>DASTLN010000249.1:0-3552 GCA_035714925.1 Dehalococcoidia bacterium | reverse complement strand
GCCGTCGCGCTGATGCTCGTCTGGTTCCTGACGCAGCTGTTCTCGGGCCTCGCGGAGATCGGTCAGACCACGGCGGGTTCAGGCGTGGCGTGGTGGGCACATGTCGGCGGCTTCGCGGCAGGCGCGCTCGTCATACTGCTGACACGCCCTCGGCGGCCCCGTCTCAAATCGCTGCCGCCGTCGTCCTAGGGACCGTGGATCACGCGATACAGGACGTAGGGCTGGTTGCGCACCGGCCCGCCCTCGTACACCTTCACCAGCTCGAAGCGCTCCGGGTGGTCCTGCGGGAAGAGGCGGAAGAAGAAGAGGTCCCAGTCTGGGAATGTCAGCAGATAGTCCGGCTCCACCTGGTTGAAATACGTCGCGAAGTCGCGGCCCTCGTGATACGGGATTACGTCGTCGTTGACCAGGCCCACCATGTCGAGCACCCGGAAGTCGGCGAAGTACCCCAGCGCGCCGATGTCGTGCGCCGCCAGCGTCTCGTCTGGCTTGACGATCGTGTTCAAGTCCAGCGCCATCGCCTCTAGATCGTCCCGCGTCTCCCGCGACGCCTGGCCGTAGACATCGCGCCAGTGCCTGTACTCCGACCCGATCGGCACCAGCGCCACGATCAGCGCCAACGCCACCAGCCCTTTGACCACGTAGTCACGCTGCGACAACGCCAGCGTGATCAAGAAAGCGCCGCCGCCGCCCGCCAGCACGGCCAGCAGCGGCAGCACCGGATGCTGGTAGCGATAGAAGTAGTGCGCCAGGCCACCCGGAAACAGCAGCACGTAGGCGATCAGCACAGGTGCCCAGAACAGCGCGAACAGCACCGTCTCCCTGCGTCGCGCCGCGAGCGCCGCCAGCAAGATCAGCGGCACCACCGTCCCCGCCAGCAGCCCGATCTGCGCCGTCGCCACCGATACCTTGTCGGTAAGCGGCTGTTCGTCTTCCTGGAAGAAGCGCCACTTGGCGCTGCCGGTGCCGGTCAGCGTGCCGTTCACGATCAGCGAGAACAACGCGATCGTCCCGCCTGCGAAAACGCCCGGCCCCGCCAGCCGCGCCGCGTCCGCCGCGTACTCCCGCAGCGTCTCGCCCTCGCCGCGCTCGAGCCAGCGATACAGCAGCACCGCAGGCAGCATCACTGCGCCCTCGGGCCGTGTCCAGATCAGCAGCGCGATCAGCACGCCGGTCAGCAGCCGTCCCCGCGGCGAGGCGTCCAGCAAATACGAGGCCATGCTGAACGCCAGCAGCGCCATGAACAGGCTCGTCTCCAGCCCGTTGCCTGAATCGAGCACCGCCAGCCCTGCCGTCGAAATCGCGAAGGCGCCCAGGATGGAGGCCAGCCTGCTGCGGAAGATCGCCCACCCCAGCAGGTAAACGCCCGCGGCGAGCAGCGCATGGCTCAGCACCCCGACACCCAGGCTGACGCTGAACGGGTCGACGCCCAGCGCGATCGGCGCGGCCATGATCGCCACGTGCAGCGGGCTCGTCGCGCCCGTCGACCACGTCTCGCCGTCGAAGCTGAGCTTGCCGATCTCCGCCAGGTTGCGGGCGTACGTCAGGCTGATGTAGCTGTCATCGAAGATCGGGCGGTTCGTGTCCGGCGCCAGCACCACGACAAGCGAAGCGACGAGGCCCATCAGCGCGGCCAGAGGCAGACCAAACCACGCCGCGATCTGCGCCGCCGACTTGTCCTGCAATCTCAGAAACGGCAGCGTGGACGGCAGGCTGCGTTGCCCTTCAGCCACTCGACGATCGCCTCCCCGGCAGCGCGGATTCAGAATCGGCGCCGCGACCCCAGTGTACCCGGATCGCCACAACGGAAACGGACCGGCTACAGCCGGTCCGTCACCAGGAAGGAGAACCAGATCGGATTACGCAATGTCCCACGCGACGAGCGGCACGGCCAGCGTCAGCTCCTGACCATCGCGAAGCACCGTCACGTCGACGACGTCACCGATGTCCTTGCCGTCGATGTACTCGGCCAGGTCGTCGAACGTCATGATAGCTACGCCGTCCAGCGCCGTAATCGTGTCGCCCGCCTGGAGGCCGCCCTGATCGGCGCCCGACCCGTCCACCACACCGACGACCACCGGCGGCGCCGACTGCTGCGCAAGCTCGATGCCGATGCGCGGGTGCTGGATGTCCTCACCCGCCAGCATCTGCGGCAAGAAGCGCGTCGCGGTGTTGATTGGCACCGCGTAACCGATGCCGATAAACACGCGGTCGTTGGTCGGGTTCTCAATCGCCGTCGTGATGCCGATCACCTCGCCCCGCGCGTTGAACAGCGCGCCGCCGGAGTTGCCGGGGTTGATCGCGGCGTCGGCCTGGATCAGCTCGCGCATCTGGCGGCCGCCGGAACCCTGCAACGATCGGCCGAGGCCGCTGACGATCCCCTCTGTCACGGTCCCGTCGATGCTGAACGGGTTGCCGACCGCGATGACCAGCTCGCCCACGCGGACCTCGTCGGAGTCTCCCAGCCTGGCCGGCGTCAGCTTGTCGGCCGGGAGGTCGGCCCGGATAACGGCCAGGTCATTGCCGACGTCGCGGCCCAGGACCGTCGCCGTGCCCTGCGTACCGTCGAGGAGCTGGACGGTCAGCGTCGTGTCGTTACCGACGACGTGGTTGTTGGTCAGGATGTGGCCCTCGGTGTCCAGCACAACGCCGGAACCGACACCTGCGCCGAAACCGCCGTTCTGACTGGCCTGAATCCGGACTACCGAAGGCCGCACGACTTCGACCAGGTCCTCGACGCCCTCGACGGAGATCGAGACGCCCGTATTGTCCGGCGGGCTCACACGCTCGATAACGGTCGTTGTAGTCGAAGCGGGCTCGTCCTCCCGCAGCGAATCGACGCCCACCACCGCGGCCGCGCCGAGCGCCATGCTCACCACCACAACCAGGCCCCACGTGAACTTCTCTCTCATCAGACTACCTCGGCTACAGTACGACTCTTTGTCACCACCATCATCGGCCTGATCGCATCACTCATGTTTGAAACGCGGTTGCAATCGCCTTAAAAGAGTGTGATCTCTGGGCTCTCGAGGCCGTCCGCCGATGGGACCAACGGCTCATCAATTGGGGCCTAACGGCCCGCGATCCTTGGATCGCCACCTCCGATACTGAGATCGACTTCTCGGAGGCGATTCATGGCATCAAGGGTAAACCGGCGTAGTTTCCTCGAAAGGGCACTGGTTGCGGTCGGCGCGATCTCAGGCGGAGTCATCGCTGCGTCGACGGGCTTTGTCCTGGCCGAGAGTAAAACGCCAACTGAGGTTCAGGCGGCTGACAAGGACACGAGCGACGATCTCAGCGACCACGCCGCGCAGATGTCCCCCGCCGCACCACACCAGCAGCATAGCGCCGAGGATATAGACCGCTTGCACGAAGAAGGGCTAAAGAAATTCCTTGCCAACCAGGAAGCGCCTATTACGGCCGGCAAAGGAGGCTTGCCCCTGGAGACGGAGACCATCGACGGCGTGAAGGTCTTCAATCTGACCTGCGATGAGGTGATGTGGGAGGTCGAACCGGGCAAGATCGTCGCGGCACGCGGTTACAACGGGGCGG
>DASTLN010000248.1:0-53385 GCA_035714925.1 Dehalococcoidia bacterium | reverse complement strand
CGAATCGAGCGAGATCTACACGAACACCGTGCCGTGCGGCCATATGCGCTCTCCCGGCGAGCCGCAGGGCGTCTTCGCCATCGAATCGCACATCGATGAGGTTGCACGCGCCATCGGCATGGACCCGCTCGAGTTCCGCCTTCGCAACGTCGTGCGAGGAGGCGACGAGAACCCGATGGGCCAGGTTCACCACGACCTCCGCGGCCACGAAACGCTGCTCGCCGCCGCCGAAGCTGTCGGCTACCAGCAGACGCGCCGCCCCAACGTCGGAATCGGGCTCGCCATGTGTGACCGCGCGCCCGTCGGCGGCGAAGGCACCATGACGGTCACCCTGGACGCAGAAGGCACCGTCACCATCGGCACCGCGATATTCGACCAGGGCACCGGCACCTACGCCACGCAGCGCCAGGTCGTCGCCGAGGAGCTAGGGATAGAGCCGGACAGCATTCGCTTCGAGTACTGGCCAACAGGCCGCGTCGGCAATGACGCCGGCGTCGGCGGCATGCGTGCCACGCGCGTCAACTCGATTCTCGCTTACGAAGCCGCACAAGACACCAAGCGTGCCCTGCTGACGCTGGCGGCTGAAACCCTCGGCTGGCCCGAGGACAAGCTCGTCTTGCGCGGCAACGAGGTCCGCCGTACCGATCAGGAAGAAGCGATCACATGGACCGAGCTGATCGTCAAGGCCGGCAAGCCCGCCATCGGCAACGGCCACGTCAACGAGCAGGGCCGCACGGAGATGACCTGCTTCGCCGTCCAGGTCGCCGAGGTGGAAGTCGACCCGGAGACGGGCGAGGTCAAGCTGCTCAACTTCACCACCGTCCACGACACCGGCCAGATCATCAATCCCATCGGCCATCAGGGGCAGATCAACGGCGGCCTCGTCCAGGGCATTGGCTACGCTCTGATGGAGGAGCTACGCCTCGAAGACGGGCACGTCACGACGCTCTCGTTCGGCGATTACAAGATCCCGACGATTCGCGACATCCCGCCGCTCAAAACCGTGATCCTCGGCTCCGACAGCGGCGTCGGCCCGTATCACATCAAGGGCATCGGCGAGACGCCCAACACGCCAACTGCCGCGGCGATCGCCAACGCGGTCGAAGCCGCCTGCGGTGTGCGTATCCGCGACCTGCCAATCACGTCCGAGAAGGTGTACCGGGCCGCGAGAAGCTAATCACAGGTGAGGAACAGAATCGGAATACATGGCGGCTCCTCTTCCTCGTTGGCGCCACCCAGCAGGTCGTCTAGCAGCCCATCGTCGCTACTGAGTAAGCCGTCGTCGCCCAGCAAGTCGTCCAGCGTCTCACCCAGGCCACCGGTGGTCTCGCCAACCATGCCCGTAACATCCCCTACGGTCTCGTCGACGACGCCGGTAGTGTTGTCGACGGTCTCGTCTAGCGAACTCGTGAGCTCGTTCTCGCCAAGCAGACCGTCGACTATGTCGGTGGTCTGATCTACCGTGGTGTCCACGCTTGTCGTGGTGTTCTGTGTCGTCTGGTTCACGGCTTCCGTGGCGGTGCCGCTCAGGTCATCGAGTGTCGCTACGGGATTGGTCAGCAGCTGCGTCAGTGTCCCGAGCGGATCCGCCAGAACGCCCGCCAACGTCTCATCCACGAACGCCAGCAGGGGGCCGACACTGGCCAAGGCGCCGTTGCTCGCCCCTTGCAGAAGGCCAGGCAGGCCGCTTAACGCCGCGGTTGCGTCAAGTTGGCTGGCCGGCGGGAGCGCGGCAGGGGCGCTCTGGCCCGCCTGCACAACAGGAGCCGCCGGCAACGGCTGAATCGGTGCCTGCGGCGGCGGTCGAGCCACGGTATCCGCCGCCGGGAGACCTGCCGGCGTGTCGCTCTCATTGCTACCTATCGCGCCGTCGCGCGCAACCGTACTGACTTCTCTCATAGCGTCGAAGGCGTCCAGCGGGGAAGGTGTCAGCCCTGCTGCGGCGCCCGCTGACGTCACGGTGATAGCACCAACCGTCAAGGCAACCAAACCGGAAGCCTTCCCGTTCACCAGCAGCATCCCGACTATCCGGGCGATACCAAAGCCGAGTCCGGTGCCCGCAGTGCCACCGGCGAGCGCGATAGAGAGCGCCTGACCGCCAACCGGCAGCATTGGTAGCACGGCGTATCCGGCGACGCCGCGCTTCATGCCAGTCAGCTCTTCTCGACACGGTTTGCAGTCGGCAAGGTGCATTTCAACGGCGCGCTGCTGGATCGCCGTCCCTTCCTGATCCAATACCACCGACATTGTGACGCCGATCATCTTGCAGTTGGCTTTCGGATCGGCTTGAAAGCGCTCATGCATACGGACCAGGCCGTGCCGAGCGCGGAACAGAAGTGTCTCGACGGCCGACTTTGGGCAGCCGAGGATGCGCCCTATTTCGTCGTAGGTGCAGCCATCAACCTGCTTCAAGTAGAGCGCCATGCTCTGGCGCGCGGGCAGCGCGGCAAGCACCTCCCACATGAGGCGAAGCTCACCTTTACGCATCGCCACCACCTCCGGCTCGTCCGCGGGCGAGTTGAGCATCTCCTCGCTGACTTCCGGACTTTGGCGCTCTCGACACGCCTTTGAGCGCGAGTAGTCGATGCAGGCTCGCGAGGCCAGGCGGAATAGCCAGGTGCGCAGCGCCTGAGGTGACTTCAGGGAACGAATCTCGCGGTGAGCTTTTAGCCAGATTTCTTGGCAGATGTCTTCGGCGGTGGCTCGCTCGTGAACAGAGCGAAGCACAAGGTTGAAAACGCGACCTGAGAGGAGGTCATAGAGCGTGGAAAACGCCTCGTCGTTCCCGCTGATGGCCGCAGCCACGATTTCGTCGTCTCTGGCGGAGTCAGGAATAGTCATCGTCCCACTTTGACGTTTGTAGCTGCCCTCGGCTGAATGAATCGACCACCCATCGCCGGAAAAGCAGGCCTTGCAGCAAACAATAGAACGACTTGATGAATCAATAGACGCAAGTTTTCCTTCGAAACCCTCGTCTACTCTCGTGAAGGGAGAGTCCCGGACCAGACCAGACCAGGAGGAGACTACAGGAGTTCAAGAGTCCGGCTCCCAAACCACGTGACCAGGCGAGACACAGAGAAAAGCTGGCTTTCCTCTCCCGTGTTCCCGGGCGCACCCTTCCCCCTGTTCGTGCTCCCGGGAACATTTCTAACTCCACGCTCCCCGTTCGCGCAGGTTTTCACATGTGACGTTCGTCTCATCAAAGGACGCTTTGGCGCTTGAGCCGGAACCAAGCGACCGTCCGAATACGAGCAAGGGGGGAACTACACATGCGGAAAGCGGCCATTCTGGGAGGCCTCGTAGGGGGCCTTCTCATCCTGACCCTGCTGGACCCGGATGGAGGTCGAGCGAGGGACGCAGGACTGGTCGCAATGATCGCCTGCATCAGCGTTTACCTCAGTTGGCTGGTACACCTCGAAGGTGGCTAGTGGTTACCACGCCCGGAGCTCGCGGCGCGGATCCACGCCGGCGGCCTGACGTACTTCGCTGCTAATCAAACCAGCACGAAATGGACGAATTCGCCTATTACGCATCAGATTCGCAAGCAATATGTCGATTATCTGGCAAAGACTCGCGATTAGAGGGAACTAATTCTGAATCAGGACGAACGTTCAGAAGACCTGCCTCCAGAGGCGGAGGCTGTCCTCCTCGCTGTCTGGCGACGCATCGTCGAGGAGGGCCGCGGTCCGGAGCTGACACTGCCGGAAGCGGCCGTGTTGCTCGGCACCTCCGTTGAGAGCGTTCGCCGCCGCATCAAGGCGGGCAAGATCAACGCCTTCCACGACGAACGCGGACGCCTGCGGATTCATGCTTGTCTGCCATCCGGCGCCGCCCGGGAGGGCATGCCGCCTAACCTCGTCGGGCTCTGGGACGAGCTCAAGGCCGCCAAGAGCGACCTCGCCGCAGCCGCGTCCGAAGCACAGCAGCTGCGACACGAACTTAGCCTCGCCCATTTCCACCGCCGCGAAGCCCAACTGGATCTGGTGGGCCTGCAGAACCAATCTCTGGAGCTGCAACAGGAGCTGGAGACGGCCCGTCAAGCACTGGCGCACACCCAGAATGAGCTGGCTTCCATGTGGCGCGTCATGAGCTCACGCAAAGAACGCACTGAACCAGGCCTCACCGGCATGACGGACGGCAACGACGCCTTCGACTTACCACCCGCGCATAACAGCCTGGCGAGCGATCGATCCCGAATCCAAAGCCAGATCACACGCATTCGCGACCTTTCGAAGCGGCGGCGTTGGCCTTGGCCGCAGGCGAGTTGACCATGGCAGTAGAACCCCGAATTCCAGATCAGAAGGACGCCCTTCAAGAGCACTGGCTCGAAGGCTCACCCTGGTACCAGCGTGCCTACTTCGAGGAGCGGGTCGTGCAGGAGCTCTATCGCTCCCTGCGCTATAAAGTCGAGACTTCTCTCTTGCTCATCCGAATCCCATCGATCTCGCGGCGCGCTGCCCGTTCGCTGTATACCTACGTCTCCACGCAACTACGTACCATCGACACGGCGGGGATGCTCGGCACCGGGGACTACGTCATTTGCTTGCCGCACACGCCATTCGAGGGCGCCGAAGTGGTCGCCGCGCGCATCCGAGCCTTCCTTGAAGACTACTCACCGCAAGTCGGGACCGCATCCTTCGGCGAAGATGGGACGGACTTCGAAGCCCTCCTGGCGACCGCCGAAGCTCGTCTCGCCTGACCCCGCTACCACCGTCATAGAAACGAGCCGTAGCGTTTGCCACGGCTCGGCTGCTCCTGCAGACGTTCGCGACGCCTAAGCGCCGCCGCCCGAAACCGGCGTCTCGATAGCCTCCGGCACGGCCCACTGCTCGCGCAGGTGTTTTGTACCGTCCCACCAGTCGACGCTCCGAGGCAGGATGACCTCACCCGAGCGCTGACGGTACATGTCCGGGTTGTCGACGCCAGGCGGCACGATGCCCTTCTCGAACACCTCGTTCGCCATCGCGATCCAGCGCCGGCGCGACCGGATGATCATCGAGTCTGACGTCCCGAGGTGCTCGCGTGTGCGGTTGTAGATCGTGCCCATGCTCTCGGTGACTGCCATGTCCTGCTGGCGGATGCCCGGGATGCCGGTGTAGCTCGCCTTGGACTTCTGCGCCTCGCGGTCGATCTTGTAATCGTTCCCGGCGTTCTGGTCGATGTTGAACCGGCCGTGCCAGTCGGTCGTTTGAGGAATGTACACCGCGCCCAGCGACGACTGCATCGGCTCCGACGTGCGATTGATCGGGAAGCGCATGTTACGGCGCCGCTCGTTCTCCGGGATGCTGACAAATATCTCCCACTGCAGAGTGTGGTCATCGTCCATCGGCACGTAGGCGTTCATCTTGATCTCAGACACCATTGGGCTCTGGGCCTGCATCGCGAAGAACGGGAACAACACCAGACCGATGCGCCAATAGTACGTGTCTTCTTCGGCCTCGCGGTAGCAGCCGTACGCCGTGCCGAAGTCAGTCTCTTTCGCCGTGAAGTGCGCGCCGCGGCGGTTCTTGAAGTGGTAGTAGCTGAAGCTACCCGGCTCGCCCGGCTCGTCGAAGCCCCAGTGCAGAAAGGCCGCATGGATCGTGTCCATCTCGCCTTCGATGCCCTGCATCCAGTTGCACGGACGGTGCATGACACGGATCTTCTCCGGGTCGGTGTTGAGGAGATTCGCCTCCATGTCAGGCAGTGGCGGCGGGACCTCTCGCGTCCCCATGTAGGCCCAGATGATGCCATTACGCTCGTGCGTCGAATAAGCCTTGGCGTGGACCTTGTTCTTGAAGTTCGATTCGGCCGGCTCGGACGGCATGTCCACACAGGCGCCCGTGACGTCGAACTTCCAGCCGTGGTAAACGCAGCGCAGGCCTTCCTCTTCATTACGGCCGAAGAATAGCGATGCGCCGCGGTGAGGGCAGGCATTTGGCACGAGGCCGACATCCCCGGAAGTGGTCCGGAAGCTGATCAACTCCTCGCCGAGCAACTTGATCCGGACCGGAGGGCAGTCAGGCGACGGCAGCTCGTCTGAGCGGATCGCCGGGATCCAGTAGTTTCGGAACAGCGTGCCCATCGGCGTGCCGGGACCAACTCGACAAAGGATGTCGTTATCTTGGGCGCTAAGCATGACTGAACTCCTTTAATCTCGTCAGGTGTGTGATCAATTATACGCTTCTCAGCGTAAACGCGGCTTCGTGCCTAGAGATTACGCGACTGGAACACCTCAGACGCGACGGCCGCGCCATTTACACCTGTGGGCCAGCCGGCGTAGAAGGTCACGTGCGTGATGATCTGCACGATCTCTTCCTTGGTGACGCCGTTGTCGAGGGCGCGATTGATGTGCGACCGCAACTGCTCCGTGCGATACAGGGCGGTGTTGACCGCAACCGTCACGACGCTGCGGTCGCGCTTCGAGAGGCCCGGGGTCTCCCAGACGTCGCCAAAGAGCATGTCCTGCGTCATCTCGCTGAGCTTGGGGAAGTCTTCGCGCCATGTCCGTGCTTGAGTCACAAGTTTCTCCTTACTCTCTGCTTCTTAAGGTTCAATCCCTAGCAACTTCGCGGCGTTCTCCAGCAGGATCTTCTGACGCACCTCCGGCTTCAGCTCCAGCCCCTCGAAGTCCTGCAGCCAGCGCTCCGGCGTCAGCGCCGGAAAGTCGGAGCCGAACAGCACCTTGTTCTGCAGCAGGCTGTTGGCGTACTGCACCAGGATGGGCCGGAAGTACTTCGGCGACCAGCCCGAGAGGTCTATATAGACGTTGGGCTTGTGAAGCGCGATCGAGAGCTGCTCTTCCTGCCACGGCACGCCGGGGTGCGCCATGATGATGTTCAGCTCCGGAAAGTCGGCTGCCACGTCGTCCATGTGGATCGGCTGCGCGTACTTGATCTTCAGTCCGCCGCCGCCCGGCAGCCCGGCGCCGACCGCCGTCTGACCGCTGTGGAACAGCACCGGCACGCCCAGTTCCTGGCACTTCGCCCATAGCGGATAGAAGCGTGTGTCGTTGGGAAAGAAGGCCTGGCTGATTGGGTGTAGCTTGAGGCCGCGCAGCCCCAGCTCCTTGACCGACCGCTCCATTTCAAACACCGCGGCCTTGCCCTTGTGGGGGTCGACCGAGGCGAAGCCCAGGAAGCGCTCGGGATACCGATTCACGATTTCAGCGGTGTAGTCGTTGCCAATGTAGGGGCTACCGCTCGTCGTCTCGGCATCGACACCGAAGATCACCGCGAAGATGTCGAGCTTCTCGAACCGCTCGACCATCTCCTCGATCGTCCCGCGCTGGTCGGTGCCGAAGTAGCGCGACATCTGCTGCTGCGTCGCGTTGTTACCGCTGCCGGGCGGGTTCGGCACGTGGGTGTGAATGTCGATGGCTCGCATGAGGTCTCCTGATTCGAAGCTATGAGGGGCGAGGCGCCTCATTCTTGCACTCGACGCGCTGGCCCGCCAGCATCCTCTTGCGCTGCCTTTCGCGCTGATCAACGCTAAGCACTACGGAAAAGAGCTAAACGGAGCCAGGGGAGGCTGCCATGACGACCACGTTTGAAGGACTGCCCGTTCGCGTAAAGCCCGAGGTTTCGGCCCGCGACCTGTCTTCGATCCAGAACGAGCGAACCAGGGGCATGCGCGACGACGGCCTGGCTGCGACCGCCGCGCCCTACGTCGGTGTGACCGAGAACGGCAAGATCACACCAGGCCTCTTCCCCGTGAAGTCGACCGGCGTGTCCACGGCGCCGATCAAGGCTGCCGCGGACGCCTTCCTCGCTTCCTTGACGGCTGATCAGCGTGGAGAAGCCACTTTCCCCGTAGAGTCCGAGTCGTGGCAGCGCTGGAGCAACGTCCACATGTTCCTCATGCGCCACGGCGTCTGCATGGAGCAGATGACGGAGCCGCAGCGCGAGAAGGCGCTAGACCTGATGCGCGCCACCCTGAGCAAAGCCGGCTTCGACACGTCGATAGGAATCATGCGTCTGAATGAGACGATCCGCGAGATCACGGGCCGCAACCTCGAGTTCAGCGACCTGCTCTACTGGTTCAGCGTCATGGGTGAGCCGTCAGACACGGAGCCATGGGGCTGGCAGGTGGACGGGCACCACCTGACGATCAATTGCTTCGTCATGGGCGACCAGGTCGTGATGTCGCCGCTGTTCTACGGCTCGGAACCCGTGATCGCCACAGCCGGCAAGTACGCGGGCACACGCGTATTCGACGCCGAGCAGGACCGCGGCGTGGCCTTGATCCAGTCGCTCGATGAAGCACAGCGCAACAAGGCAATCCTGATGGGCGATATGCCGCGCGAGGTCATCGTCGGCGCCTTCCGCGACAACTACGACATCGCCCGCGAAGGCGTCAGACTCGATTCGTTCTCACCCGGCCAGAAGGAGCTCGCCACGTCGGTCATCGAAGCCTACGTGGGCCGTCTACGCACGGACCACGCCGACGTCTGGATGGACGATATCGCCGCGCACCTGGACGAGACCTACCTCAGCTGGATCGGCGGCACGGAGCACGACTCCGTCTTCTACTACCGTATCCACAGCCCGGTGATCCTGATCGAGTTCGATCACCAGCCCGGCGTCGCGCTGGAGTTCGACGTGCCGACGCGGCATCACATCCACACAATCGTGCGCATCCCGAACGGCAACGACTACGGTAAAGACCTTCTGCGCCAGCACTACGAGCAGCACCCGCACAGCGTGAAGTAACGCTACGCCGGCGACTCCTCAGGCCACGTGCCCACCTGCGTGCCGGCTTCTTCCAGCCGGGCGGCGGCGGTATGATCCGCGCTGCACGCCTTGCTGCTTGGTAGCCCGGCCTGCGAGCACGACGCCGGAGGACTTCACTTGGTAAGCCGCTTTGACGATGCCTTCAACGTCACCTGGGACGACCCGCGCGATGCCGAGTCGATTTGGGCCATCGACCGCATTCACTTCACGCATCCGCTGACGCCTCTAACGCAGGACCTGTATACCGAAGTCGTCGCCAGCTCCTGGGCCACGCCCTGCGTCTTCGTCAACGGCTACGCCTACTTCAAGGACTTCGCACCGCCGCCAACGCCCCAAGAGGTGATCGAGCGCGGAGCCACGGTGATCTGGAGCGAGAAGTACCTCCCGCTCGTCAAGGAAATCTGCGCCCGCATCCGAGGCCGCAACTACGACTCGATGTCAGCCTCCGAGATCGTCGATCTGTTGCCAACCGTCTTCCAGGAGTCCGCCGAGGCGTTCAGCTACCCCACTGTCGTCGCCAGCGCCGTCATGGGCCCGGGCATGGCGTTGGCCGACTTCTGCGACCGCGAAATCGGCCCCGACGGCCCCATGATGGTAACGACCCTGCTTCAAGGATTCGCGAATGACAGCATCGCCGCGGGCGTCGGCCTTGGTGAGCTCGCCGAATTCGCCGGCACGATACCCGCGGTAGCCGTGGCCATGCGTGATCGGAATTTCGATGCCATCCCGGGCGCGCCAGGCGGCGAGGAGTTCATGGCGAGGTTCAACGCCTTCCTCGAAGCCTACGGCTGGCGGGCGGAAGAGTGGTGCCTGGCCCACCTGCCCACGTGGATCGAAGAGCCGCAGACGCCGCTGTACCTGATCGGCCGCTACCTGCACGACCCGGAGCACTCACCGGCCGAAGCCATGCGGCGGTCCGTCGAGCAGCGCAAGGCAATGGCGGCCGAGATCAAGTCTCGCCTGCCGAAGGCGAAACAGACGGAGTTCCAAACGCTCCTCGCCGCAGCCCAACCCTACGTCCATGTCAGCGAGGAACGCGCCCTCTGGCAGCTGATCGCCATCGGCAGCGTCCGCGTACCCGTGCTGGCCCTGGGCAGGAAGCTCGTCGAGATGGACGCCCTCAAGCAGCCCGATGACGTCTTCTACCTGACGCTGGCCGAGCTTCGCAACCGGGCACACCAACCAAAGGCCTCATCCCAGCTCGTGGCGTCGCGCCGAGCCGAGCACACGCGCTGGGAAAAACTTAGCCCGCCACTTTCAGTCGGCAAGCCGCTGGTGATCGGTGACCGTCCTCGCATTTCGCAGATAGTCCACCGCTTCTTCTTCGGTCTGGAGCCGGAGCAAGACGAAAGCGATGTGATCAAAGGCGTCGGCGCCAGTCAGGGAGTCTTGACCGGCCGCGCTCGCGTCATTCGTTCGCTGAGCGAAAGCAGCGCCCTCGAGGCGGGCGAGATCCTCGTCTGCCGCAATACGGCGCCGCCGTGGACACCGCTCTTCGCCATCGCCGGCGCCGTCGTGACCGACGTCGGTGGCCTGCTCTCGCACTCCGCCATCTGCGCGCGCGAGTACGCCATTCCCTGCGTCGTCGGCACAGGCGTCGCCACATCACGCATCCAGGACGGCTCGACCATCATGGTCGACGGCACGAACGGCACGATCACCCTGCGGGTCCCGGACTGACCAACCGGTCCGCGGTCCGCTTCGCGTGAGCGGGACTGGACTCCGATTCGAACCTTGTCCGTTACGTAAACGAGATCGCTTGGTAACCATAATGTGACTTCATGGTTATGGAAACGTGATCTGGTTTCATGATTTAGAGACTCCTTCGTTACCGTTGGAATCCAAACTGTCCTCATAAAACTTATCTGGCGGGGCAAGCTGGGTAAGGCATGGAGGGCAAACATGTCGACACCTGAGGAGTTGGTACAAGGCTGCGTAACGCTCGTACACCATCTGGCGCGTCAATACGCGTCGCAAAACTCAAGGATCTCCCTGGAAGACCTGATCAGCGAAGGCTACGTTGGTCTCGTCCAGGCATCGAAGAAGTTCGATGAAGGCCGTGGCGTAAAGTTCTCGACCTTCGCGACCACTCGAATCCGCGGCGCAATGTTGGACTCATTGCGCCGGGCCAGGCCCCTTTCGCGGCCGATGGCGGAAAAGATCGCCAAGGTCACCTTGCTCTCGGACCACCTGGCAGCGAAGGCTGGACGCGAGCCGACTCAAACCGAAGTCGCGCGCAAACTCCGCCTCTCTCCCGCGAAAGCGAGCGAGGTGATGCGCATGCGTTCATTGCGCCTAACCTCTCTGGACATGCAGACGGAGGGATTGCATCACGAGTTCGCCGATGACGAGGACTCGCCCGAAGAACGGGCGATTCAGACCGTTCTAGAGCAGGAGTTACGCGGTCACGTCGCGCGTCTCATGCCGCGCGACCGCGAGATCATCCACCGTATCTTCTGGCTGCGTCAGAAGCACAGCACCGTCGCGGATGATCTCGGTATTTCGGAGTCCCGCGTATCGCAGCTGCAGACACGGGCACTGGGCCGCTTGCGAGACATGCTGGCCGAGCAGGACGACCTTAGGGCCGCTTGAATTTATCCGCGTTCTTTAGATATTTATCATCTGCATCTATAATTCATTGAGTTGAGAAATAATCGAAAGGCATGTATCCTGAATTCGTAAGCTGTGTGTGACTGAAAGCCTGTGAGTATGTGTGTGTGACTGACATCCCTCGCCACGACGTGGCTCCCTACAGTTCATGAGCGATCGCCGGACCACACAATCCATCACCACAACCCCCGGCGTCAGCAAAGTTCTGGGCGAAGGGTTGATCGCGTGAGCGTCGGTAGCGAAGGACTCGCCTTGAGCGAAGAATCGCTAGACTGCGGCAACGTGATGACGCTGTCCCCTCTCTGGGACTCCGGCTCAGTCTCCACGCTGATCAGCGCGCCCACTGAGACAAAATTGTTACAGTCCGCCTTCTCGCGAGACCATCGCGTGACCTTTGCACGTCACCCTGAGTGGGGGGTAAGCAATCGCATGCCAGATGGTTTGCAGGGGAAGAGACTCCTCCTGGTCGAGGATAACGCTGACATCCAGGCGTTCGTAAGTACGGTCGCCCGTCTTGAGGGTGCCGATATCGTCACCGCTTCAAAGGGCGAAGAGGGCCTCTCGATACTCTCAGGGGAGTCTCAGGTGGACCTCGTCCTGCTGGACCTGAACCTACCCGGGATCCAGGGTTGGGATGTCCTTCGAGAGATTGGGGACGCAACAGATGCCAGACCGCCGGTCGTGGTCTTCTCTGCCTACACCGACGCCCCCACTAGAAAGCGCGCCGCGGACATGGGCGCCATGGGTTTCATCGCCAAACCCATTGGAGCACGCGAGCTTGTGAACAAGCTAGAAGCGTTCCTGTCCCAGCTTTGAGGTACGGATGTTAGTTGATCCCGAAGCCGGTTTAGGAAAAGAGAGAGCACGAACCCTCATTCTCGCGGCTGACGACGATCCGGCGATTCGCACGATTGTCAGTCGCACCCTGGAGCTGAACGACTTCCTGGTCGTTTCCTGTGCCAACGGAGCAGAGGCGTTGATCGCCTTTGCCGCAGAAGAGCCGGACCTCGTCATCCTGGACGTCAAAATGCCGGAAATCGACGGCCTGACCGTGTGCCGCGAGATCCGGGCCGAGTCGCGGATACCTATCATTATGCTCACCGGAATGGAGGACGAGGGCGACGCCGCGGCTGCCCTGGAGATGGGCGCGGACGACTACATCCGCAAGCCTTTCGGCACCAAGGAGCTGCTGGCGCGGGTTCGCGCCATTCTGCGCCGGACCGGACCCGAAATCGTGCCCGAGTCCGGCATTCTCGTCGCCGGCGAGGTCGCGGTCGATGTGACCCAACACACCGTCCACTGCAATGGCGAGGAAGTCAGCCTCACACGCACGGAGTTCAACCTCCTCGTATACCTGCTGAGCAACCAGAACCGTGTCCTGACACACGATCAGATTCTCGAAAAGGTTTGGGGCGCCGACTACATCGGCTCGCACCACGTTCTCCGCGTCTGCATCAGCCGCATGCGTCAGAAGTTCGGCGACGCCAACGCGCTGGCCATCGAGGCCCTGAGCGGCGTCGGCTATCGATTGCGCCATATCGCCTAGCGCGCCGCCTCCAAAGCTTTCACGCCTTCTTCTTGTGGCGGCCTGCTCCGGAACTGTGCCAGCAATAGCAGGTCATAAACGATTTTCGCGCTGCCGGCCAGGATTAGCGGCCAACCAAACGTGGTCTGCGTCAGCAGGTACCCTGCGAGCGCCGGCGATAGCGCCGCGGCAAGCGCGCGCGGTACATTCGTCACACTGGCGGCAGCGGCCCGTTCTTCCGGCGGCACAACCGACATCACGTACGACTGACGCGCCGGCACGTCCATCTGCGACATCGAGGTGCGCAACAGCAGGAACCCGACCGCCAGCGGCGCGCTGGGCATCAACGCCGCGATGATCAGAAACACGTTCGATGGCAGGTGCGTGTAGACCATCGTCCGGATCAAGCCGATGCGCTCCGCCAGCCACGCCGAGACCAGCTGCGAGAACGCCGCCAGGAGGCCCGCAGCGAAGAAGATCGCGCCGGCCGTCTCCACCGACATCTCAAATCGCTTGAACAGCCACAGCGCCAGCAGAGACTGCACCGCGAAGCCGCCGCCGAACGAATCGATGCAAAAGAGCGCCGTCAGCCGTAGCACCACGCTCCGCGACTTGGCCAGCGGTGCGGCCCGGGCGCGCAGCGCAGCCTCTATGCGGGGAAGGCCCCGGTATATCAGCGCCACGGTCAGGGCAACGACCGCGTACAGCACGAAGCCCGAACGCTGAGCGTCTACGAGGTCCCAATCCTGCCACTTCGCGATCGCGACCGGGACGCCGGCGCACAGCGCGCCGAACGCGGCGCAGAAGGTACCCGCCAGGTTGTAGCGAGCGAACAGAGCCGTGCGTGTCTGGCCCGTGGCAAACCCGCTCAGGATGGCCTGCTCCGTCGGCAGAAAGACGCTGACGTCTCCGTTAGAGGGATTGAGCGTCCCGGCCACCGCAACCAGCAGCAGCGGCCAGAAATCGCCAAAGCTCGCGAAACCCAGGCCCGTGGCCAGCATCAGGCCTGATGCGCCCAGGAGAATCGTGCGCGGAGCCGCGGCCTGACCAAACATGCCGACGCCGAGCGTGAGTGCAGCAGATCCGAGGAGCGTTCCCGTTACTAGTATGCCGACCTCGCCAGGCGAGAAGCCAAGGTCGAGTAAATAGCTGGCCAGGAGGACGCTGACCATTCCGTCCGCGAAGCCGCGCAGGCCGCGCGCGAGCACCAGGCGAGCGGACTCCGGGTCGGCGCCCTTGGGCAGCAAGCGCCTCAGGACGGTGAGGAGCATCGCGGCCTAGCGACTGGCGGCGGCCTGCTTGGCCTTATCCAGATCGGGTAAGAGCAGTCGCGCCACCGCGTCTTGCGACTCGATGCTCGGGAAATTCAGCCGCAGGTAGTTGACGCCCCACGACTCGATCTCCGCGATTCGGGCCAGGCACTCATCAGCGGTCCCGACGATCTCTCGCTCGAGGAATTCGGCAAACGTCGGCGCGACGAACTGCGGCGTGACGGCCTTCGCTGCCTCATACTCCGCCTCCGCCACCCGCAGCGCATCGTCCCGGGCCTGCCGCACGACGATTCGTCCACCTTTGACGATCGTCATCGGCCTTGAGGGCCAATCAGGCGCACCCGTCAACTCGGCAAGCTTCTCGCGGTTTCCTCCCGCGCTGAGCGCCATCCAGCCGTCGCAAAGCTGCTTCGCGGTCGTCAGTGTCGCTTCGGATTCGCCGCCGATCCAGATTGGCGGATGCGGCTTCTGCACCGGCTCCGGGTTGAACGGAAGGCCTTCGACTTTGATGAACTTGCCTGCGAAGTTGGTGACCTCCGGCGCCGGGTGCGTCCACAGCTGCTTGAACAGCACGATCAGCTCACGAGCATACTCGGCGCGCTCATCGTGGTCGTCGATTAGAGGCAGGTTGTAGACGGTCCATTCGTCCTTGTTCCAGCCGGATCCGAAGCTACAGATCACGCGGCCGTGGCTAATCACGTCCAGCGTCGTCAGCATCTTGGCGAACAGCAGCGGCGGCCGCAGCGTCAGGTTGAGGCTGGCCCACGCGAGGCGCGTGCGCTGTGTCACCGCCGCGATCGCCGTCATCAGCATGAAGAGGTCCAGCGGCCCGTCCGCCTTGTGCTGGCCGTTCGTCGCCATGATGTGGTCGGACAACCAGACGGAGTCGAATCCTTGCTCGTCTGCACGCCGCGCTTCCTCGACCACCGCGTCGTAACCACGGTCCGCGTGCAGCTGCATCCCAATCTTCAAGACGGCCCCCTGTCTGCTTTACCTCTGACGCGCGTCAGTATAGCTTCCCCACCACGCATTCCTGACTAACTCCATTTCACAAAGTACTTGACAATGCATTGAAGATCGTTAGAATCCTCGCATGCTCAAGCACCGTAACCGGGTCGACCACCACCGGCATAGCGTTCACCACCGTGAACGCGCCGAGGAGAACCTGCACTTCATCCGCAGCGCCATGGAGCACTCGGCCCGCTTCACCGACGTGCCGGGCAGGGGCAAGGTGATCGTCGGCGTGACCGCTCTCTTCGCGGCGCTGATCGCTTCCCTCCAGACCACCCCCGATGCCTGGGTCGTCGTGTGGCTGCTCGAAGCCGTCATTGCGGCCTCCATCGGCGCCGTCGCAACGCTCCAGAAAGCGCAGGGAGACCTTTCGAGACTGCTCGCTGAGCCCGCGAAAAGGTTCTTTCTCAGTTTCATGCCCACCCTCCTCGCCGGCGGCTTGCTGACCATCGTCCTTTGGCAGGAAGGCATGACGGATGCCCTGCCCGGCGCCTGGCTGCTGCTTTACGGCGCCGCCGTGATCGCCGGCGGTACCTTCTCGGTCCGTATTCTGCCCATCCAGGGTTGTTGTCTCTTCGCTCTCGGTGCTATAGCTCTCCTCGGCCCGCCGATATGGGGCAACTGGCTTCTGGCGGCGGGTTTCGGCGGCCTGCATATCGTCTTCGGGCTCATCATCGCGAGAGATTACGGTGGCTGACCACGAGACGAAGCTTCGCCGCCGTCATCGTCCGGGCGGCGCCGCTCGCGATACCACGGCGCAAAAGCCTCCCGGCGTGGCGTCGGAAATCGAAACGCTGGTTCACGAACGGACGCGCCTCGGCATCGTCAGCGCCCTGGCGGTCCGCGACCGCATCACTTTCACCGAACTGAAGTCCATCCTCGGCGTAACCGACGGCAACCTCAGCGCGCACGCCCGCAAGCTAGAGGACGCTGCCTACATCACGTCAACCAAGCGCTTCGAGGGACGAATGCCGCGCACTGAATACGCCCTGACGGAGGATGGCAGGCTGGCCCTCGAGCGCTATCTACGTCACATGGAGAACCTGATCCGATCCGTCCCTCGGTCTTGACCCGTCTCTTTTTTTTGAGGTGAACTCTGCAATGACAAGTACTTTGTGCATTCACGGCATCACTCGCTGATGGCCACCGCTATGCCAGTAAACGGCGATTCCCCGCCCGCGCTCAGCGGCGCTGCTTTCCCTAACCTCGATTCCACGTTCCGAGAAGCGCGGCACTTGGAGGCAGCCACCGGCGTGGCCGTCGCAATCCTCGCGCTGACGCTGGGCGTCCTCGCCGACCGGCTGTTCTTTGGCTCCCGGGCGGGTGTCAACGTTCTCGTCTGGAACGGGGCGATGATCGGCAGCTTGCTCGTGATGCGGCGGCGCCTTGGCTTGCCCGTCCGTCCACTTCCGGTCGCGTGCCTGGGCGGATCGCTGCTGCTTTCGGCGATGGTGGTCTGGCGCGCCTCAGACACATTGCAGGCCTTCAACCTGCTCGCCGCCGCCGCGCTATTGATCCTCGCGGTCGCTCTTCCGCCCGGGATCGGTCTGCGTCGCTTGAGCCCGCTGCGAGGCTTCGAAACCGCCGTCCTCGGCGCATTCGAACTGACCGCCGGCGCGGTGGCGATCGCCATGATGAAATGCTGGCAAGACCAGGCCAAGCGCTTTCAATCACGCGACCTGCAGTACTTCGCCCGGGCGGCGTTGATCGCGTCCATCCTTCTTGCCATCTTCGGAGGTCTCTTCATCGCGGCGGACGCCGTCATCGAGGCCGAAGTCACAAAGCTGGCATCGATCGACGTTGCCGCGATCGCGCGGCATCTGTTACTCATCGCCGTGGTCAGTTGGCTTAGCGCTGGTGCCTTTTGGGGCTTCCTCGCAGTCGAAGCGAAGCCGGCCGAGCTCCTCGTCCTCGGAGAATCGTGGCGTGTCCGCACGGCTGAGAACGCGATCGTCCTCGGTTCGCTCGCCGTCCTCTTCACGGCATTCGTCCTTGTGCAGCTGCGCTATCTCTTTGGCGGCGAGGACGTCGTGCTGAAGTCGGTCGATCTCACATACGCGCAGTACGCACGACGCGGCTTCTTCGAGCTCGTCGCCGTGGCCGCGCTGTTATTGCCGGTGCTCCTTGCCCTGGACTGGGCCCGAACGCGCACGCCCAATGCCGGCCTCGTCTTCCGCGGCCTCGCTGCCATTCTCATCGCGCTGCTCTTCGTGATCATGGCTTCAGCCCTCCAACGCCTCCGCATCTACGAAGAAGCATTCGGACTCACAGAGACGAGGCTTTACGTCGCCGTCGCGCTGTTCTGGTTCGCCGCTGTGTTTGCCTGGTTCCTCGCGACGATCGGCCGCGATCGCCGCGACGACTTTGCGGCGGGGGCGTTAATCACCGCCATTGTGGCGCTGGTCGTCGTGAATATGCTCAACCCGGATGGCTTTATCGCGGCAAGTAACACCCACCGCCTCTCGTCAGGGAAGACGTTCGACGCTGAGCATGCGCTGTCCCTCAGCGCCGACGCCGTGCCCACACTCATCAGCCACCTCGATCGCCTCGCGTCCGAGGACGCATGCGCCGTTGCAGCGGGCCTCCTCCAGCGTTGGCCCGCCGAGACGAACGAGGCACGATCCTGGAACTTCGGCCGCGAGCGCGCCATCGACGCGGTGGCAGACAACTGGGAGATGCTGCTCGCTGCCTGCCCGCCGGGGGCGACTAGCTCCCGCCCGCGGCGCTGACATCCTGGTCCTTGTACTGCAACTCGTACAGGCTGGCGTAAGTGCCGCCCCGCGCCAGCAGCTCCGCGTGCGTCCCCTCTTCGACCACCTCGCCTTGCTGCAGCACCAGGATGCGGTTGACGTGACGGATCGTATTGAGCCGGTGCGCGATGATGATCGATGTGCGGCCTGACATCACGTTTCGCATGCTGCGCTGCAGCGTCGCCTCCGTCTCGGGATCGATGCTCGCCGTGGCCTCGTCCATCACCAGCACGATCTTGGGGTCGAACGCCGCCACCCGCGCCAGCGAGATCAACTGCTTCTGCCCCGTCGACAGGTTGGCGCCGCGCTCCGCCAGATGGCTCTCGAAGCCCTGCGGCATACGCCTGATGAAGCTGTCGGCGCCCACCTGCTGCGCCGCGGCCTCCACCTGCGCTGGCGGGATCGACTGATCGCGCAGCCGCACGTTCTCCAGCACGCTGTCCGTGAAGATGAATGGATCCTGCAGCACCATCCCGACCTGCCGCCGCAACTCGCGCTGCCGCAACTCCCTCACCGGCACGCCGTCCACGATGATGTCGCCGCGCTGCACGTCGTAGAAGCGGTTCAGGAGGTTCATCATCGTCGACTTGCCGGCGCCCGTCGCTCCCACGATGGCGACAGCCTCCCCCGGCTCGATGTTGAAAGAGACGTCCCGCAGGACCCAGTTGTCCTCGTCATACGCGAACCAGACGTTGCGGAATTCGACACGCCCTTCGATGCGCCCCAGCGGCCGCGCCTCGGCGGCGTCGATGATCTCCTCCGGCTCGTCCAGCACGCCGAAGATACGCTCGCAGGATGCGACGGCCTGCTGCAGGTTGGTGAAGCGCTCCGAGATGTCACGCACCGGCCAGTAGAACCGCTGCATGTACTGCAGAAACGCGATCAGGGTCCCCAGCGTCATGGCCTGATCGAGCGCGAGACCGCCGCCGTACCAGATGATCGCGGCGGTCGTGACAGCGTTGAAGGCGACAACCGTCGGCTCGAATGCCGCGTAGTAAAACGTGGCCTGCAGGTTGGCGCCAAGCAGCCCGCGGTTGCGGTCATCGAACCGGCCGAGGTTGCGCCGCTGGCGGTTGAACAGTTGCACCACCGCCATGCCCGTGATGTTCTCGTTGAGGAAGGCGTTGACGCGCGCCAGCCACGCCCGCTGCAGCCTGAAGGTGTCCCGCAGCGCGATCGCGAAGCGCCTCACGAAGTAGACCAGCCCCGGCACGAAGATCAGCATCGCCAGTGCCAGCCGCCAATCGAGGTAGAACATCGCACCGATGATCGTGATCAGCAGCAGCACGCTGTAGACGGCCTCGACAACGCCTTGCGAGAGGACCTGTTCGATCGTCGAGACGTCGTTGGTCAGTCGCGTCACGAGCCGACCCACCGGGTTACGGTCGAAGTAGGCGATCGACATCTTCTCGATGTGTTCGAATAGCTGCAGGCGCATGTCCATCATGACGCGCTGGCTGACGTAGGTAATCGTCACGGCCTGGATGAAGAACAGCACGAAAGCGCCAACCAGCGTGCCCACGTACACCAAGACGAGCATTCCCAGGCCGTCCTGCTTGCCGACCTGGATGTAATCGTCCACCGCCCTCCGCACGATCAACGGGCCGATCGTCTGCAGCAGAGAGGCGACGATGACGGCAACAAGCGTCACGACGATCAACGGCAGGTACGGCTTCAGATAAGCACCCAGACGCGCCAGCACCCGCCCGCTGTACCCCGAGAGCAGGTCGAGGTCGTCTTCTTCCCAGTGGCCCAGCGTCACGCCGAGTCCTCTTCACCGACCTGCTCGGCCAGGAGCTGACGCCGGTAGAGGCGGGCGTAGACGCCGCCATGCGCCAGCAGCTCGTCGTGCGTCCCCGTCTCCGCCACGCCCCCTTGATCGAGCACGATGATGTACTCGGCGGCAGAAAGCGTCGAGGTGCGGTGCGCGATGATGATCGTGGTGCGCTCCTTCACCCAGCCGCGCAGCTCTGTCAGGATCTCCTCTTCCGTGTGCGTATCAACATGGGAAAGCGCATCGTCCAGCACGACCACCGGCGGCGCCTTGACCAAAGCGCGCGCCAGCGCCGTCCGCTGCCTCTGGCCACCCGAGAGCGTCACGCCCCGCTCGCCGAGCACGGTGTCGAGGCCGTGCGTCAGCTGTCCCAGGTCGTTCGCCAGCCGCGACGTCTGTGCCGCTTCGTCGACCTCCTCATTCGTCGCGTCGTCCCGCGCCAACGCCACGTTGTCCCGCAGCGAGTCCGAGAACAGGAACGTCTCCTGCGGCACGAAACCCACGATCTCGCGCAGCTCCGCTAACGCCAGGTCGCGGATGTCCACCCCGTCAATCAGCAGGGAGCCGGATGTCGGGTCATACAAGCGAACCAGCAGGTTCGCCAGCGTCGTCTTGCCCGCGCCCGTCGACCCGACGATGGCCACGGTTCGCCCCGCCGGTATATCGATGTTCACGTCCTGCAGCACAGGCTGACCGTTATAGCCAAACGTCACGTCGCAGAACTCGACATGACCATGCACGGTATCGAGGTGTACCGGCGATTCCGGGTCGACGATGGCAGGCTGAATCGCGAAGACCTCGTTGATCCGCCTCAGCGCCGCGAGCCCCTGCTGCGCCATCGACGCCGTCCAGCCTATCGACTGCAGCGGGTTCGTCAGGATCAACAGGTAGGCTGTGAACTGGACGAACTCACCGATGCTCAACCGCCCACCGATGACGTCGCGGCCGCCGAACCAGAGGACGAGCGCCAGTGAGGCGCCGCCGGCCAGCGTCATCAACGGCCAAAACGAGCCCATGTACAGCGCCCACGACATCGTCCGGCGCATCAGCTCGCGGTTGGCGACCGCAAACGCAGCCGTCTGGGACTCCTCCTGCGCGTAGGCCTTCACGGCCCGGATGCCGGAAATATTCTCCTGGACGTGATTCGATATCTCGCCGAACTGGTCGGAGACGGCCTTGTACTTGTCCTCCATGACCTGCCGGTATTTGGTGATGACGATCGCAATCAGCGGGAAGTAGGCCAGCGCAATCAGCGCCATCTTCACGTCCACGCTGAGCATGAACATGAAGCCGATGATCATCATTGTGATCGCGCGGCCGATCTCCAGCGTCGCAGGGCCGGCGAGGTCGCGCACGCGCTGAATGTCGTTCGTGCAGCGCGCCATGAGGTCGCCCGTGTGGGCACTCGTGTAATACGCCTGGTCCAGCGTCATCAGGTGCTGCGCCAGGTCGTTGCGCAGGTCGTACTCGACGTGGCGCGACGTACCGGAGAGCAGGATGCGCGACACAAAGCGCATCACGCCTTCGACTAGAGCCAGCGCCAGGATGATGCCGCCGTACTGCGCCAGCTGCCAACGCGTCGTCCCCGCGTCGATAGCGTCGATCGCCTTACGCACGACGATAGGCGGCAGCATGACCACGATCGACGCCCCGATCATCAGCGCGAAGCCCAGGCCGTAGCGCGCCTTGTAGTGCGCGACATGGATCAAAAGACGGTTACGCAATGCCAACCTCGGCGTCCCAACAAGGGGCGCTGAACTACTTTCAGCCGTTTCAACGACAGGTGGCCCCGCGCAAAGGCAGGTTCAAAACAGGTCCCGGCAGATGGGAAGAAGACGGCTCCGGCGGGCGCGACGAAGCTATGTTACAGGATGCTTACTGAGTTGTCTCGATGAATCGACCCGCGAGGTTATCCCCTCCGACACGACAAGGCAAATGACAACAGCCGTGGACGCGAAGCTGGGATATTCAGACTCGTCCTCCCATCATCCCGTATCCCATGGACGCCGGCAGGGGTAGCGGGGGCGCTGCCCCTGCACGGGGAGCCCGAGGGGTGTCCCCTCGGAATGATTAGCTTCCTGGAAAGCGAACAAGCCCAAGCGATAGCGGGGCGCAGGCCTGCCCTTCGCCGGGCGGAAGGGACGCGAAGCCTTCGACGCTCCGTATTCACCTACACCGCCGCCAGCGACGGCAGCGCCCAGCCCGGCTGCCCGTCCTCGCCGAGGTAGTAGCGGCAGCGCTGCCCGCCGCCTTGCCTCACCCCGGCCTGCAGGCTCCAGACGAACCGCCCCCGCAGCAACGTCGGCGTCAGTCCGTCGATACCCGCCTCGGCGCAGCGCCGTGCCAGGATGCGGTTCGCGGCTGAGCCCGCGATGCCGCGGGGCACGGGCGCGCCCGAGGCGTTGTAGGCGAGGATCAACGGCCCGCCGCCGCTGCCTCGCTCAGCCAGCCACGACTCGAGGTCGCTGCGACACTCGCCCTCGAGCAGAACCGAGCGACGCCCGCCGCGCCGCGTCTTGACCTCGATACGTCCGTCTGCGTCGTCGTAGTCGTCGCGCCGCAGCCCGACCACCTCCTGGCGACGCAGTCCCGCCAGGAGCATCAGCGAAATGACGGCGCAGTCGCGACGTGCCGTCGCGTCCGAGGCGTCCCGGCAAAGCACGAGCAGCATCCGCGCCGGACGAGCCGGAATCGGCGCCGCCGCCTCGCGCCGCCGCTGCGTCCGCAGTAGATCGGGCCGGATCAGCATTGCCGCCGGCTCGTCCTCCGGCGGCTCAGCGCTGCGGATGATGTGACGCAGCTCGCGCAGCAGGCGCCGTTCCGCCGGCAACGCCAGCGCCTCGCCGGCCCACCGCCTGACAACGAGCAGGTCCTCGCTGCCCAGCGCCCGCCATGGCAGCGTGGCCGCCGCCATCTGGTTGCCGGTTAGAAACTCCGCGACTGCTTCTAGCTCTGTGCTCACTGACCTTTCCCGATGCCCTGGCCTTCAAGCCGGGGTGCAGGCGATGGTTTGGCGGGAGTCCCGGGCATCCCCGCCGAGTTACCCGGTCTCCCGTGAGACGTTATAGCACATGCGTTCTTGATTGTGAAGTGTTCTGCTAGGCAGGATGACTGGTAGACCTACGCCTCGCCTACCGCCCCGGCAGCTGCGCGTTCTGCTTCAGGTTCGTCAGCCACTCCTTCGCGGCGTCCGGCACCGGCAGACGGCCCGTCATGCCGTCGCGGACGTGCGTCCTCGGGTTGCTCTCACGCTGCACCGTCGTGCGTATCGTCCCGATGCCCTCGATCCAGTGCTCGACGACGTCGCCCGGTTTCACCCAGCGGTCCGTGTCGATCGAGCAGCTCATGCCCACCGTGCCTGCGGCGATGGCATCACCCGGGTTCAGCGTCTCACCGTCCGACACATAGGCCACCAGGTCCGTGAGCAGGAAGTTGCGGCTCTCGCCGGTGTTGCCTTCCCACCACGTCTCGCCGTTGACGCGCAGGGCGCAACGCGCGTTGGTCTCATCGAACTCGTCCGGCGTCACCATGCACGGACCCATGATGCTGCCGAAGTCCTTCGACTTGAACGGCCCGAACATCTCCCGCGCGTGGATGTCCCTCGCGCTCATGTCGATGAAAATCGTGTAGCCGCCGATGTAGTCCTTCGCCTCCTCCGGCGAGATGTTGCGTCCCGTCTTGCAGACATAGACCGCCGGCTCCAGCTCCGGGTCCAGACGTTCTGTGTAATCGGGCCACAGCATCGGGTCATCCGGCCCGTAGACCGCCGTCGGGTTACCTTTGTAGCCGGGCGGGAAGAAGTACCACTGCGGCAGCTTCTCGGTCCGTCCGTGAGCCGTCATGTGCGTCTGGTAGACCGAGAAGTCATGCAGCGTCGTCGGCCGCGGCACCGGCGCCAGCAGCTTCACCTCGTTGCGCGCGTAGACCAGCTGTCCCGCTTCATCGTCATCCGGAGCCTTCGCCTTCGCCGCGAAGTCGAGCACCTGCTGCGCCCGCGTCCGCGAACCGGCGCCGCCCTTGAGGAACGACACCATGTCCGGCGCCATGGTCGCCTCGCCGATCTCGCGCCACAGCGGCTCGCCGCCCTCGCGCAGCAGCATCGAATAACCCGCCGTCAGGTCAACGATTCGCGACGAATCGCCCGGCTCCTCACGCGCGGCCAGCGCCCCGATGCGTCGCATCAACCCCAGTGGCGTCTTCACTTCGAACGATACGAGTCTCATAACCGTCCTCCTACTTCGCGATTAGCTCGGCATTCAACAACCGCGCCAACCCTTCGGCGCCCGACTTCATCACGTAATCATGGTTCCAGGCGAAAGCGGGGCGCAGCAAAGGCGCTAACAGGTTCATCCACCGCTGCGTTGTCCTGACCTGCCACGTGTAGCGCGCGGTAGTGACGCCGTCCGCCTCCGAGAACTCCCAGTCGCCGGTACCCTCCAGCTCGCCGCTCGCCCTGCCCTCCAGCCGGCTCATCGGCTCGACGACCGTCGTCTCCATGTCGAACGCCAGCGTGTACGGCAGCTTGCTGCGCCAGACATAGCGCCGCCTGCTGCCAACGCCGGCCTCGTCACCTCCGGCCAACTCCTCGACCCGCACTACGCCCTTCCACCACAACGGCCACTTCTCGCTCGCGACGATGGCTTGCCAAACGTCTCCGAGAGGCGCCCGCAACTGCCACACGGTCACGAAGCGATAGTCGGCCACTTGTCCCCTCCAGGCTGGCGCATTGTAGCCGCCGTACTGCCCTGCTTAACAACTACCCTTTACACACGCGATTCGTGCTTCTACCCTCAGCCACAGCCTCAGGAGGTAACCATGAAATTCGGCACCAGTTTCCCGATCATCGCAATGGACGACCCCGGCGCGGCGCGCGACTTGGCCCAGACGCTCGACGGCGCCGGCTTCGACTACGCCACCGCGGCGGGCCATCTGCTCAGCACGCCCGCGGACCGCTATGAGGGTCGTCCGCCCGCGACGTTTGCCGGCCCCTTCATCGACCCCTTCGTCCTCTTCGGCTACCTCGCGGGCCTCACCAACCACCTGCACTTCGTCACCGGCATCCTCATCCTGCCGCTGTACGACACCGCGGTGGTTGCCAAGCAGTCGGCGGAGCTCGACTTCGTAAGCGGCGGCCGCTTCGAGATGGGAGTCGGGCTAAGCTGGCAAGAACCCGAGTACAAGGCCGTCGGCAAGGACATCCACAATCGCGGCGCCCGCCTGGCGGAGCAGGTCGAAGTGCTGCGATTGTTCTGGACTCAGCCCTTCTTCACCTTCAAGGGCAAGTACCACGATATCGACAACATGGGCCTCAATCGCGTGCCCTCGAAGCCGATCCCCGTCTGGTTCGGTTCGACCCCTGAAGAGCGCCCCATGCGCCGCGCCGCAAGGCTCGGCGACGGCTGGATGCCGATGGGCGACCCGACCGACGCTTTCCCGCAGCTCAAGCAATACATGGCCGACGCCGGGCGTAGCGACGCGATGCCTCTCATGAGCCGCGTCACCGCGGGCGAGGGCGGCCCCGACGCCTGGGTCGCGGAAGCAAAGCGCCTGCAGGGCGTCGGCGCGACACACATCACGCTCGGCGCCCCGCCTGATCTGACCGGCGACGCCGCCACGAAGCGCCTCCTCGAGGCAAAGGGTGCGCTGGCGGCAGCCCTGGGATAAGTCATCCCGTCGAAGATAACCGAGGGTTTCAAACCTCAGAGTCGTCTAAAACACAAACGCCACGAGGAAGCTCGTGGCGTTTGCTTTCTGCGTTGGTTTCGTTTTAGCTCAGCTTCTTGTCGAAGAACGTGAACACCTTGCTCCAGCCGTCCATCGCCTGCTCCTGGCGGTAAGCCGGCGCCTGGTAGTAGAAGAAGCCGTGGCCGGCGCCGTCATAGCGGTGGAACTCGTAGTCCTTACCTGCCGCCTTCAGTGCCGCCTCGTGCTGGTTCACCTGCTCCGGGGACGGGTTCTGGTCGTCGTTGCCGAAGATGCCAAGGATCGGGCAGGCGAGGTCAGCCGTCATGTCGATCGGCGCCTTCGGCCGCTGCGGCGTCAGCTCCGCCTGGACCACGCCGCCGCCCCACAGCTCGACGCACGCGTCGAAAGCCTTGCTGCGGCACGTGATCATGAATGCGTGTCGCCCACCGGAGCAACTGCCGATGATCCCGACCTTGCCGCTGCAGTTGGCCTGCGACCGCAGGAACGCCGCGCCACCCTCCATGTCGCCGAGCGCCTGGTCGTCGCTGGCGCCGCCGTCGCCGCGCGCCTTGGCTGCGGCGTCGTCAGGCATGCCGAAAGCAAAACGGCCGTACATGTTCGGGCTGATCGCCATGTAGCCGTGCTGCGCAAAGCGCCGCGTCATCTCGCGGTAGAACTCGTCCCAGCCGGGCAGGTGGTGAATCAGCACCACGCCGGGAAACGGACCGTTGCCGGCGGGCCGGGCGTAGTAGGCGTTAACCTGCTCGCCGTTGTACCCGCTGATGTTGATGACCTCGCAGGTCATACTGCCTGCGTCGCTGGCGGTGTCGAACTGGTTCCACTGCACAGTAAAGCCTCCTGGAAAAACTTGGGCGCGTGATTATCAAGAGCAGCGGGGATCGCAGTGACTTTGGCGCTGCTGTCCCCCAATGTCAAGGCTGTTCGTCTTAGAATCGAGGCGCGGCGGACACGAGGATAAATGCCGGTGTCCCTTGAGCCCTCTTTGGTGGTGTCCGGCGCCGGCCCGGAGAGCGCGGCCCGGAGCACGCCCGGCTTTTGTAACGGAGGACGCGATGGCTTACGACGAATCAGTGGCGCAGCGAGTACGGCAGCAGATCCAGGGCCGCGACGGCCTCAGCGAGCGCAAGATGTTCGGCGGGCTCTGTCTTATGCTCCATGGCAACATGTTCGCCGGAGTGATCAACGACGAGCTGATGCTGCGCGTCGGTCCGGAGAATTCGGACGAAATGCTCGCGCGGAGAGGCGCCCGCCCCATGGACTTCACCGGAAAGCCGATGAAGGGCTACCTCTACATCGAACCCTCCGCCTTCGCCACGCCGGACGGTCTCAGGGGCTGGCTCGGCCCCGCCCTGAGCTTCGTCGAAACCCTGCCGCCAAAGGGCGCGGCCAAACCTATGAAGTCGAAGCGCGGCTAGACGGCCGCCGTCGCGGGCGGCTTCGACACCCCGCGCGTCGAAAGGATCAGCGGCAGCGCAATCGCCGGACCAATCGCCAGGATGAGGAACGACGGGCGGTAGTCCGCTGTCGCGTCGTACAGCACGCCGGCCAGCAGCGGCCCGAAGAATGCGCCCAGGGTTGACGCGGTGAATAGCATCCCCTGGGTCGTGCCGTACGCCTTGAGGCCGAAGTACTCGGCCTGGATCGCCGCCCGTAGCGGCACCGCCGCCCCGAAGCCGATGCCGAAGAACGGCAGCACGTAAATCAGCTGCCATTCGTGGTGCACCGTCGAAAAAAGCGCCAACCCCACGGCCGAACACGCCATCGCGGTCGCGGCCAGCAACGCCTTCGAGTAACGGTCCGCCGCAAGCCCGAATCCGAGGCGCCCCGCCAGGCTGATCCCCGTCATGATCGTGACGCTCAGCGCCGCGAAAGCCTCCGTACTGCCGACTTCCTCAACCAGAAACGGGATCTGGTGCACGATGATCGCCGTCGTCGCAA
Source organism: Dehalococcoidia bacterium (assembly GCA_035714925.1). Classification (GTDB taxonomy): domain Bacteria; phylum Chloroflexota; class Dehalococcoidia; order DSTF01; family WHTK01; genus WHTK01. Next base: position 26,089 of record DASTLN010000248.1, on the reverse strand, counting down.
AGTTGCTCAGCGCAAAGGTTAACGCAACCTTCCAGAACAGCACGGAGCGCAGCGCCTCGCGCCCCGTCAGCTCCAGCCCCGTCGTGGGCACCGCCCGCCGGCCGGCCGCTGCCGCTGCCTCGTCATCCTCCGAGATGCCGTCGACCGGCAATCCCATGTCCTCCGGCCGGTCGCGTATGCTCAACGCCAGGGGGACGCAGATCGCTACCTGCAGCACTGCCACCGCAACCAGCGCGTCGCGCCAGCCGAACTCCGCGATGAGCTCAGCGAAAACGATTGCCGATAGCCCGCCGAGGCCGCCGCCGAAGGTCATCAGCCCCAGCGCTTTGCCGCGGTAGCGCCGGAACCACTGCGCGATGATCGTGGCCGCGTTGGCGCCGCCCGTCGCGCTCATACCGACGGCGATGATGAAGATCGAGACGTAGAACGCCGGCAGCGAGTGCACCCGGCTCAGCATCACGAAGCCGATAGCGACGATGACGATGCCAACCGTCGTCAGCCTCCGCACGCCGACACGGTCGACCAATACACCAACCAGCGGCGCCGCCACACCTCCCACCTCGGTGCGCAGCGAAAACCCGATCGACACAGCGGCCCGGCTCCAGCCGAACTCAGCCGTCAACGGTCCAACGAGCAGGCCAAAGCCGTAAAAGAACGTGCCGGCCGACAAGAACACAATCGCCGCCGCACAGAAGACGATCCACCAGCCATAGAAGATGCCGTAACGGCGGAAAAGGCCGGCCACCGGGTGCGGCCGCTAGACCTTGGTTTTGACTTCGGTAACTGCCTCCAACATGGTGCTCTCCGCCGGCGCCTGGTTGATTGAGAAGTGCGACATGCCCGTCGTTTCGGTGCCGCCGTGCCAATGCTTCTCGCCCAGCGGGATCACGACGACGTCACCAGGCTCGATGACCTGCTCGCCCGCCTCGGTCGCCACGATGCCCTTCCCCTCGAGCACGATCAACCCTTGCTCGAAGCCGTGCGTGTGCCACTTTGTACGGCCGCCCGCTTCGAAGCGCACCAGGTTGATGCGCAGCATCTTGCCCTGCGCCTCGGTGATGTGAGGGTGCTGATGCACCCGGCCGGTGAACATGTCGCGCGTGCTGAGTTGTGGGTCGGCGTCTTTGCCCTTCGAGACGTACATCGTTGCCTCCGGAAGCTAGAGCGGGGATACGTGGCGATTCTAATCGGGGCCCCAGTGTTGCTTCTATTCGTCAGCGCTCCGTCTAGGCCACGCGCGTTGCATCACGGCTGCCTCGATCACGAACCGCCGTAACAACGCCATCCACGAATCGTTGAAGTAGATGACGCCAGGATGGCGCAGATCCGCAGATCGCGTACGGCAAGGACAGCCATGTACAGCCGCTTCTCTTCTGTGTTCCAACTTGTGCTGAGGACTGCCAGGTACCTCAACACGCAACGCGGCCAAACGGGCATGGAGATCGCCCTGATCGGCGTCGTCTGCGCCTCCTGCGTCCTCGGCGGCGTCATCCTCACCACCAGCGACGAGGCCACCGAGCAACTCGACAGCGTCTTTCACGCCGGGCTCGCGCAGGCAAGCGGTACCCTGATCGTGAGCGGCAGCGTCATCGCGACGGCGGCCGGCGACCCGCCCAGCGTCGACACCATCGTCCTGACGCTCGGTACCATCGGCGAGCCGGCGCCTGTGGCGCTCGACAGCAGCGCGGAAAGCGGCCGCCTCGGCGTCGCGTTCACGAGCGAAACGGCCTTTGATAACGACATCCCCTATACGGCTGTGGAGCTTCGCGGCGATGGTGATGGCTTCCTCGAGCCCGGCGAGACCGCCGAGGTCCGCATCCACGTTGCCGACATCGGCGACGGCACGCTGACAATCGGCCCAATCGAAGCCTGGACGTTGCGTATCAATGCGCCCTCCGGCGGTGACCTCGAGGTCTCTCGAACGATGCCCTTCGCCTTGCAACCCGTTAACTCACTGCGCTAGCCCCGCCGCCGCGTCGATAACAGATCGATGCGACCCTGGTTCATCGTCGTCTTGTTCTACGCGACCCTCACGCTGGGCTGCTCGACTTTGACGGCGGATCCCGCCCTCGTCCAGCCGCCGCGCTCCGTCCCGCTTCAGATCGCTTTCTCCAACGCGTACTACAACGGAGACGTGCGCGTCATTGAGAATGTCTGGCTCAAGCCCTATCCCGTCGACGCGCAAGGTGGTCTTGAAGGGGTTCGCAAAGAGCTGGACGTACTCGGCCCGATGTCCGAGGTCGCGGGCAGGCGCTTCGATGGGCTGACAACCTGGGGCCTCAACTGGGGTTTCAGCTTCGACGACGGCGGCGCGTCATGTCGCCTGCGCAACGCCACGATCGAGATAGAGGCCGTGATCACGCTGCCAGAGCTAGGTGACGAAAAGGCGCTCCCGGTTGCTGAGCTGGACCTCTGGAGCGATTATCTGTTGGAGTTGCGCGCGCATGAAGACGGACACGTCAACATCTACCGCGCCGGCGCCCAGGAGCTGAGCAATGAAATCCTGGCGCTTGGTGACATGGCCGACTGTGAGCAGCTGCGAAAGACGCTGGATGCGCTGGGCAAAGCGAAGATCGAGCGGATCAGTCAGGCGGACCGCAACTTCGACCTGCAAACCGGACACGGAGCAATCTTTCCGATAAAGGAATAGGCACCAGCCCGGCAGAGGATAGCTGGTGCCCAAATTGTGGCCATCTGCTTAGGCGGGAAGAAGAATTGATGGCCGCTGTCGACATTGTGTCGCTAATGAATCAACGCCTGAATCGGGAAAACCCTGATCTTTGCCTTCAGTGCGCTCCGTTCGGGGTTTGCCCGCTGCGCGCTTGAGCCTGCCCGTCGATAAGAAGACGGCGCAACATCGCAAGGAAAGGCGAGACGCTTGGAGCAGATAGTCCTCTACTTGGCCGTGCTGGTCGCACTCTCAGGTTTCGGCATGGGCCTGATTAATCTCGCCGGCCCGCTTCTCAAACGCCGCAGCTTTGCGTTACCTTCGCTGAAGCTCGCCACACTCCTGCGCCGCGGCGCTCAAATAGAGGACGAGGACGACTTCGATCTCGACCTCGACACCGAAGAAGACCTGCTCGCCGCACGCGACTTCGCGGAGAGCAGCTTCGCTCCAGAGAAAACCTTGCTCGCCCGGCGCCGCAGCGTTGCCCTCGAGGATGACGAGGAAGAACTGGTAGAGGTCCTGGAGGAAGCCGCCGAGGAAGGCGACGAGGACGACGACGACATCGAGGACGATGACGAGGGCCCCGTCATATACACCGTGTCCGCCGAAGCCATCGGCGCAACGGAGGACGAAACGCAACCCGAGGAAGAAGACGAACTCTCCGCGAATGAGGACGAGGACGGGGAGGACGAAGAGGACGAGGACGGGGAGGACGAAGAGGAAGGCGCCCAGCCGGAAGTCATAACGGTAGCTGCCGGCGGCGGTGAAAGCGACGACATGATGTCGTTCTTCGGTGAGTCGGCCGATGCCGGCGCCGGGGCAATCGCCGCCTGGCGCGAAGACTTGCCTGAAGTCGATATCGCTGAATTGCTGGCCGAAGCCCGCGCCATCCGCCAGCAGATACAGGGTCAGAAGTCCAACGCGGCATGAGGTCGTCCCCCAGACGGGATAAGCGGCCGAGCAACTGGCTGGGCCGGGCGCTCACGGGCCTGATCATCGGATTGGGCCTGGGCGCCATAGCGCTTTCCGTGATGCCCGCCACGCCCGCCCGAGTCACAACGGCGCAATTGGCGCAAGCAAACGCGACAGACCTGACGCTTCCTTCTGTCCACGCGCACGCATCGCGCGCCTCCAGCCTGCTACGCTCCGGTTCCGGCGGCGACGTCGCCAGCGTAGGAAACCCCGTCGTTCAGCCGACGCCGCGTCCCATCGTCCGTCAAGCGGCTCCGCTAGACGCGTTGCCCGCCGTCGGGGGCGCCCGCGCCATAAGCACCGGGCGACCATCCGGTGAGCGCGCCTCCGCTGTTCCGGCGCCGTTCTCCGTCGTCGTCGCTGTCCAGGACGCGGCATCGCTCCAGCCTTTGGCTCTGGCAATCGTGGAAGGCCTGCTTCAGAACGGCGTCAACGCCACCGTCGCGCCCCTGACGGATGCTGGTCGCCCGGACGTCATCTTGGCGCTCAACGGCGTGCCCGGCTCGCGCAACGAGACGTGGTTCTGCGACCCCGGTCCCGAGCAGAGCATCGTGCTGGCAACGGAGCTGCTGGAAGCCATAGGGCCTGGGGAGGCTGCGACTCAGCCCGCCGAAGCGCCCCACAGCGACTTCCCCTGCGAGGATATCCACGCCGGCCGCGCCCGCGTGCCTGCTGTCTTGATCGAGCTGGCAAACGGCGGCGCCGCGGCTGACCCGGCGGTCATCGTCGCAGCGATCAGAGGCTACTTCGGCGCGCATCGTGGACCCGTGCTCGCGGCACGCGCTGCCCCGCGGCTGATCTGGCCCGCGCTCGGTCCCGTGACCAGCCACTACGACACCAACCATCCCCTCGGCATCGATATCGGCCAATGGGAGGGTCCAATCGCCGCGGCAACGGACGGCGTCGTGAGCTTCGCTGGCGGCGACCCCTGCTGCTCCTACGGCACCTTTGTGATGATTGAGAGCGGTGACGGCCTCGCCACGCTCTACGGCCACCTCAGCACGCTTGCCGTAGCTGAGGGCCAGCGAGTGCGACAGGGAGACGTCCTCGGCCTGGTCGGCTGCACCGGCACCTGCTTCGGCACCCACCTCCACTTCGAGGTGTGGCGAGACGGCGTGCGCCAGAACCCGATGCAATACCTGGACTAGCTCAAAGCTCGCCCATCGGCATGCCTCCAAGCCGGCATGGAGTGAGCGTGTGCACTCTACGGTGTGTGCTGGACGCTTCTCGGGTCGGTGTGGTTTAAGCGTTCCGTGGTGGGCGCGTCAGGTAGTAAAAGGCCCAGCTGCTTCCGGCCGCTAGCAGGACAACACCGGTCATCAGCAGCGTCCGGCTCGGAAACGCCGCCCCCGGCGCGGCCGCGACACCACCACCCGCATCACCGATTGGCGTCAGCGAGGGCTGCGGTCCGTTTGCCACGGGACGTGCCAAGGAGGGCGCGGTCAAGGGCGCAAGCGTCGGCTGCAACACCGGCTCCGCCGGAGTGGCGGTCGGAAGTGCCTGTCGCCAGACCGAGTTGGAGCCAACGCCACTGGCAGGCGGCGGCGCCGCGCGGGAGCTGGTCCCAGGCGCCAACGATGAGGGAGCCGCGCCGTCTGAGGGACCAGCCGCCTGCGTCGGAGCCTCTGCGGTAGGCACAGCCTCTACTCCACAACTCGCCGAGTCATTGTTCGGATTCGGGTCGGGAACACCGGCCACCAGTTCCATCTCGAGCCGCACCCACGGAGGCGCCGCCGAATTGAACAGCGGCAGGTTGGCCGTGCCATAGGGCTGAAGGCTGATCTGATGGTCGTGCTCCTCCAGCAAGCCGGTCTCGCTGAAGAGACGCAGTCGAACCGTTCGACCGTCTAGCGTCGTGGCGCTTGTGTTGAAGATGGTCGCCAGCAACGGCTGACCCACTTCGCAGAAGTTGTTGAAGAATGCGACCGCCAGATCCTGTGCGGGTAGTGGCGTCGCAGTCGCGGTTGGCGTTGAGGTGGGCCTTGGCGTCCGGGTCGCGGTCGGTTCTTGCGTCGGCGTGTCGGTTGGTACCGGTGTTGGCGACGCGACCGCTGTCGCCGTGGGCGTGGGTGTTTCGTCCGCGGCAGCAGCGCCAGGCACCGCAAACTGCAGGCCAGCAGCCAGCAGCAAAGCCAGCAGCGGCCGCGGGGACAGCCTTACGCGCGCGGGGCCGGGACGAGAACTCATCTCCTGCAGTTTTCGCGTTGAGGCCTGTGACGAGAATCGGGCTTCCCCTTACGCGTGTCCGGGGATGCCCTCAAAAGCTCACCTGTCGCGATTCAAGGGCCGGGCGAGCGAATTCCCGCCGACTTCAACGAAACGGCACGAATGAGGGCATTCCCCGATGTGGCCTCCCTGCCTGGACTCCGAAACCAGAACAGAGATGTCGGCGAGGAGTCTTGCCGGCTGACTTTCGCCCGTATTCGGCCCGACCGGCCGAAGCGCCGGCTTGGGACAAGGAGGATCTAGCGAAAAAGACGAAGACGATCCGTAGGGAGAGTTCGCGGCCCTACCCAGAACGAATGGCGAACGAACACAAATCGGAGGGACATCTAGAAGTGAATCTACGTAACTTGATTCAGAGGACGCGTGACGAGCGCGGTATCACCGGTCTCGAAACCGCGATCATCCTGATCGCCTTCGTGGTCGTTGCCACCGTCTTCGCCTTCGTCGTCCTGACAACCGGTATTTTCAGCGCCGAGCGTGGTAAGGAGACGGTGTTCGCCGGCCTCCAGAAAGCGCGAGGCACCATGGAAGTCCGCGGTGGCGTCGTCGTCCTGGACGATGACGCGCCGATTGTCCAGACGGGCATCACAGCTGGTTCGATCCAGTTCTCCGTCGCCACAACCGCTGGTGGTGAGGCGATTCCGCTGGACTTCGCCGCGACCACAAACCGCACAGTCATCGCGTACCGCGATGCGGCTGTGGTTACCGACGACGTGACCTACACGGCGACGCCGATCTCAGGGGACACCGACGCTCTACTCGAGCCCGGTGAACTCTTCCTCATCTCGATCGCCATCGCTGACACCGGCGGCGCGTTCGCGCCGAATGACCGCGTCACGCTTGAGATCCAGACGCCTGTCGGCGCCGTTCTTGACCTCACGCGTTCGCTGCCGGCGCAGCTCGACGCCGTCATGCAGCTTCACTAAAGGGCTCAGGAAGAGCCGTTACTCAGGGGTGGCGCTCGCAGCGTTGCGGGCGCCACCCCACAAAGCAGGGAAAAGCATGGAGCTTGGTTCAAAAGTCACACTGCTGGAAGAAGAGGTCGCCGTCCTCAAGGGCGAGATCAAGACCATCCTGCAGGAGGTCCGTACGGCTGTCCTGGCGCGGGAGAACCCGTTCGCCGCGGGCGCCCACGAAAGTCTCCAAATCCCCACGCCTCAGGTGGAACCGGCTCCCTTGCCCGCAAATCAGGAACCGGCAGCTCAACAGCCGGAGGCCCCGCCGAAGGTCGTCCAACTCGCTTCGGCGCCCGAACCGGCGCAGCCAGACGCCACTACCCCCTTCCTCGGAAGGGATGAGACCGATGCAGCGCGCCCGATGGCGAGCAAGCCGCCGGCCAATCGACGCTGGAGCGTCGCTTCCCTGGCAACGCTGATCGCCTGGACTCAGGAAACTGCGGCCCGCATGGACGCGAGCGACATGGACATCCTCCTGTCGCTGGCGCGCTACGGCGGTCTCATTGACACAGAACTCGAAGCAACGTTGCTCAAACTCTCGACACCCTTGTTTGAGACGGACCCCCAGCCAAGACAAAAGGGCGTCGGCGAGTACCTCCTTGCCCTCAGGGAGCTATCGGCGCTCATCGAGGAAGCGGAAAACAACCATCGGGGCGCTGGCCCCCTGCGCAGAGTTAGCTAGGAGGGCCGTCCGTGGAGAAGGCAATTGCGACGGTTATCCTGACTGTCGCGGGCATCACGGCCATCATGGCCGTGCTTAACGCGCTGATGCCCGCGATCTCCCGCACCAGCGGCTCCCTCGTGGCGTCCGCCGACACCGTCGACTCACGTATCAGCACCCAAATCGAGATCATCCACGCCGCTGGTGTTGATGGCAGCGATACGGTTGACACCTGGACCAAGAACGTTGGCTCGGTCGCCATCGCCCCGGTTGACCGCGTCGACGTCTTCTTCGGTACCGCCGACAGCTTCCTCCGCATCCCTTACGGCGGGCCTGCCTGCGTCGCACCATGCTGGTCTTACACGATCGAGAACGACACGATCTGGAATCCCACCGCGACGCTCAGGGTGACCCTCACGCTGGATTACAGCCTGGCGGCCGGCAACACATACTACATCAAAGTCGTCGCGCCCAACGGCATTAATGACGCCCGGTTCTTCACGGTCTAGTTGCTATGGATAATGCACTCCCGTCCATGATCGTCGGCGCCATCCTTCTGACCGCCATGGCGGTCATTGGCCGCGGCAGCCTTCAAACCTACGACCAGGTAGGGATGAGCTTCCGTGCCATGGAAGCACGGCTCGCCGAGAAGAGCACGACGGACCTCTCCGTCACTAGCGCCGCCGTCGATATCACGGGCCAATTCGTCAACGTCACGCTGCTAAACGATGGGTCAACCCGCATCGGCACGATCGAGGATCTCGACGTGATCGTCAGTTACTTCACGTTCCTCGGTGGCCGGTCGAATATCTGGCTCCCCTTCGAGGCATCCGGCTTGACCGCCAACACCTGGAGCCTAGTTACCATCCAGAACGACGACCACGAGCCCGGCATCCTCAACCCGGGCGAGAGCGCCGAGATCGTGCTCAACCTCAGCCCCGGCGTCGCCGTCGGTCCGTCCAACGCACTCGTCATCAGCACCGAGATCGGCGCCATCACGGCGGCCTCGTTCTCGAGGGCCATCTAGGAGACGTCTTGGTCAGCACTGAAGTACCGCGCCTGGTCACAACCGGCAATAGTGAAATCGACAAGAAGATTGGCGGCGGCCTGCCGATGAGCTCCCTGACCTTGATAGAAGGGCAGTCCGACGCCGGCAAGAGCGTCCTGGTGCAGCAGTTCACCTGGGGCACCCTGCACAGCGGCCTTCGAATCGACATGTACACGACCGAAAATACCACGGCCAGCCTGTTTCGCCAGATGCGCTCCCTGGCCCTTGAGATCGACGACTTCTTTATCGTCGGCCGAATCAACGTCTATCCGGTCCCGAACAGCTTCACAGAAGAGCAGTCGCACCACATTTTCGTGAAGCTGCTCGACCACGTTGCCCGAAGCCGGGCAGACGTCGTCATCGTCGATTCGCTGACAGCCTTCGTGACGCACGCTTCCGAAGCCGAGACGCTCGACTTCTTCTCGCGCGCCAAGGAGCTCTGCGATGACGGTCGCAGCCTGATTCTGACCATGCACTCCTACGCCTCCACGGAGCAGCTCCTGACACGGCTGCGCTCGATGTGCGACGCCCACCTGCGCCTCCGAGTCGAGGAGATCGGTACCCAGCTCGTCAAGGTATTGGAGGTTTCCAAGGTCCGCGGGGCTGCCAAGAGCACGGGCAACATCGTCTCATTTGATGTCGAGCCACACCTCGGCATGCGCATCATCCCGGTTACCAAGGCCAAGGCATGAGCGAAGCTACCACCAGGGAGCGCAAGCGGCCAAAGAAGAAGCGCGAAAGGGTGCCTGAAGCGTCTCCGGAAGACCTCGAACGCGCACAACGAATGCAGTCCTTCAGAGAGGCCGTTGCCTCCACGCCTCATCTGCGCGTCTACCTCGAGACCCTCGACTACGAAGCCCTAGGCGGCGAGCCCGATTTCTATGAGAAAGCCGACCGCAAGGCCGGCGACGTCCCCTTCAAGAACTTCATCTATGCCGTGGGCAATGGCCTCTTCGTGCACATCATCACTGACCCCGAGGACGCCCGCGACACCTACGCCGCCATCGAGCCTTCGATGGTTGACCCCAACATGGGAGCCCAGGTCGCGAAGATAGACGTCTTCTTGCTCGACTACGTGGATGAGCTCGAGGGCTGCGAGGACGACGACCAGAAGGCCGAAGTCATCCTCCGGGCGATCGACGAGAACGTCAAGGTTGGCAAGAGCCGCAGCAGCAACGGTGGCGGGCGCGGCTTCAACCCCTTTAGCCGCGGCAAGAAAAACGGCGACGACGAGGGGGACCCGCAGATCGTCCTCACGCCGGAGCAACTCGACGCGCTCAAGTACCTCGTCCTGCGTGACAAGATCGGACTCGGCTACCTGGAGCCGCTGATCCAGGACTCCTATATCGAGGATATTAGCTGCAGTGGCGTCGGCCCCATTTTCATTGAGCACAAGCTATTCGGCGGGCTCAAGTCCAACATCACATTCGACGAGACCGAGGAGCTGGACAACTTCGTCCTGCGACTCTCGGAGAAGATCAAGAAGCCGGTCACATACAGAAACCCGATCTCCGACGCGACGCTCCCGGACGGCTCGCGTATCAACATCGTCTACGGCAACGACGTCTCAACCCGCGGCAGCAACTTCACGATCCGTAAGTTCACGGCGGTACCGCTGAGCATCCTCGACATCATCAAGTCGGGCGGTATCAGCTCGGAGATGGCCGCCTACCTGTCGCTGATGATCGGTGAGGGCATGAACCTCTTCGTCTCCGGTGAGACGGCTTCCGGGAAGACAACGCTGCTCAACGCCCTGACCATGTTCTACCCGCCCGCGGCCAAGATCGTCACCATCGAGGACACGCCGGAGCTGCAGGTACCGCACTCGAACTGGACGCGAGAGGTGGTGCGCGGCTCGATGTCCGCGTCCGATGGCGGCGGCGTGACGATGTTCTCACTGCTGCGCGCCGCTCTCCGCCAGAGGCCCAACGCGATCCTCGTCGGTGAGATTCGTGGCGAAGAGGGCGCCATCGCCTTCCAGGCCATGCAGACCGGTCACGCCGTGGCCGCGACCTTCCACGCCTCATCGGTCGAGAAGCTGATCCAGCGTCTCACCGGTGCGCCGATCAGCGTGCCTAAAGCCTACGTCGACAACCTCAACGTGGTCGCGATCGCCAGCGCGGTGCGCCTTCCCAACGGCAGGCCGGGACGCCGGATCCTCAGCCTCAACGAACTGATCGGCTATGACAGCCAGGCCGATGCCTTCTCATTCATCGAGACGTATCGCTGGGTGCCTCACAACGACACGTTCGAAGCAACGGGTCACATGAACAGCTATTTGCTGGAAAACCGGGTCGCGCCCGCGCGTGGGATCGACCCCCAGAACAAGCGCGCCATCTACGACGAAATGATGAAGCGGGCGCGCCTATTCGATCGGCTCTTGGAGGCCGGAAGGACGAACTTCTTTGACATCTTTAAGGCTTTTGCCCAGGCTCAGAGGCAAGGCATCATCTGATTCCAGCCCCGCGACCCGGAAGGTCAAGGAAGACGACTTCGGGCCGTCTTCGCTGTTTTCTCGTGAGCCAATCGACTTCGACCTGATCACGCAGCTGACCCACATGTCGGCCGTCGCGACCTCCGGTATCGCGCGAGACAAGCTCTTCGAAGGCACCGCGGACCTCGACTACAGCACGTCGAAGTACTTCCGACGTGTCCACCGCGTGGCCCAGCGCCTCAATTACGACTACTCGCAGGCCTGCGAAATCGTCGGTGAGCAGGCCAAGGTGGACAGTGTCCAGAACCTGCTGCTCCACTTCGCCACCGCGCTCTCCGCCGGTGAGTCCGAAGCCGACTTCCTGCAGCGCGAGACCGAGGTCCAGCTTGAGCTGTTCGGAAAGCAGTACGAACGCGACATGGAGTCGCTCCGCAAATGGACCGACGCCTACATCGCGCTCATGGTCTCGACGACGCTGATCGTCGTCATCTCGCTCGTGTCGATGATGATCTATCCCGTCGGCACGATCGCGATCGCCGGCCTGGCCGTGATCGTCATGATGGTGACGGCAGCAGGCGGATGGATCATCTTCACCGTCGCGCCGCATGAAGTGAAAACACATCGCCTGGCAAGACGTTCGGCAGAGCAGGCGCAGATGGACAAGCTGGCCGTCATCTTGATTTCGGTCACGGGACCAGTCTTCGTGCTCAGCTGGCTCTTCTTCAACCTGGGCGTCGCCATGATCGTGTCTGCCCTCCTGATTACGCCGATCGCATGGCTGGCCTGGCAGGACGACAAGAAGATCGACCAGCGCGACAAGGACATGCCCGCCTTCCTGCGTGGTCTGGGCAGCGTGATGGGCGCGGTCGGGACGACCGTCGCAGAGGGCCTCTCGCGCCTTAACCGCCGCTCGCTGGGCGCGATGGAGACACACGTCCGCAAGCTCTACGTGCGCTTGACCAACGACCTGCCGCCGGAGATGACTTGGGCGCGCCTGGCCGGCGAAACGGGTTCGGAGCTGGTAACCCGCACGGTCCGCATCTTCTCCGACGGCATCAAAGTCGGCGGCGACCCGGCTGCGGTCGGTGACCTGGCGTCGTCCTTCGGCCAGAAGGTTGCACTGCTGCGGGCTTCACGCTCCCTCGTGTCGAACTCGTTCTCCTTCGTCGTGGTGCCGATGCACGCTGCGCTGCTCGGCATCATCCTCTTCGTCACCGAGGTCGTCCTGATCTTCGGCGGCAAGATCGCAGAGGTGCAGAGCGACAACCTGGACAGCGACCTTATCGCCGAAGCAGGCGTCAGCAACGCCATTGTCTTCGCCGCGCCCGACGCCGGCTTCATCCGTCTGCTGGTCGTGATCAGTATCATCATGCTGACGATCGCGAACTCGTTCGCCCCGTATGCCGCGTCGGGTGGTCATCGTTACAAGATTTTCAACTACGCCGTGATCATGATGCTAATCTCGGGCGTGTTCTACCTGGCCGTCCCGGAAGTCGTGCAAGGTCTCTTCAAGTCCGTCGCGGAGACGCCTATCGCGGGCACACCGGTTCAGTGACGCTAGTGGCCCCAGGCCACCGACTGCGCTCCGTCGACCAGCAACGACACGCCGGAGATGAAGCTCGCCTCATCCGAGTGCAGGAACAACGCTGCGTTCGCGACGTCCCAGCCGGTGCCCATCTTGCGACCCAGCGGCACGCGCTTGTCGCGCATTGCAACGACGTCTTCCCGTGACATCCCGTTGATCCCGATGCGATTTTCGATCGCCATCGGCGTGTTCATCAGCCCTGGCAAGATGGCATTGGCCCGCACGCCGTAGTCGGCGTTGTATACCGCCAGGTTCTCCGTCAATGCCACGACAGCCGTCTTCATCGTCTTGTAGGCAACGTTCGGGTTTGGCTCCACCGCCGCCATCGACGCGATGTTGACGATCGAGCCGTGCGACTCACGCAATGCGGGTAGGGCGTGCTTGCAGCAGAGCCACATGCCCTCAAGGTTGACCTTGAAGCTCCGTTCGAACGCCTCGGCCGTGATGTCCAATGCGTTCGTGTCGCCCAGCGCGATGCTGGCGCCGACGTTGTTGTGCAGGATGTCGATGCGCCCTTCGCGCTTCAACACCTCCTCGATCAATGCGCCGACCTGCGCCTCGTCGGTGATGTCGCACTGCGCCGCGACGGCGCTGTTGCCCGCCTCCCGGATCTCGTTCGCCGTCTCCTCCGCCCGCTCAAGGTCACGGTCGACAACGGTAACTCTGGCCCCCTCACGCGCAAGCACGATCGATGTGGCGCGTCCATTGCCAATCGTCTCGCCCGGCGTCTGCCCGCCGCCAAATACGACAGCTATCTTGCCCTCAACGCGGCCTGCCATCTCAGCCTCCGTCTGCTCAGTGAACCGTTTGCTGTGGCTGATTCTAGCCTGACGTAGGGTTGAGATCAGATAGGGCGCTGCCCCCTCGCCGATACCATGAGCTGGGAGGTCCAGACGAAGCTGCGGTCTTGCAGCAGCGCCAGCAAACGATCGAAGGTAATCTCATCGATCCGACCACTAGCGACGAGAGCGTCGCGCAGTTTGAGGACGCTCAGAAATAGCAGGCCGCGATCCTCGGAGCCGCCGCGCTCGGACACCGTATAGCCTTCGGCGGCAACCTCGTCCAGGCCAAGTCGATCCAGCAGCCCGAACAGCCTAGAGCCGTAAGTGAGGTCCAGGCCGCGCTCCTGCGCGAGCGTTCCGAACGCGGTGAGCCACGCCTGCCAGACACCCACATCCTCCGGATCGCAGCCCGTGTCCGGCAGGAAGGTGCTGTGATCGAACTCTTCGATGAGCAGCCAACCGCCGGGCTTCAGCGCCGCGCACATCCGCCGCAGCGCCGCCCTATGCTCCGGCAGGTGCTCGAGCAGCAGCCGAGCATGAATTAGATCGAATGAGGCCAGCTCCAGGTCCTCCGATGTGATGTCGTGCAACCGCGTTTCCAGGTTCGGCTCGTTGATCGAATCGAGCAGCCTCGTGTCGAGGTCCGTGGCGAGGACGCGACCAGCGGGCCCCACGCGTGTCGCCAGCCATCTTGCGATCGATCCGCCACCGGCGCCGATTTCGGCGCAACGCCAGCCCTCGCTGACGCCGATGCCCGCCAGGTTGCGTATCGTCCACGGGTCCCAGATCGTCTCGAGCGCGTCGAGGCGGCGCCGCTCTTGCTGCCACGCGTTGTCGAATACGTACGTGCTCGTCATTTCGCCACTCCCTCCAGCTCAAGGAGCGCCCGCTTGCGCTCGATGCCCCAGCGGTAGCCACCCAGCCCGCCGTCCGCCCGCACGACGCGGTGACACGGCGTCAGCAGCGCCAGCGGGTTCGTCGCGCACGCCCGCGCTACCGCCCTCGCGGCACCGGGCTGGCCGATCGCGTCCGCGACCTCGCTGTAGGTGCGCGTCTCTCCGGCAGGGATCTCCCGCAGCGCGGCCCAGACCTTCTGCTGAAACTCGCTGCCCCGCGCGTCCAGCCGTATCCCGCCGGCCCTTTCCTCCACCGCTCGTACGTAATCCTTCATCGCCTCCACATCCTCCATCAGTTCCGCGTTTGGAAACTCGTCCCGCAGCTCGCTCACCAGGTCTGTCTTACTCCCGAAGCGCACCGAGCAGACACCCCGTGGAGTCGCCGCCACCAGCATGTCGCCAAGCTCCGTCCGCGCCATCGCATAGCTGATGCGCTCGCCGAGCCCGCCCTTTCTGAAGACGGACGGCCGCATGCCCAAGTGCTCACCCGCCCGTTCGTACGCCCCACGGGTCGAGCCGAAACCGGCTTCATACACCGCATCGGTGACCGTCTTGCTGTTTCGCAGGTCCTGCCTGAAGCGTTGCTGTCGCAGGGTTGCCGCATACTGCTTCGGGCTGAGGCCGGTCTGCCGTTTGAAGACGCGCTGCAGATACGACGCGCTCAACCCCACCGCATCCGCCAGCTCACCCAGCGCCGGCTCCGCCTCGCTGTCCTCGATCAGCTGCAGCGCTTTCGCGACCGCCAGCTGTTCGGCCGTCACGTTGTCCGGGTGGCAACGCAGACAGGCGCGGAACCCGGCCCGCCTTGCGTCTTCCGGCGCTTCGAAAAACGCAACCTGCTCGCGATTCGGTCGCCGCGAAGGGCACGACGGCCGGCAGTAGACGCCGGTGGAACGCACACCGTAATAAAACGCGCCGTCGGCGACAGCATCCCGCGACTGCACCGCCTGCCAGCGCGATGCGTCGTCGCTGTAAGCGCCTTCGGCCGTTGCTTTGGTCCTTGCCATGCGGGCATTGTGACGCGGCGGATGCGAGCGTGACTATCCGATTCTTGCGCTCAAAGTCATAACGATTCTGCGGCCTCTCGCTGCTCCGCCCCGTCAGGGTTAGAATCGGTGCTGATACGAAGAGATGTGGAGGAGACGCTCGTGACGAACCACGTTCTTGGAATGCCCATCGGCCGCGTTGACGGCATCGACAAGGTCACCGGACACGCCGTCTACACGTCCGACCTGCCGCTCGAAGGCGTGCTCTGGGGCAAGGTGCTCTACAGCCCGTACGCGCACGCCCGCATCACGAGGATCGACACGTCGGCGGCAAAGGCGCTGCCCGGTGTCCTCGCCGTGATCACCGGCGCCGACGTCGGCGAAGGCCTCTACGGCAGCAACCTCAAGGACATGCCGATCCTGGCGCACGACCGCGTCCGCTTCGCCGGCGAGCGCGTGGCGGCGGTGGCGGCGATCGACGAGGATACGGCGCAGGCGGCGATTGACCTGATCGACGTGGACTACGAGGAGATGCCCGCCGTCTTCGACCTCGAGGAGGCGATGCAGCCGGGTGCGCCCGTTATCCACCCCGACTTCAACACCTACGAAGGCGTCACCGCGACCCCCGGCCCCGGCCCCTTCGGCGGTCTGCTGCCCCTCACGACGCCCTCGAATATCTACACCTCCCGGCTGGAGGATCGTGGCGACCTCGACAAGGGCTTCGCCGAGGCGGACCGCGTCATCGAGAACACCTACTACACGCAGCGTCAGCACCAGGGCTACCTCGAGCCGCAGAACTGCGGCGTCGCGATCGAGGACGACGGGCGGATCCACGTTTGGGCGGGCAGCAAGATGCCACACGGCACCAAGATGAGCTTCGCCGGCGTCGTCAGCGAGGACCCGAACAAGGTGCTCGTCCACCACACCTACATCGGCGGCGACTTCGGCGCCAAGGCGACGCCCGTCCTGCTGCCGATCTGCTACAACCTCGCGAAGGCTGCGGGCCAGCCGGTGCGCATGGTCAACGACTACCTGGACGAGCTGCTCTCCGGCAACCCGCGCCACGCGACGATGATCCGCTACCGCACCGGCGTCAAGAACGACGGCACGATCACGGCGCACCACACGCAGTTCTATGTCAACGGCGGCGCTTACGGTGCGTTCAAGCCCGGCGGCATCATCTTCGGGCCGGAGCAGGCGGCCGGGCCGTATGTCATCCCCAACACGCGCCTCGAAGCGGCGCACGTCTACACCAACACGATACCGGGTGGTTACATGCGCGGCCCCGGCGAGTCGCAGGCGGTCTTCGCCATCGAATCGCACGTCGATGAGCTGGCGCACGCCATCGGCATGGACCCGGTCGACTTCCGCATGAAGAACGTCGTCGGCGAGGGCGATGAGACGGCGTTCGGGGCGCACTTCGAGGGCGTCCGCGCCAGGGAGACGCTGCAGGCCGCCGTCGATGCCGCGAACTACCGCGCGCCGAAGGGCCCGAACGTTGGGCGTGGCGTGGCGCTGGGCGAGCGTCCTCCGGGCGGCGGCATCGGCAACGCCTCGATTACGTTCAACCAGGACGGCACGGTGTCACTGGGCACGCCGATCTTCGACCAGGGCTCCGGCACGTACACGATCATGATTCAGATGGCGGCCGAGGAGCTGAACCTGCCCCTCGACCGCATCAAGCTCGACATCTGGAACACCGATGCTGTGCCCTTCGACTCCGGCGTGGCCGGGAGCTGGGCGGCGCGCGTCAACTCCGTCGTGGTGCACGAGGCGGCGCAGGCGGCCCGCCAGGAGCTGATCGCCTTCGCGGCGCGGCGGCTCGAGTGGCCGGTCGCGAACGTCGAGCTGGACGGCGACACGATTCGTAGCACGGTCCTCAATGAGACGGTGCGCTGGCAGGACATCCTCTCCGAGGCGAACCAGGCGGTGACCTCGGGTCGCAAGACGCAGATGGAGGGCCTCGCCGATCTGGCCCACGTGACCGGCTTCAACGTCCAGGTCGCGGAGGTGGAGGTCGACCCAGACACGGGCGAGATCAAGCTGACGAACTTCGTCACGGCGCACGACGTGGGCAAGATCCTCAACCCACTGGGCCACCAAGGGCAGATCAACGGCGGCATCGTGGCGGGGATTGGGTATGCGCTGATGGAGGAGATGCGGGTTGAGGACGGGCGGGTGACCAACCTGTCGCTGGGGGACTACAAGCTGCCGGTGACGATGGACCTGCCGCGCCTGACCACGGTGCTGGTGGAGACGGAGCACGGCGTGGGCCCGTACAACATCAAGGCGATCGGCGAAGGGCCGACAACGCCCGTCGCCCCGGCCATCGCCAACGCCGTGTTCGACGCCTGCGGCGTCAGGATCAGGGAGCTGCCGATCACCTCGGAGAAGGTCTACCGCGCCCTGAAATCGTAGCTCCCAGACTCGAAACGAGGCCCTAACGCAGGGGAAACGCGGGCCTTGCAGCAGCCCTCCGGGCCGATGTGTGGCCGAAACGAGAGGGATTCGGGGGAGTTCGCGGGGAAAAGCGGCGCGCTTCGAGGGGCGTTCGAGGGGGATTCGATGGGGCAAAGAGGGAGGCTTTTCGGCCGGGGTGGGCTCAAGCCCGGATTTGAACCAGCCCTCATAGTCCCCGCCATCGTCTCGACGCCTGTGGTGTCACAGGCGAGAGCTGCCGATTACGTCTGAGAAGGTCTACCGGGAATTGAAGAGGCAGGAACCGGCGGCTTCTAGCGCGCTTGCATCAAGAAGACAGCTGCTAGCCAAATTCGCCTGGAGCCACGTCTGTTTCACAACAAGAACCTTGTTCTTGCACGACCCATAGCCACCCCTTAGAGTGAACATATGTCAGAGCATAGAAGATATGCTCATGCACCGATAACCGAAGCAGTCATCGAGATCCGGATCTCCCACGATGGAGAACGATCGATGGCGGATTTGGAGCGGCTGACTCACGAACTCACTCCGGCCTATTCCAACCCAAGCGTTATCAGCATGGGCTCCGGCCAGATCACCCTTGGAAGTCAGGTCGGTGCAACTGCCCGATCCCAACCCATTGGTTACCTCTTCCGCGGCGATGAAGGCAAGCACCTCCTTCAAGCCAAGATCGATGGCTTTGCTCTTAGCCGGTTGGCGCCGTACACGTCTTGGGCTACCTTTCGCGACGAAGCTCAGGGACTCTTTGCTAAATACGCTCAGTTCATTCGACCTACGAAGGTCGTTCGCCTAGCTACGAGGTACATCAACAAGTTCGACCTTCCGGGGCCGACGGTCGAACTCAAGGAGTACTTTGCAACGTACCCAGAGGCGCCCGCAGACCACGTGCTTTCAGGCTTCTATATGCAGCTAACCTTGGATCACAATGATCTCGAAGCGAGGTCGATAATCAATCTGACGGGAGTTGGTCCAACGTCACCAGAAGTTGTTTCTGTCATACTTGATATAGATGTTTTTCGTGAAGGTGAATTCGAGGTGGGCGACAGAATTTGGGAACTTCTCGACTCTCTTCGAGAACGAGAGTATTCACTGTTTGAGGCGTCGATTACAGATCTTGCGAGGCAGTTGATAGATTGATGGTTACCGCAGACAGACCTTCAAGGCTTACTTCACCACTACTCGATTGGGATCGCGCGTGGGCGCAGAGCGGAACCTATCGTGAACTGGATACGGCAAGAGACAAAGCATCTCGCCAGTGGCTGGATCGTCCGACGTTGGTCGCCCAGCTCTCTCGCGCTTCGAAAGCACTAGACGCCTTGGACGAATTTGTTGAGCTGGAGCCAGATTGGGATTCCTACGGTGCGAGCCCGATTTCGGAAATCGCTATCGAAAAGGCGAGAGGCATCTTGAATTGGATCGCGGCCTACGCCCTGTTAGCAGATGGCCCAGAGCCGGTCGCGGTACCTCTTGCCGATGGCGGGGTTCAGCTTGAGTGGATTGGTGATGCTGAGGTCCTTGAGATCGAGGTCAGCCCGGAAGGCAACTTTCGCTTCTTTGCGCCCGCCACGCCCGACGACAAAGGGCCTTACCTAGCCCGCACTAGTCCCTCCCTAATCGACGTCGTGGAGACCCTAGGCCGAAGTCGCCGGTAATCCCCATCCAGTGGAGATCATCGTTGGTGACGACGTCCTCCTAAGGCGAATCGTCCATTTTCACGTCATTGAAGTCGGTCAGAGCAAGCGGCGACGAATAAGCTCGGCGGCATTTAAGCCAAACCGAAAGCCGGAGGAGATCTCAGTAGATCTCGGTCGACTCACCACACCTGAAAAGACCTTAGAGCGCTCAGGCAAACCTTTGCTAGGCGTAGTGAGTCTAAAGGCGCAGGTACCGTTGGCTCTTGGTATGGAGGTCAAACACGATCCGAATCCACCAGATGACCCAGATAATGAAGCCCATACCTTAATCATTGGCGAAAATACCAAGAGCCGAAGAGATGCATTGGCGAGTGCCGCCGAGATATCCATCTTGCCTGGGGCCAAGGTCGCCGACTCGTAGTCCCCGGGCTCAAGTTCGTTGCCCTCACCGCCAGTCGTCTACGCGGACGGTCTTGCGGTAGGTGGGGCCCATGATCTGCCAGTAGCCGTTGGTCTCACGGGGTCACACGGCGGCGCCTGCCTTGACTTGATTTGCATGTACATGTAGATGTACACTTAAGTAAGTGCTGAAGGGCGGGCCGGATGGGCTACCGCATCGAGATTACCCCGACAGCTCTACAGGCGTTGAAAGACGTTACCGATCGCCGGACGCGCGATGCCATCGTGCGGCGAATCGATGCCCTGGTTGAGGGACCGGAGCTGCAAGGACGCGCCTTGAGGGAAGACCTGGCAGGCCTTTTCAGCGTTCGGGCCGGCGGGCAGCGCTATCGGGTTATCTACGGGCTCGATCGAGAGGACCAGCGAGTCTTGATCTACCTGGTGGGCATTCGACGAGAGGGAAGCCGGCAAGACGTTTACGCCCTGGCCCAGCGGCTGGTACGACGGGGTCTGGTCTAGGAGGTTGGCTACGATGGACGCAACGAGAGACATCGCGGAACTGAACATGGTGGACGCGCGCCGAGAACTGACGCGACTCCCCGAGCGGCTGTCGTCAACTCCGGCGACGGTGACCGTGACGCGCCGCGGCAAACGCGTGCTGGCGATCATGGCCTGGGAGGACTACGAGGCGATCCTGGAGACGCTGGAAATCCTTAGCAACGAGGAGGCTGTGGACCAACTGCGCCGCAGCATCCAGGAAGTCAAGGATGGCGAGACGGTCGCCTGGGAAGCCGCGAAAGCCCAGCTATAACCCGGTCCCGCGGTGCCCCGGCCGGACGATATCGCGAACTTCGTATGCTACCGCCAGTCCTCTACGCAGACGGTTTTGCGGTAGTTGGTGCCCATGATCTGCCAGTAGCCGTTGGTCTCGCCGCCGACGACTACGACGTTGATCTCTTCGCGGCGGAAGGTGTGGATCAGCTCGTCCGGGGCGGCCTTTAGCTTCGTCGCGAAGGGCTCCTCGCCGAAGGTGGCGCGCGGGTAGAGGTAGTTCTGGACCAGCTGCAGGTCCCAGTACTCGCCGGCCGGCATCTTCGCCGTCTCGTGGATCCAGTCGAACAGCTTGTCCTTGGTGTCGAAGCCGCCGCGGTCGATGAACTGGCGCGCCGTGATCGGGTCGAGCACCAGGCAGGGCGCGGTTAGTTGGTCGGTGCCCATCAGCATGTCGTGGACGTGCTCGCGCCAGTGCTGCTCGCGCAGGCCGAGGTTGAACGTCGTGCTGCGGCCGCCCCAGAAGATGCTGACCGTGCTGTCCTCCGGCTTGAAGCCCTTGGTCACATGCAGCGGCTCCCACGGGCTGCGCTCCTCGTTCTCGGCGAAGGTCAGGTTGCTGTAGGTGTAGGCGTTGCCCAGCGAGCCGGCGAAGGTCTCGCCCGGCACGGAGCCGCCCTGGCCGTTCATCGACAGCAGGCCATACGCCCTGCCAATCGTGGCGTTGGCGCGGTTGAACGGACCCATCGCGCCGGTGCCTGAGTTCATCCCGATCTCGTGACGAATCGGCCCGTTGACGACGACCATCGGCGCGGCGGAGCTGGACGTGCTGCTGCGCGCCGTGATCTCCGACGCGGCGAGCGCCAGGATGACGGGGAAGTACTCGGGACGCGCGCCCGCCATCACGGCGTTCACGGCCACCTTCTCCACCGTGTACTCCCAGTAGCCGCGGTTGTGGGTCGGCTGCATGCGCCCGACCACCTCTTCTGGCTTATGTGAAGTGGCAGCAAGCATCGCGGCGACGCGCTCTTCGGTCGGCAGGACGATGGGGAGGAAGTCGGTCCAGTTGTTGTCCTCGAACAGCTGTCGCAGCTCGTCCTCGGTGGCGGGTTCGACCAGGCGTGGCGTTGGGGCGGGGACAAACCGGGGGTTGAAACCCCCGGCATCAGGCTCAGGGGAGTACGCGGTGGTGAGGCCCTCGACGACCTCCTGCATCAACGGACGTCCGCTGAGTGGGTCGGCGCCCTCGACGTAGGCGCGCAACTCGGCCGCCGACTTGCCCATGACGGGCATCGGCACGAAGCAAAACGCGGCCTGCGGCAGCCCGCCGACGCGCGTCGTCGAGCGCACGATGCGGTCGAACTTCTCGGTGTGCAGGGCGACCGTCGGGACGTTGTACTTGCTCTCGAGCGTCATCTGGTGCGCGGCGACCGCCGGCGCGCAGGTGCTTCAATGACCGACGCCGAGGATCGCGGCGTCGCCCCTCTCCTTGATCAGCGTCCATGTCTCGGGGTCGTCCCGCGAGTACATGTTGTTGAGCGAGACCAGCTCCGTCTTGACCGACGGCATGTTGTCCGCGAACCACGCCTCCACCTGGCGCAGCAGCTCGATCGAGTCGTCGAAGCGGCAGTCGACCAGGTAGATCGTCCTGCCGTCCAGCGACTCGAGTCGCGGGGCGAGCTGCTTCTGCGTGATTTTGGGCGGGTAGCCGGTGGGGTTGAGGACGGTGAGCTTCTCGGGCATGAGGGCACCTCTGAGAGGTGATTCTACGCCTGTCGGAGCGGCAAGCTGCAGGCTCCAAGCTGAACCTGGACTCGCGGGAGGGTGGGACGCTATCTCGGCTAGAATCGCGGCGGAGGTATCGCGATGCAGTCCGTTTGCTCAGTCATCCCGGCGGAGACGCCGCACCCGGTCATCGTCAAGGGAGACGAACGATGAGCGATAGCGGCGCGGTCGACCAGTGGTTCAGCGCGACGGAGCATCCCAAGAAGGACCTGATGCAGGCGGTGCGTAAGGCGATCCTCGAGGCGGACCCGCGCGTGACCGAGACGATCAAATGGAAGTCGCCGACGTTCATGTTCAACGGCAACATCGCCAGCATCAACCCGCAGGCGAAGTCGCACGTCAGCCTGATGTTCCATACCGGCGCCAGCATCCCGGGCGACTTCCCGTCGCTGTCGGGCGGCGGCGAGACGGCGCGCTACCTGCGCTTCGAGGACGAGGCGGACTGCGCGGCGAAGATTGACGAGCTGCAGGCGGTGATACGCGCCTGGTGCGAGATGAAGGCGAAGTAGTGAAGCCTTACAAAGTCCACGCCTCAGCCGACGGCTTTCTTCACGAGCGCAGCGATCTTTGCCAGCACGTCGCTTTCGCCGTCTGCCTTGATGGCGCCCGAGCCCGGCGCTAACGGCCGTATCAGGCGTTGACCAGGCCCAGTGGGTTCAAGCTACCGATGGAATGCACAACCAGCGCGCTGAGCAGAACTCGATACGGAACATTCAGAAACGGGCCTAGAAAGCTGAGTCTCAGTACCTGCCCGTCCTGGTAACCGGCCGCGCGCAAGAGGTGGTGACAGGTAGTCACCCCGAAGAGAGTTAACCCGACACCGAGGATTGCGGATCGGGCAAGGCTTGCCCGCCGGCATCTGCCCGGCCGATGCAGAATCCGGCGGAAGACTCGGCAGTACGCGAACGGCTGAACACCGGCAAGACAAGCTCTCAGGACTGAAACGATTGCCGCTCCAATCCAGTCCAACCGAGGAACTCCTCTCAATCCGGTTAATCCAGCGGTGGGCCAGGTATTCTCCAGTAGGTCCGGGCGCCCTTGCTGTCGCGCGTTGTGATAAGTCGAAGTTGCCACCAGAGACCAGACAAGCAGCGCTCCGACGGCGGCCCAGATCGAAACGACAGCCACGAGCGCGATCATCGCCAACGTGGCTAATTTTGACTGAACTTCCCATGCGACTACGAAACCAACGTCGTTCCACCGAACTCTGTCTCGGAGAGGGAGTACCCAGGCTCTGCTTATCGCCACGGCTCGAATTGCCTCCAAAAAAGAATGCTCGCTCTCCGGACCTCGCTGCCGGCCGAGAGCGAGCAGGTAAACTGGCTTATGTCCGTCCTTCCTTGACCTCCTGGGGAGGCCATAGGGTGAAGCACTGTTCTCCACGCAGGAGGGCCTGTGAAGCCGAGAAATCGAGGTTCTGCAGCTGCTTCAGCGCCAGGTCGCACTGGGCTCGCACATCTGGTTCGATGTCGGCGCTAACCCGGTGCCGTATACGCTCCCAAACGGCGGACTGAACCAGGAGGCTGATCGAGTGAGGCCAGACGAGGAAGCTCAACGACTGTGGTGCGCCAAGCGACGGTCGCCGGCGGTAGAGCCATGTGAGGCGCTGTCGCATCGAGCCAGCCGGCTCGACAAGCTGGACCAGCGGCCCCTCCTCTTCGTTGGAACGGGCGTCGACTAGCAAACGTTCCGGGAAGTGCGGAAACCCCAGCGAAAACACGCCAGCGTTGTCGATAACCGCGCCGATTTCGTCGAAATCCACCAGAACGCCATTGTCGCCGTACACCGTCAGCGCCTCAGCCTCCGGGCGCGACTTCTGCGGCCGGGGCGGTAGGCGTCGCGGGTGCAGCGGCCGGCGATGGGACAGCCCCCGGGGCCGGAGCGCCGACGACGACCACAGATGCTTGGGGAGAGTTTGTTGGAGTCTGCGCCGCAGGTGCCGCGGGCTGGGTTGGCGTCGCGGTCGCCGCCTGGGGTGCGACAACTCCCACCTGGTTGGCCCGGCCGGCGCTGGTGTTCGCGTTCCAGGGGGCGTAACCGGCGAGGGTGAGAAGCGAGATGGCAAGGCCTATGGCGCCTACGATCATGAGGATGGCGCCAATAGCTACGATGTCGATCCCGACGACCTGGAAGCTGACCGCGAATGAGAGTACTGCGCCCAGGGCTATGAGAATCAGGCTTAGACTTGTTGTTGGCGTTGTCACAGAATTTTCTCCTCTATCATTGCCTCGGAATTAAACGGATTCCGCCGCGGAAGGGGGCTTTGCCGGCTCCTGAGCCCGCTGCAAGAACCCGCTCTGGTTTAGATCACCTCTTTGCGTCCGACGGGGCGAGCTCTGCGGGAACCAGCAGCTCGTCGAAAAGCGCTCGGTAGTGGATCATCGCCTGGCGCAGGTCCTCGGTTGAAGCTGGCTCCACGGCGTTTTCTTCGGCGATTGCGTGCGCCGCCCGATAGTTATTCAGGACGTTCGGGTGGTCGACCGAGATGTCCGCAGCTTGCTGTTCGAAATTCGTTATCGGGTAGCCGCGTGCGGTCATGACTTCCTGCACAAGGCTATCCGCCTCTTGAATTGAGGCAGCGGGACTATCAACAAAGCGTCCCTGGGTGTTTCTCCACTCATCGCCGAAACGCTGCGTCTCGCGCGAGTCGAGTTCCTTCAGTTGGAGGGTCTCGACGCGCTTCTCGCGTTCAGCCAGCTCCTTCTCGCCCTCGCCGCGGGATCCGGCCGTCTCGATGGTGCGGTCATATTCAGAGCCGAAGCGACCCTTCAATTCCTGACGGCGCCGGCTTCGCTGAGTGAACCAGAAGCCCGCCGCCAACACGATGCCTGCAACTATGACTATAAGAATCAACGCTTCCATGCTTGTCCCTACCTTCCGTAAGAAACATCCGCGGGGTGATGAGGTCTATCCTTCTACCAGGACTCGCCGTCTTCCGAAGCCACCAAAGAGCGTGCCACCAAGGGCAGCCAGGATTATTGAGCCAACGATGGCGTAAACGATGAAGGCGATGAGTGACGCAGGTTCAAAAACGCCACCTGTATCGTCCACTGCCTTGTTCGCCAGGTTGAACATATCGAAAAAGGGCTTCACCCAGAATTCACTGCGGCTCAAGATCCAATTAACGATTTCATTGTCCTTGTTGGCGTTAAGCAGAAGAAGAACGAATCGAGCACCGGTCATGAACAATAGAAACGTCAGGAATAGACCGGCTAGAGTCGAAAGTATGCGCATTAGAAAACTCCTATGGTTTTGGGTTTGCCCCGAGCCTTTGAGCTCAGTCCGTGTCGGGCGGACGCTCTTATCGCCGACCCCAGCGACCACTAGTACCGATGCCGCCAAAAACGACCGCGAGGATGAGAACCACGACGAGAATTGTCAAAAGATCCATGAATTCCTTCTTTCGTTCTCCACGCTAATGCCCCGAGCATCACGGTGCCGTTACGGACCGCGACCAAAGCAACCACTGCCGGAACCAGTCCGGCAGTCGAACAGTCGAGCCAGAGGCTGACGCTATGAAGCCATGGTGTCCTGAATCGGCCAGGCGGGCAGCCTCAACCGAGTATGAGCAAGACGATTCTCACCGATGGATGCGGCGAGACGGCGCGCTACATGCGCTTCGAGGACGAGGCGGACTGCGCGGCGAAGACTGACGAGCTGCAGGCGGTGATACGCACCTGGTGCGAGCTGAAGGCGAAGTAGCCCGATAGCGTGGGAGTACGATGTCGAGGCGGCGCTGCCGCTGGTCCAATCAAGAGGAGAACCACATGCCCACGATAATCGGCCATCACGACGTGAAGGACGTCAAGCATTGGCTTGCGTCGCCCGAGCGCGAAAAGCTCTTGGG
>DASTLN010000247.1:0-49304 GCA_035714925.1 Dehalococcoidia bacterium | reverse complement strand
CTGCCGCGATGGCTCGCAATGACACGCTGAAAACACGGACGCTAACCTCAGCAGCGGTCGCAGGCCTTGTTGGCTAGAAGGCGCCGCCGTTTACGGTGATGCGCTGGCCGGTGACGTAGCGTCCGGACTCTGAGACGAGGTAGAGGATCGCGCCGGCGACGTCTTCGGGCTGGCAGATGAAGCCGAAGGGTGCGTCCTTCTCATACGTCTTCTTGTCGGCGCCGCGGCTGTCGAGGAAGCCATCGCCCATCGCCGTGTCGACGAGGCCGGGGGCGACGATATTGACGCGGATGCCGTGCTCGCGCTCCTCCTTGGCGAGCACCTGCGCCAGCGCCTCCATGCCGGCCTTCGAGACGCTGTAGGCGCCCATACGCACGCGCAGGGCCTGGGCCGAGAAGCTCGAGACCATGATCACGTCACCGCGAGGCAGGGCACGCATCTGCGGCACCACGAGCTTGCACATGTAGAAGGAACCAAAGGTGTTGAAGTTGAGGAATTGCTGCAGGTCCGCGGGCTCGATCTCCGTGACCAGCGGCGTGCCGAAGGTCTCGTAGCCGATGCCGGCGTTGTTGACCAGGATGTCGATCTTCGAGAAGTCGCCGAGGGCGGCGTCGACCATGCGCTGGCAGTCGTCGAAGCTGCGGATGTCGGCCTGGTAGACCCCGGCGCGGCGACCCAGGCTGCGGACCTGCGCCGCGACCGATTCCGCCGCGTCGCGGCTGGAGTTGTAGTTGATCGCCACGTCGGCGCCCTGCTCGGCGAGCATGACGGCGGTGGCCGCGCCGATACCACGGCTGGCGCCGGTTATCAAGGCGACGCGACCTTCGAGACCTGGCATCTGATTTCCTTAGATTCCGGATGCGTAAAGAGCTAGTGACAAGTGTCACTCTCAACCTCGGCAGCGTAGCAGATTGGCTGAATCTGGAGTGCGTCTGGCGAGTCGCCCCGTTTTATACTGCGGGCATGCCGGTGTACGAGTTCAGGTGCAACGCCTGCGGGTCGAAGGTCGATGTCTTTACGCGGTCGATAAACGCCGAGGTGAGCGGCAGATGCGACCGTTGCGGCAGCACTGACCTGCAGCGTGTTGTCTCACGCGTGGCGGTGCTGGGCATCGGTGGCGGCGACGTTGACGTGGAGAGCATGGACCCGAACGACCCGCGGGCGATGGCGGCGTGGGCGCGGCAGATGCAGGCGCAGATGGGGCAGGACGCCGGGCCGGAGATGGAAGAGCTGGCGCAGAAGCTGGAACGCGGCGAATCGCTGGACGACGACTTCGATATGCACGACGCGCACGATCACGGAGACGACGATTTCTAGCATGCGAGAGCTGATACCGGACATCGAGGCGCTGGCGGAGGCGGCGAGCCAGGAATTCGCGGCGAAGAACGTGGCGCGCGAGGCAGGGCTCGGCCGTTGCCGCGATGCGATCCGCAACTCGGCGAACTCGATACGAGCGGTACACCGCGGCGACTTCGAGACGGCGAGGACTCTGGCCGACAAGGCGGGGACACTTCTGGCCGAGGCAAAGCAGGCGCTGCTGGACCACCCGGACATCAAACACGCCGGGTTCGTACACGACTCCGAGAAGGAGTACGCCGAGGCGCGGATGACCTACGCGTTCATTGCGGGCGCCAAGAAGCTGCCGACTCGCGAAGAGCTGGACGTGGGGTTGGCGGCGTATCTCAACGGCCTCGCTGAGGCTGTGGGCGAGCTGCGGCGGTATTTGCTGGACATCCTGCGGGCGGGCGAGGTTGAGCGCTGCGAGGAATGCCTGACGGTGATGGACGAGGTGTACGGCATCCTGGTCACGTTCGATTACCCGGACGCGATGACGGGGGGATTGCGGCGCACGACGGACAACGTACGGGGGATCCTGGAGCGTACGCGGGGCGACCTCTCACTGGCGGTGCGGCAGCGGGACCTGGAGAAGCGGTTGTCGGAGTTTGAGGGGAAGCTGGGGGGCTAGCGACGGCTCTTCGGAGCGTCGAAGGCTTCGCTTGGGGCAGCTGACGGTTCTTTGTTCCTGTCAGCCTTCAGAATGACAACGGTTCATTGATGACAATGAAGACGCCCCACGAATTAAGGCGGGGCGTCTTTAGTTCTATGCGGGCCGAGCCGGCTAGGCGACGAAGAGGGGGCCGAAGACTACGGCGACGATCGCCATCAGCTTGAGGAGGATGTTGAGCGCTGGGCCGGAGGTGTCCTTGAAGGGGTCGCCCACGGTGTCCCCGACGACGGCGGCCTTGTGGGCTTCGGAGCCCTTGCCGCCGAGGTTGCCGGCTTCGATGTACTTCTTGGCGTTGTCCCAGGCGCCGCCGGCGTTGGCCATCATGAGGGCCATCAGCGCACCTGAGATAATCGAGCCGATGAGCAGGCCGCCCAGCGCTTCGGCGCCGATGATCGCGCCGACGGCGATCGGTACCGAGATGGCGAGGACGCCGGGCACGATCATCTCCTTGAGGGCGCCGTCCGTGGCGATCGCGACCGCCTTGGCGTACTCAGGCTTGCCGGTGCCCTCCATGATGCCGGGAATGTCGCGGAACTGGCGCCGGACCTCGTTGACCATCGCCATGGCGGCGCGGCCGACGGCGGCCATTGTCAGGGCGCTGAAGATAAACGGCATGAGGCCGCCGATGAGCGCGCCGATGAGGACGTCGACGACGAGGAGGTCGAGCGTGGAGATGCCGACGAGCTGCGAGTAGGTGACCATCAAGGCGAGCGCGGTCAGCACGGCGGAGCCGATGGCGAAACCCTTGCCCGTCGCGGCGGTCGTGTTGCCGAGGCTGTCGAGGGCGTCGGTGCGTTCGCGGACCTCGGCGGGCAGGTGCGCCTGCTCGGCGATGCCACCGGCGTTGTCGGCCACGGGGCCGTAAGCGTCGGAGGCGAGGGTCACGCCCAGGGTGGAGAGCATGCCGACGGCCGCGAGGGCGATGCCGTAGAGGCCGGCGAGCTCGTTGGTGATGTAGATGGCGGCAACGATGACCAGCAGTGGTATCGCGGTAGAGAGCATGCCGAGGCCGAGGCCGCCGATGATGATGGTCGCGGGGCCGGTCTCGGCGGTTTGGGCGAGCTTCTTGGTGGGGCTGTACTCGTAGGCTGTGTAGTACTCGGTCGCGGTGCCGATGAGCTGGCCGGCGACGAGGCCGATGAGGACGGCGAAGAAGAGCTCGGCCTCGAGGCCCATGATGGCGACCGCGGCGGCGGTTCCGACGAGGACGAGGCCGCCGGCTGAGAAGATGCCGATGCGCAGGGCCATGAGGAGCCGTCCCATGCTGGCCTGCTCCCCGGTGCGCACCAGGAAGGTGCCGATGATGGCGGAGCCGATGCCGATAGCCATGATCAGCAGCGGCAGTACTAGTGGGTCAGCGTCGAATTCGAGTGGGTTGGTAATCGGTTCGAAGTTCGCTGGCGCTGCAAAACGTGCGTTTTCACCAAATCCAACAATTGCGACTGTAGCCAGCGCCATGGTGGCGACGATGGCCCCGGTGTAGGACTCGAAGAGGTCGGCGCCCATGCCGGCGACGTCGCCAACGTTGTCACCCACGTTGTCGGCGATGGTCGCCGGATTGCGGGGGTCGTCCTCCGGGATACCGGCCTCGACCTTGCCGACGAGGTCGGCGCCGACGTCGGCAGCCTTGGTGTAAATGCCGCCGCCGACGCGGGCGAAGAGGGCGATCGATGAGGCGCCGAAGGCGAAGCCGGTGAGGGGCTGCACGTTCTCGAAAATGAGATAGAGGATGGCGATGCAGAGGAGGCTGATGCCGACGACGCTCATTCCCATGACCGAGCCGGAGGAGAAGGCGACACGCAGCGCCGGGTTGAGGCCCTCGCGCGCCTTGGCGGCGGTGCGGACGTTGGCTTCCACGGCGATCTTCATGCCGATATAGCCGGCAAGGGCTGAGGCGAGGGCGCCGATGACATAGGAGACGCCGGTGCGCGGGGCATCCGTGAGGTTGCCGGACTGCTGGCCGAAGCGGTCGAGGACGTCGTAATCGATGAAGATGACGAGGACGGCGAAGACGACGACAACGAATATCGCGAGGTAGGTGTACTCGCGGCGCAGGAACGCACCGGCGCCCTCCTGAATCGCGAGGGCGATGGCTCGCATCGTGTCGTCACCCTGGTCTTCGGCGAGGACGCGCTGCGCGGTGATGAAAGCGAAGAGCAGCGCGCCGGCGGCTGCGACGATGGCGATGACTATGGGCAGCATGACAACCTCTCCTGGGGTCGCTGGGTCGTGTCAGGCACGATCAGGCCAGCGCTGACGCTACAAAACGCCAGCGTTTCAATCAAGGGTTGATAGTTCGTTGTGGTACCGATGGCGAAGCGTTGGTCTGCAATTTGAGGCGAGTATATGCCTTTCGTTTTGGTTTCCGCCAGCCCGTTCAACGCTTCGATTTCATTGTTCCTGGATTCAATTCGACGAGCCCTAAGTCAATCCGACCCTTCTACCTGCCGATAAGTAAAGCGAGTCCTGCTTGAGCATGGACCTCGCACGGTAGAGGTAGGGATTGTATTGAACGAAGTCCGCGCGGAAAACGCCCTTTCAGATTCCGTTGCTGAACGCGGTCAGACACGACGGCTGCAGCAGCACACGATGAGCGGCTTACTGATCCCATTCAGCCAGGCGCTTGACCTGGCAGAAGGCCGCGACCCCGGTCACGCCATGCGCGTCGCTTACATCGCCAGCTCGCTCGCGGTGACGCTGGACCTGAACAAGGAAGACCAGCTGGCGACGCTCTACGCGGCATTGATGCACGACATCGGCACGATTTCGGCCGGCGCGGACCTCGCGGGATACACGCGGGGCGACGAGCGGCTCGTATTCGCTTCGCTGCCGTTGCTGACGCCGGACGAGGCCGTCGCGGGCGCCTCCGACACACCGGAGATGATCGTCGACCGCGTCGCGGAGCACGTGACGCATGGCGCGCGCGCAGTGCGGGAGCTAGACCTGCCGGACTCGGTGGCGAAGGCGGTCGCGACGCATCACGAGCGCTGGGACGGCGGCGGGTATCCCCGCGGCCTGGGCCAAGATCAGGTGCCGATCGCCGGCCGCATCGTCGGGCTAGCGGACATTATCGAATCGCTTATCGACCAGACGACGCCCTTGCTGGCGCGGCGAAACTTTGCGCACTGGCTGGGTGGGTTCAGCGGCAAGGAATGCGACCCGGAGATGGTGGATGCGCTGCGGGTGATGGGCGCGGGCGATTCGTTCTGGTTGGGGTTGTTCAGCAGCGACCTGGTGGCCGAGCTGAACGTGCACGCCAACCGGCTGCGAGAGCCCAAAGCGATGCGGCTCATGCCCTTCGCGGAAGGCTTCGCGCGGTTGGTGGACTCGCGGTTCTCGTTCACGCTGGGGGTTTCGGCGCGTGTCTGTCGCTACGCCGAGAGCCTGGGCCGCGTGGCCGGGCTGTCCGACGTCCGACTGAAGCAACTACAGATCGCGGCGCTGCTGCACGACGTGGGCCAGCTTTCGATGTCGGAGCGTGTGCTTTCGAAGCCGGGCATCCTGAGCGTCGAGGAGCTGGGCGCGCTGCAGCTGCATCCGATCTACTCACGAGACGTGGTAGCGGGCATCGCGGGCCTGGAGGAAGTGGCCCTGTGGGTCGAAGCGCATCACGAGCGCATCGACGGGCGTGGCTATCCGGAGGGGCTTAGCGGCGAGGAAATCCCGCTGGAGTCGCGCATCCTGGCGATCGCGGACGCCTACGTGGCGATCACGTCAGACAGGCCGCATCGTCCGAAGGCTGAGGGAGTCGAAGCGCAGGAGCGGCTGGCTCACGCGGCGGGCACGCAGCTGGATGCGGACCTGGTCGACGCTTTCCTGCGGCAGGTTATCTAGTAGGGCCGAGGGCAAAGGCATAGGCAGGCGCCTCGGGGCGTCTGCTTTCTTGTGTGTGACGTGATTGCTCATATGGGCAAACGGGCATACGGGCGGCTCGACGGCAGGCGGCGTTCGTGAGGATGGACTCTGAGGGATGAATCGCGCGGCTTCGCCGGCGTTCCCTGGTGCGTCCGTCTAGGTGGGGCTGTCGTCCTCGTCGTCCAGCTGCTGGTTGATGTAAGTCGTGATGGCGAAGCCGAGGGCGGCGCCGAGCAGCAGTCCGAAGAGGAATTTCATTTTTTCTCCTAAGCGGTGGTCTTGTAAGAGGCTAACGCCTGCTTGAGCGCGCCGATGACGAGCGCCGCGGAGTGCAGCTTGCTGGCCGGCAGGCCGCCGACGGCGTCGTCGATGTCTTCGTGGGTCAGCTCAGAGGCTTCGTCCAGCGTGAGGCCGGCGACGAGCTCGGTGAGGATGCTGGACGTGGCGACGGAGGCGGTGCAGCCTTCGGTCATGAATCGCGCCTCGGCGACGCGCCCGTCCTCGATGCGGAGCATGAGGGAGAGGACGTCGCCGCAGACGGGGTTCATCTGGTAGCCGCGCGCGTTCGCGTCTTCGAGGACGCCCTGGTTGCGGGGGTGTTCGGCATGGTCGAGGACGATGTCGGAGTACTGTTCACTCACGGTTTCAGGATAGCAGGGATTCTTGAACCCAGGGATGCCACCAAAGAGCGTTCAAGCGTGAGCGGCCTGCGTGTCAGTTGAGCTCTTAGCCTGGATTAAGACGCGGATGCGGCCGAGGCGGGAGGGGTCCGTCAGCTCCACGACGGCGCGGCGCAGGGCGGTGTAGGCCTCGAGTTGATCGCCGGGGGGTGGCTGGGCTAGCGCTCCGCCGATGCCGAGCGCGGCGAGGAACTCCGCCTGGGTCGTGAATTCGACGGTGTGGAGGCCGGCAGCGTCGCCGGCGCGAAAGACGCTCGTGAAGTCGACGCTAGCGGTGATGTCTTGCCGGCCGATGCGGGCGTAGGGGTCGTCGCCGGATGTGTGGCGGTAGAAGGTGAGCAGCGTGCCGCGTTTGCGCCAGGCGGCGTAGAGGCCGGTGGCTTCGTAGCCGTAGTCGAGGGTCAAGACGTAGCCGCGGCGCAGGGCTGAGGCGGCGCGCGCGATCCAGGCCGGGGCGACGAGATTGACCTCGGCGTCGCAGCCTTCGCCGGGCCAGACTCCGAGGGCCTCAAAGTGGGCCGTGATGTCGGGCCGCGGTGACGCCTCGACGTCGACGAAAGCGCCGTCCTCGAATCCAACGAGAAGCTCGTAGAGCTCGCCTTCGCGGCGGCGGACGCGGTGGAAGGGGAGGGCGTCCAGGAGCTCGTTGCTGAGGATGCAGCCCTCGATCTGAGGCGTGACGGGGAGCGCGGCGGCGACGTCGACCTTGCCGGGCGCGATACCGAGGTCGAGGAGGTGATCGGTGGCGGACTCGGCGGTCAGCGTGACGTCTTGAATGACATAACGTATGGCGTCGTAGAACCGCGGCTCGGCCGTACGGAGGTACCGAAGCACGTCCGCGGCGAGGCGGCCCGTGGAGGCGCCGGCTTCGAAGACGTCGAAGCGCGGCAGGCTGCCGAGATCGCGCCAGAAGGCGGCGAGGCGGCGGGCGATGGCGGCGCCGAAGACGGGGTGGACGTTGGGGCTGGACTGGAAGTCGCGTGTCGGGTCGGAGGTGAAGTAGTAGCCGTGTCGCGGGTGGTAGAGGGCGGTCTCGTAGAACTCGGCGAAGGAGATGGGGCCGGAGGCGCGAATGCGGTCTGCGAGGAGGTCGAAGAGCGCCGCGTTGTGCGTCGCGTCCAGGTCTGAGAGGTTCATTAACGGGAGTTTAGCGTGGTAGGCCAGCAAGACGTCTCGCCATCTGTTATAAAGTCCGGTGCGAGTGGATGAGACTCCATGAGTGCACGCGCTGCTCAAGCCTGAGGTGGCGATATGGCTTGGTTTGAACACGACACGGGTCAGGTCTATTACGAGGAAGCCGGCACCGGCGACGTTGTGCTGGTGACGCCCGGATTTTCGTTGAACATCGATGACGTTTCAGCTCTGCGAGATGCGCTGGTCGACCGGTACAGGGTCATCGCGGCGGACCTGCCAGGTTCGGGACGGTCAGGCCCGCAGCCGCGCGAATACACGCGAACCTATCACACGGATGACGCGCGAGTCCTGCTGGCGCTGTTGGAATCGCTGGGGATTGGGCGGGCGCATTTGATCGGGCATAGTGACGGCGGTGAGTCGTCTCTGGTGATGGCGGCCTTAGACCCGGAGCGTGTCCGCTCTGTCCTGACGTTGGGCTCTTTGGGTTACGTCGACGAGAGCCTCCGGCAACTGCTGGACGTTTTCGAAGTGGTGGTGGACGAGCCGATCGAGCCGCTACGAGCGTACTCCGATTTTCTCAAGGCTACGTACGGGGCAGACAACGCCCGCGCAATGGTGCGTAGTTTTACAAATGCGACCCGCTTGATCATCGCGGACGGTGGCGACATCGCGCGGGCGCGGGCAAAGGACATTATTTCGCCGGTGATGCTAATCGCGGGAGACCACGACCCATTTGCACCGCCGCCGCTAGTGCGGCAGTTTGCTGGCGCCTTGCCAAACGCTGAAGTCACGCAGTTACCTGACGCGGGACACGATCTACACCGCACGCATGCGGATTGGCTGGCGGAAACGGTAAAGGCGTGGTTAGCGGCGCATTAGGCCGTAGCGTCTCCCGTTAGCAGCCGACGACGGTGACGAGGACCTGGCGGAGTTTGGGCTGATCGAGCTCGATGAGGAAGACGCTTTGCCAGGTGCCGAGCTGCGGCTTGCCGTCGATGACGGGGATCGTCTCGCTGGTGGAGAGGAAGAGGTGCTGGCAGTGGGAGTGGCCGTTGGCGGGCTCGTCGGCGTGCATGTTTACGGTGCGGCGGCCGAAGTCGTTGTGCTCGTAGTAGGCGTCTGAGGGGGCGATCTGGCGCAGGGTGCGGGCCATGTCGCGCAGGAGCAGCGGTTCGTGCTCGTTGATGCGGATAGCGGCGGTGGTGTGGCAGGAGTAGACGGTGACGTGGCCGAAGTTGACGCCGGAGTCGGCGACGACGGCGTTGACCTCCGCGGTGATGTCGTGGAAGCTGGGCGCGGCCGTGGTTTCGAGCTCGAGCTCCTCGACTACAACGAGCGCAGTCTCTTCGCGGCGGACCTTAGGGGTGCGCTGTACTCGAACGGGTCGGGTCGTCTGTTCCAGCATCTGTCGGTGCTCCTTCGCCGGCGCCCCACCGGGAGCACCCGCGGCCCGTTGGGTTCGAGGGTGCTGAGACAGTGTAGCAGGTACGCGCCAAGGCGGAAGCAGGGTCTGCTTTACGAGTCCGCAAGCAACTCAGGCTTGCGTCTTGCTGCGGTCGTTATGCGCGAACCTCTACGTTGGTTTTCAGCCCAGATGGGGTACGAAGTTACAGCGTGGAGGTAACCATGAAATTCAGAGAGGCAGGCAAACTGTTCGGCGTTTCGGCTCTGGCCGTGACGCTATTTCTTGGCGTGGCGTGCAGCGAGGATGACGGGGACACGGGAGCGGTGCCAACGCTACCGGCAAACTCGGACGCGGTGCCGACGGAAGTTACGGGCGCCGGGTCTTCGTCTGAGGCGGACTTCTCAATTCAAGTGCAGGATGAGCTAACGCAGCTTCAAAACGAGCTGAACGAGCTGGAGACGAAGGCGGCCGCTCTGGACGAAGCGGCTCGGGCCGAAGTTCAGCCAATGATCGCTGATTTGAGGACGACGATAACGACGCTCGAGAACCGGCTGGTCGACCTGCAGGCTACGCCGGACGGGCCGGACCGCGAGGCGGTGAAGGCCGAGATCGAGGACACGTTGGAGCTGGCGCAAACGCAAGTTGACGAACTCCAGGCTGCAGTCGGGATCTAGCAGTCCATCCCGCCGGCCTGAGCACGAAGAGAGGGCGCCACAAGCGTCCTCTCTTCGTGTCTGGGAGTGCAGCGGCGTGGCACCCACGTCGGGCGTCCATTCCTGGTTAGGGGCACCTAGCCATCCAGCAGCTCCGATGTGGCCGCCAGCGAGCGCGCGATCCTGTCGCGTGTTGCATCGGCGGCTTCCGGTGTCCATGTGTGGAAGCCTTTGCCACTCTTCATGCCGTTCTCACCGCGCGAGAGCATGTCCTCGTAAAAGACGGGCAGCTCCGTGGATGCCGCGATGTGCGGCCACAGGTTCGCCGCGACTTCGGCCCAGAGGTCGGCACCGGCGGCGTCGGCGATTTCGAAGGG
Organism: Dehalococcoidia bacterium; assembly: GCA_035714925.1. Lineage (GTDB taxonomy): Bacteria > Chloroflexota > Dehalococcoidia > DSTF01 > WHTK01 > WHTK01. The sequence goes on along the minus strand of DASTLN010000247.1, from coordinate 39,192 downwards.
CCCCGCCGCGGCGAGCCGCCGTCCGAAGCCGTATCGCATCACGGTGTCCACATCCTCCACACCGGCGATGCCCTGCTCGACGATCGACAGTGCCTCCCGGAAGAGAGCGAGCTGCAGCCGGTTGCCGACGAAACCTCTCGCCTCTTTGTTCACGACAGCCGGGTGCTTGCCGATGCGCAGAAGCAGTGCACGCATCGTCTCTACGGCCTCGTCGCCGGTCTCCGGGCCGCGCACTATCTCGACGATGGGCAGGAGATGCGGCGGGTTGAAGTAGTGGGCTACGAGGACACGCCCGCGGTTTTTGACCTCCGTGTTTATCTCGCTGGGCATGAAGGACGAGCTGTTGCTGGCGAGGATGGCGTCAGGTCGGGAGAGCCGGTCCATTTCGCCGAAGAGACGTTGCTTCAGGGCGAGGTTTTCCGATGCGGCCTCGATGACGACGCCGGCGTCCGCCACCGCGACAGCCATTTCGGGAGTCGCACGGATGCGCTCCGGCGCGGCGGCGGCGGCAGCCGAGTCGACCAGGCCGAGCTCGACCATCTTGCGAAGGTTGGCGCGAATGCGATCGACGGCCTCCGCCAGTACCTCGGCGTCTGTATCGACGAGGCTGACCTCGTAGCCGGCGACGGCGAATTCCTGGGCGATGCCGTGACCCATGAGCCCGGCGCCGATGACCGCGATCCTGTGTACATCTTCCAGAGTCATGCCGATGAAGTCCTCCTCGGTTCGCGGCTAGGCCGGAGACTACCCTATAATCGAGTTGAGATGCCAAGAAAACGGCGGCCTACCCGCAGCACACGCCGCGCGCCAAGACGCCCCGAGTTCGCCCCGGGGCCGGCGCAGGCAGCACCGCAGCCCGAAGAGCGTACCGACCTGGACGGCAACCCGATCTTCGCCGACGATGCGGGATTCCCGGCGCCCCAGACTGAGCTCGGCCGCTTTGAGTCGGGCCCTGTTGAGACGCGCTCGCATTGGATAGATAGCCCTCAATCACAGGCACGGCAGCCGGGACGGCGGACGGCGCAGCTACGGCAACGCGGAACGTCCGCGGGCGCGGCGCGGATCATGTCCGGCCAGCTGCCTACATTCGAACGCGCCTACATCCACGACGAACTGCGGCGCATCGCGATCATCTCCGGCGTGTTGTTCACGCTGGTTATCGTGCTCGCCTTTGTGATGCGCTAGCCGGCGTAGCGAGTCCATACCCCAGCGAGAATCTGGTCGTAGGCGAGGCCCCAGGGGGGACGCAGGAAGCCGAGCGCGCGCACGTCCTCGAAGGCGGCGCCGAAGTGCGATGTGCGGTTGAAGCTGCCGCCGCCGATCACGGTGCAGAGGTTGCGCGTGACGTTCTCGCAGAGCCGCGCGATCGCGGTCTTGGCGATCAGCGCTTCGAGGGCGGCGCCGGGGCCTTCCGCTTCGATGGTGCGCAGGATCGCTTCGTACGCCTCATTGATGAGCCACGCGTCCTGCTCCACGTTGGCCCACTCCGTCAGCTCGTAAGGCCGCAAATCGTCGCGCTTGCGCACGACCTGAGCGCGGGCGGCCTCGACGGCGCTTTGCACCGTGCCGGTGATGACCGCCGTGAAGAGCGCGTTGGCGACGAAACCCACGGACCCGAAGCCCGTCGTCTCCCGCGGTGCGATGCGGACGACGGGGAAGTTCTCGAACTCGAAGGCGTGGCTCTGGGTCGCGGTCATGCCGTGGCCGTCCCACTCCGCCACCAGCTTCATGCCCGTTGAGCCGTCCCAGGGTTGGCCGCGCACGTCGAGATAGAAGATGTCCGAGCCTTCTTCGCCCTCCGGTATCGCGGAAGTGAACATGTAGGACATGATGCCGGAGCCGCTGCCGAAGTGCTTCTGGCCGGAGATGCGGTAGGTGCCGTCGGCGTCTCTCTTTGCGATGGTACGAGTCTTCATGACGTCGCCGCCGCTGCCGGGCTCGGAGGTCACCGTGCCCCACCAGGCGCCGTTCAATGCCTCCTGAGCCGCGAAGCGTTGCTGCTCGGCCCAGGATGGGTCAGAGGAGGGCTCGTTGAGCCAGATGCTGAGCACGGCAGGATGCATGGCCGAGACCAGAGCCACTGAGGGGTCACCTCTGGCAAGCGTGCGCAGGATCTCGCAGATGCCGCGCACCGACGATGGGATGTCGACCCAGAGGCCGCCCATGGCGGCAGGGACGCCGGTCAGCAGGTAGCCGGCCTCGGCCAGCGCGGCGAAGTCGGCGGGGTCGAGGTGGCGGCGGACCTGGCGTTCGCGGCGGTCCTTTGCGAAGCCTTCGGCGATGGCCGCAACGTTACGTTGGACTGTGGCGGCGTCCATAGGTGGCTCCTATCTGATGTGAAACCGGGTGTCGGCACATTCTAGGGCCGGACTGCGAAACTCGCCACGCCCTCCGCTGCACTTCCTTCGACCTCCTGAAAGGTCTTGTCTGCTCCGCTCCATTAGGAGGGAGTTCTCTGAGGGTGCGCCCTCAGACTCCGCGAGCATGGGCCCTTCGACCTTGCTCAGGATGCATTGCGGCCCCGTATACCTGCTTGTGTTGGCGGTTGTGCGGATGAGCTTCGTAGTGAGTGACGAGGAGTGCTACCCGGTCTTGAGCCTGACGGCGGCGAAGACGGCGCCGACGATGAGGAGGACGAGGTCGCCTTGCTGGACGATGCTGCGAGCGAACGCGATCGTTTCGCGATCGAGGAAGTCTTGCAGCAGGAAGGCGAGGCCCATGCCGCCGACGGCGCAGACTTGCAGGCCGAGACCGCGCTTGCGGTTGGTGGCGAGGCTGACGGACTCGCTGACGGCCCAGCCGGCGGCGAATCCGAGGATGACGGCGAACAAGAGACCGAAACCGACCGGACCCTTGATGCTGCCCCAGACGGCGCCAACGACGGCACCGGCGACCATCGCGGCGGCGAAGCCGCGGGCGAAGAAGACGGGCGTAACGTCAAACGTGGGCAGGCGGCTGACGTTGGCGCATTCGCGGCAGCGCGCGCCGACGGGCGTCTGGATCAGGCAGCGTGGGCAGATCGGCGTGTCGCAGCGGCCGCAACGCAGGTACGTGACTACCTGTGGATGACGGGCGCAGTAGGTCTCGCCTTCTTGCTCGTCTGTTAGCTCAGCGCTCCGGTCGGTACCCAAGGCAACTCTTTCTCAAGGAATTCCTTCGCTATGTGGTCCGGTAGGGGGATGTCTCCGGGCTCGCGCTCGCCGGGGTTGTTGAGGGCGTGGTAGTCGCTGCCGCCGAGGGGCAGCAGGCCGTATTTGGCGGCCTTGGCGGCGAGCGTCCGCACCATCTCGGCGTCGTAGTTCTTGTAGTAGACCTCCATGCCCGCGAGGCCGGCCTCGACGAGCGCCGGGACGACGTCATCGAAGCTCTTGGTGAAGCTGGGATGGGCGAAGACGGCGGGCGCGCCGTACTTGTGCAGCGTCTTGATCGCCTGAAGCGGCGTCATCTTCTCGCGCTCGACGTAGGCGGGGCCGTTGCGGCCGATGAGTCGGTCGAAGGCGTCGGGGATGGTGGCGACGTGTCCGGCCTCGACGAGGGCCTGCGCGACGTGGGGACGGCCGACCGAGGCTTCGCCGGCGATTTCCATGACGCGTTCCCATCTGATCGGCTTGCCCAGCGCGTTGAGCTTCTCGGTCATGAGGCGGCCGCGCTCGAAGCGGCCGGCGCGAAACTCGGTCAGCTCGGCCTGGAGGTCGGCGTTTTGCAGCATCTCGAAGGTGAAGTAGCCGAGCATGTGGACCTCATCGCCCTCGATGTCGGTGCTGAGCTCGACGCCGGGGATGAGGAAGAAGCCATCGTGTTTGGCGGCGGCGGCGCGCGCCTCGGCGATGCCCTCGGTGGAGTCGTGGTCGGTGAGGGCGAATATCTTGACACCGCGCGAGGCGGCGAGGTCGATGAGCTGGGTGGGGGTTAGCTTGCCGTCGGAGGCGGTGGAGTGGTTGTGGAAGTCAGCTTTTGCCATTACGCCTCGGATTCAGGGGATGAAACGCCAGGGGCGCCTGCCACGTTTGCTTTGCATCGCTGGCGCGCTGCTCGCCCCCACCACCCCAAATAGTGAGTACCTGGGGGGACACCCCCCAGACCCCCGCGCATGGGCTGCGCCCCTACGAACCCTGCTTGGGGGAGGTGTTGAACTTGGGGGGATGGGTGAGGTCAGGTGCCGGGTGTGTCCAGTCAATCGGAGTGAAGTAGGGGCGCACGGCCGTGCGCCCCTACACAGCGTCAGGGAGGATGAGGCACGTCGTCGTGGATGGCGCGGGGGTGAGGACACCTGGGCGGCGCAGGCGGAGGGCGTTGGCGGGGAGATCGAGGGGCGCACTAGTCTGAGGTGTCTCCTGTGTCGTCGCCTTCCATGTCCGCGAAGGTGTGCTGGCGGTCGACGCGTTCGATGCTGCGGGCGTGGCCGGTTTCGTCATCGATGTCAACGAGGACGCTGTTGACGACCACGGTGGGGCACTTTTCGGCAACGGGCAAGCGTGTCGGCATCTGGGTCAGGAAGAGGCGGTGCGATGCCGCGACTTCGAAGCCGAGGACGCTGTCGCGCGAGCCGCTGAAGCCGGCGTCGGTGACGTAAGCGGTGCCGCGTGGCAGGACGCGGGTGTCGGCGGTGGGGACGTGAGTGTGGGTGCCGAGGACAGCGGCGACGCGGCCGTCGAGGTACCAGCCCATCGCCTGCTTCTCGCTGGTCGCCTCGGCGTGCATGTCGACGAGGATGGGGCCTTCGACGCCGCCCGCGAGCAGGGCGTCGGCGGTGCGGAAGGGGCAGTCGATATTGGCCATGAAGGTGCGGCCCTGGAGGTTCATGACGGTGAGGCCCTTGCAGCGCAGCATGCCGCGCCCGGGCGTTCCGGCCGGGTAGTTGGCGGGCCGCAGGATGGGGCGGTCGCCGTCCATCTCCTCGATGATCTCGCGCTGGTCCCAGATGTGGTTGCCGGACGAGATGATGTCGACGCCGGCGTTGAACATCTCCTTGGCGGTGCGCAGCGTGAGGCCGCGGCCGTTGGCGGCGTTTTCGCCGTTGGCGACGACGACGTCGAGGTGCAGCTCTTTGCGCAGGTCAGGCAGGATGGCGGCCAGACCGCGACGGCCCGGCCTACCTACGACATCGCCGATAAAGAGCACTCGCACGGGGCCATCTTACCGCGCGATGTCCGTGGCGCGGGTTTCGCGCACGACCGTCACCTTGATCTGGCCCGGGTACTCCATCGATTCTTCGATCTTCTTGCTCACGTCGCGCGCCAGGCGCATGGCTCCGAGATCGTCGATCGTCTCCGGCTTGACGAGGATGCGCACCTCGCGACCGGCCTGGATGGCGAAGGACTTGTCGACGCCGCTGAAGCTGTTGGCGATGCCCTCGAGCTCCTCGAGGCGCTTGACGTAGGATTCGAGCGCTTCCATGCGGGCGCCGGGGCGTCCGCCGCTGACCGCGTCGGCGATCTGGGTCAGGAGCGCTTCGATGCTGCTGGGCGTGACCTCCTCGTGGTGCGCCTCGATGCAGTGCGCTACGGGCTCTGAGATGCTGTAGCGGCGGGCCAGCTCGGCGCCGAGGATGGCATGCGTGCCCTCGAGCTCGCGGTCGATCGCCTTGCCGATGTCGTGCAGCAGGGCGCCGCGGCGCATGACGTTGACGTCGGCGCCGATTTCGCGCGCCAGCAGGGCGCCGATCTTGGACGACTCGACGGCGTGCATTAGCTGGTTCTGGCCGTAGCTGCTGCGGTACTTGAGCCGGCCCAGGGTGCGGACGATCTCAGGGTGCAAGCCGGGGCAGTTAGCCTCCAGCATCGCTTCCTCGCCGGCCTGCTTGAGCTCGTTCTCGACGTCCTGGCGGGACTTCTCGACGATCTCCTCGATGCGTGTCGGGTGGATACGGCCGTCGGCCATGAGGCGCGTCAGGGAGAGGCGCGCCACCTCGCGGCGGACGCCGTCGAAGGACGAGAGCATGACGGCATCCGGCGTGTCGTCGATGATCAGGTCGACGCCGGTGGCGTGCTCGAGGGCGCGGATGTTGCGGCCCTCGCGGCCGATGATGCGCCCCTTCATGTCCTCGGACGGGATCGGCACCACTGAGACGGTCGATTCGGAGACGGTCTCGGTGGCGATGCGCTGCAGGGTGGCGGTGAGGATCTCGCGGGCCTTGGGGCCGGCGTTCTCCTTGACCTCCTCTTCGAGCTGGCGCACGAGGCGGTTGGCCTCTTCGCGCACCTCCGCCTCCATGTCGGTCATGAGCAGGGTGCGGGCTTCCGACTGCGTGAGGTGTGAGACGCGCTCCAGCTCTGCGAGGCGCTGGCCCTGCAGCTCTTCGATGACCTGGCGGGCCTCTTCGATCTTCTGCTCGCGCTCCGAGAGGGCGGAATCGCGGCGGTCGATGGACTCCTGCTTGCGGTCGATGTTCTCTTCGCGCTGCGAGACGCGTTGTTCGAGGCGCAGCACATCCTGGCGCATCTCTTTGGCCTCGTTTTCGGCCTGGGTTCGGATGCGGATGGCCTCTTCTTTAGCTTCGAGGAGGAGCTCTTTTTCCTTTGTCTGCGCTTCCGAGAGCAGGCGTTCGGCGTCGGCTTCAGCCCCTGCTAGCTTGGTTTGTTCCCTTCTTCGATAAAGCGCGAGTCCGATGAGAGCCCCTACCGGCAGCGCGATCACCATAGCGATGATCACGACAATCGCCGTGGACATTGCGAAGTTCCTTTCCGATTGCGAGAGACAGATACATGCGTACAAACCTGCAAGAGGTTATTTACGTATTCTTAACTTGATATTAGGAGCGGGTTTCGGCCAAGTCAACGCGAAGCGAATTGCAGGGGATGCTATTTCGAAGCAATAAATTGTGGCGCGGCGGGGCAGTCCGGGCGTAGCGGGCAGGCGGCGCAGTTGGGGTTGCGGGCGCTGCAGCAGTGGCGTCCGTGACGGATCAGCAGCACGTGAAAGCCGAAGTGGTCCTCGGGCGGGACGAGCGCCTCGAGGTATGTCTGCGCCTTGTCCGGGCCCATCTTCTCCTCGACGAGGCCGAGGCGCGTGCTGACGCGGAAGACGTGGGTGTCGACCGGCAGGCCGGGCATGCCGAGCCCGAAAAGCAGGACGCAGGCGGCGGTCTTGGGGCCGACCGCGGGCAGCGTGCGCAGCCACTCGCGGGCCTCTTCGACCGGCATGTCGGTGAGGAAGCGCAGGTCGAAGCCACCGGTGCGCGATTTGACCTCCGCGAGCATGGCCTGGAGACGCGGCGCCTTGGTCGGCGCCAGGCCGCCGGGACGGATCGCGTCTTCGACCTCGGAGAGCGGCGCCTCGATGACGGACTGCCAGTCCGGGAAGCGCTGCAGGAGGCGTGAGAAGGCACGGCCCGAGTTGGAGTCGGACGTGTTCTGCGAGAGCAGGGTCAAGACGAGCTCGGCGGTGGCGTCGTGATGCGGCCGCCATTGCGGCTCGCCGTAGACGGCGCGGAGACGGGCGATGATCTCGTCAGGAGTGAGCGTCTTCGGTTGTGTCTTTGTCCGGGGCACGCTGCGATTCTAGCGCTGGATTAGACTGAGCGCCGCAATGAGGACAAAAGGAGGCGACGATGGCACTGAGCACGGAAGACCGGCTGGACGTGATGGACCTGGTGGCGCGCTACGCCGAGTGCGTCGATTCGGGAGATGCGGCGGGATACGCAGGGCTGTTCACGCCGGACGGCATCGTGGAGCACAGCGCGGGGAGCGTGAGCGGACGGGCCGAAATCCAGGCGTGGGTCGAAGGGCTCGTGAAGGAGAACCGGGTTGGGAAGCTGTCGAAGTTGAAGCACATCATGGGCTTGCCGGTGGTTCGCGGCGATGGCGAGAAGGCGACGGTGCGCACCTACGTGACGATACCGCGTCACATGGACAGTGGCGAGATCGTGATCCGATTGGCGGGGACGTACTACGACGACTGCGTGAAGCAAGGCGGGGAGTGGCTGATTGCGAAGCGGGTGATTGAGCTGGACTTCGTGGCGGCGTCCTAGGCAGGAGCCGCCTCTGCTGCGCATCGCGATTGCGCTGCTCCGCCCCCACCCCATTAGAGAAAGAGACCAGAGGGGACACCCCACAGACTCCCCCCGCATGGGCTGCGCCCCCGCTACCCCTGCCTGGTTACGCACGGCTGCCAACGTTGGGCGCCGCGGAGATGAGGAATCCGTGGGTCAGAGGTTTGTGCGGCAGCCTCATGCCGCCACGCAGTGGCCTACATCGCCCGGAGGAGCTTGATGCGGTCTTCGATTGGCGGGTGGGAAGAGAACATGTTGTTGATGGCGCTCTTGTGCGGTGAGAGCGGGTTGACGAAGTAGAGATGCTCAGTGGCCTTTGTGGCCTGGTCGAGCGGGTCGGTGTCGCCGCTGATCTTCTCTAGGGCGGAGGCGAGGCCCTCGGGGTAGCGTGTGAGCAAGGCGCCGGAGGCGTCAGCCAGGTATTCGCGCTGACGCGAGACGGCCATGGCAATGAGGCGGGCGATGATCGGCGAGAGGATGACGAAGACGAGGGCGACGATGACGATGAGGCCGGAGCCCTTGCTGTTCTTGCCGCTGTAGCTGCGCCGGGTGCCCGCGCCGAACCAGGTCAGACGCAGCCCGATGTCCGCCAGCAGTGCGAGCAGGCCGATCAGCACGACGACGGTGCCCATGACCAGCGTGTCGCGGTTGCCGATGTGTGACAGCTCGTGGGCGAGGACGCCTTCCATCTCGCGGCGCTCCAGCTTGTTCATGATGCCGCGCGTCACGGCGATCGAGGCGTGGTCGGGGTCGCGTCCGGTGGCGAAGGCGTTCATGGAGCCGTCCTCGATGACGTAGACCTTCGGCATCGGCAGGCCGGAGCCGATGCAGAGGTTCTCGACGAGGCGATAGAGGTCGCGTTCCTGCTCCTCGCCGACCTGGTGGGCGCCCGCGACGTTGAGCGCGACGGTGTCGGAGCCGAAGTAGCTGAAGACGACGAAGGCCGCGACGAAGACGATGACGATGGGCGCGAGGCCGGGCGGCAGGCCGGCGACGATGCCGACGGCGGTGGCAGCGCCCGCGACGATGACGAAGAAGGCGGCCATGAGGATGAAGGTGCGGCGCCGGTTGGAGGCGATGCGGTCGTAGATCAGGACGGGCTGCTGGTATTCGGCGGACATCAGGTAGGAACCGCGAGCTCCAGGAACGCCGCTATCTGTAGGGCAACTTCGTCGGGTTTTTCGGCGGGTAGGGCGTGGGTCCCGCCAGGGACGGTGACGAAGCGCGAATCGGGGAGCAGCGTTGCGAGGTACTCGCCGGCGGCGGGTGGGCTGATGCGGTCTTCGGCGCCCCAGAGGAGCAGCGAGGGGGCGGAGATCGAGGCGATCTGTGCTGTGAGGTCGGTGCGGTCGTCGACGAACCAGGAGGGTGCGTGATTGAAGGACGGTAGGTATTCGGTCGCGTATGCGTCCCGCCAGTCCTCAGCATTGAACCGAGCCATGTCGATGCCGCCGGACGTGCCGCAGAGGACGAGGCGCTGCACGAGGTCGGGGCGCTGAAGAGCGATTTGCAGGGCCACGACGCCGCCCATCGATTGCGCGATGAGGGTGGACGGCCCATCGAGGCGGTGGATGCAGTAGGCCGCGAGGTCGCTGAGGCGCTGGATGCGGAGATCGGCCGGCTCGTCGCCGAAGCCAGGCCATGCGAAGAGCAGGGCGTCGTTGCCCAGGCCGAGCCGTTCTGCGACGGGTTGCCAGAACGCGCGCTTACCGCTGGCGCCGGGCAGGAAGACTACGCGAGTCACGCCGGGCTAGTTGGCGGACGCGGGTGGTTCGGCCGGCGGTTGGGCGGCAGGGGCGGCGGGCGGCGCAAAGCTGACGGTGATGTCCTCCCGATCGCCTTCATCTGCTTCGAAGAAGTCCTCTGGTGCGAAGCCAAACATGCCGGCGATGATCGCGGTGGGGACGGTCTGCACCTTGCCGTTGTAGGAAAGGACATTGCGGTTGTAGAACTGCCGCGCGTAGGCGATCTTGTCCTCGGTGTCGGCGAGCTCCGACTGCAGTTGCTGGAAGTTGGCGTTGGCCTTGAGGTCGGGGTAGGCCTCGGAGACGGCGAAGAGTGAGCGCAGCGCCTGGGTCAGCATGTTGTTGGCTTGAGCCGCCTGCGGCGCAGTGCCGGCGTTGTCGAGCTGGGCCCGGGCGCGGGTGACGTTCTCCAGCGTTTCACGCTCGTGGGAGGCGTAGCCCTTCACGGTCTCGACCAGGTTGGGGATGAGGCTCGAGCGGCGCTTGAGCTGGATATCGATGCTGGACCAGGCCTCGCGGACCTGTAGGCGGGAGCGGACGAGTCCGTTGTACATGCCGACGAGCAGGATGCCGAACAAGACAACGAGGACGATGACGACGATAAGGACTATTTCCACAAGGGACCTCCCTTTGACCTCAGGTCGATTCTAGCACTGCTTGAACGTGTGTTCGTCCTCAGGCGTCGAGGTTTTCGAGGGCGATGAGGGCGGCGCCGATGGCGGGGGCGTCGTCGCCGAGCTCGGCTTCGGCGATGCGGACGTCGGCGCGGTGCTGGGCGAAGGCGTCGCGATCGAGGGCCTCGATGGCGCTGCGAACGTAGATCTCGCTCTTGCGCACGCTGCCGCCGATGACGATGACGTCCGGGTTCAAGAGGTTCGTCAGGTTGGTGAGGCCGGCGCCGAGGAAGCGCCCGGCGCGAGTCAGGGCTTCAACCGATGCGGGGTCACCTTCCTCGGCGGCCAGGTCGAGGATGCGGGCGTCGGGTTCCTCGCCTTCGCGTTGAGCGATGCGGGCGAGTGCGCCGCCGGGGTCGGCGGCGGCGATTTGCAGGGCGGCGTTGTCCAGGGCGCGGCCGGAGGCGACGGCCTCAAGGCAGCCGGCCCGACCGCAGCCGCAGATGGCGCCATCGGGGTCGACGATCATGTGGCCGACCTCGCCGGCGCCACCGGAAGCACCGCGGTAGAGGTGGCCATCTAGGATCAACCCGCCGCCGACACCGGTGCCGACGGCGACAAGCACCATGTGCCGCGAACCGCGTCCCGCGCCGACCCGATATTCGGCGACGGCGCCGGCGTTGGCGTCGTTCTCGATCCAGGTGGGCACGCCGGAGAGGTGGTGGATGCGCTGTCCGAGGGGGATATCGATCCAGCCGGGGAGGTTCGGCGCCTCGGTCACGACGCCGCGGCCGACATCGAGCGGGCCGGGCGCGGAGACGCCGATGCCGCGCAACTCGCGGCCCGCCGCGGCGGCGAGCGCGGATTCGACCATGCGTGCCATCACGGCTTCGGGGCCGTCCTCAGCCCGCGTCTCGCGGTAGTCGCGGCCGACGACACTGAGCGAGGCGTCGAGGCAGACGCTGAGGATCTTGGTGCCGCCGAGGTCGAGGCCAACGACGAAGCCGGTGATCTTGGGAGTCATCGGTTCGATTGTAAGGGGAACGCTTCGTTGGGGCGCGATGGGGGAGGACGCCGAACGGTCTCTCTCAGCTTCCTCTCTGAGGCCGTGATCGCTGGGTTGATTTCGTTGGGCAAAAGGAAGGAGGCTCCTGATTAGAGGAGCCTCCTTCGGTGCGCTAGTGGTTGTGGGTTACGATCCGCAGTGCTCTGTGAAGTAGGCGTCAAGATTTGCCGAGGCCTCCTCCAGTTCAGGACCGGAGAACGATTCCAGGGCTTCCTGCAGCTGAGCTTGCTGCTCCGCGCTTAGCGCCGCGAAGCTGGCGGGGTTCGAGAAGTCGATCCCAAGGTCGTTTATAGCTGTGTAGAAGCCCGTGAAGGCGTCGGCCAGGACCTGCATATCGGCCTGGATTTCATCCGGAGCGTTGGCCGCGGCGTCCTGGAAGACCTGGGCTGCGGCCTCAAGGTCCTCATCTACGTTGCCGGCGCCGGGATTGGCGAACGCGCCCGAGGAGAAGGCGCCGAACATGCTGAGCAGCTCGGGGCAGTTGGCGAGGATCTCGGCGCCATCAGCGTCGCTGTTCGAACTGTCGCTGCTGGAGTTCGAATTGCTTGAATTGGAGCTGCCACTGGTCGATCCGGAACCGCCGGAGTTGCCAGTGGACGGCTGGTTGCTGCTGGTGCTTCCGGCGTCATCGTCATCGCCACCGCAGGCGACGAGGAAGACGAGTAGTGGGAGCAGAACGAGGGTCAATAACGTGCGGGTCTTGGGCATTTATCCTCCATGGATCGGTACGACTATCCGAGAACGAACCTCAACAGGATACTCCCGTGGGGCATTTCAGTCAGCGTCTGGGCGAAGAAATTCCGGAAAACAAGAAGACCTATCATGCGACAGGCCTTCCGAGAAATTGTGTCTGGTGGAGTGCTATACCCCTTCTTCGTCCTCGTCCTGGTGAGGCCAGAGGGTCAGGCAGTGCTCGCCCTTGAGCAGCTGGTAAGTCGCCTCGCGGTCGAGGTTGTGGAGCTGCTTGATCGCCAGGTCGCACTGCACGGCGACCTCGTTGCTGTCCTCGGCGCCGGCGGCGCGGCGGATGCGGTCCCAGATGCCGGACTGCACCATGAAGTTGGGTGAGTGAGGCCAGGCGAAGAAGCTGAAGGACTCCGGCACGCCCAACGACGGGCGGCGCCGGCTGAGCCAGACCATGCGGTCGCGGGCGGAGCGCGCGGGCTCGACGACCTGAATCATCGGCGTCTCGCGCTCGTTGCCGCGGGTGTCGACGATGAGACGTTCAGGGAAGGTGGCAAAGCCGACGGTGAAAACGTCAGCCGTGTTGAGCAGCTTGCTGATCTCTTCGAAATCAACCAGGACGCCATTTTCGCTGTACATGCTGCCTCCTCCCTTTCATTATCGACCCAAATAGCAGAAGGCGCTACGGGACTTTAGTCGGAAAACAAGGAAGTGTGGGGGACGTCCCCACACTTCCTAGAATCACCGCTCTGAGGATTAGTAGCCGGGAGCGCCGCCACCCCTGCCGTCGGGCAGGTCGGTAACCAGACAGTTGGTGGTCAGGACCATTCCGGCGATGCTGACGGCGTTCTCGAGCGCTGAGCGGGTGACCTTTAGCGGGTCAATGATGCCGCGCTCGAGCATGTTGCTGAAGTCGTCGCGGGCGGCGTCGTAGCCCTGGCCGGCGGGCAGAGTACGGACCTCCTGGACGATGACGGAACCGTCCTGGCCGGCGTTGACCGCGATGCGGCGCAGCGGCTCTTCCAGGGCGCGGCGCAAGATGGTCACGCCGGTGCGCTCGTCGCCTTCGAGATCGAGGCTGTCGAGAGCGTCCTGAGCGTTGATCAGGGCAACACCACCGCCGGGGACGATGCCCTCTTCGATGGCGGCGCGGGTGGCGCTAAGGGCGTCCTCAACGCGGTGCTTGCGCTCGCGAAGCTCGACTTCGGTTGCGGCGCCGACCTTGATGACGGCGACGGAGCCGGCGAGCTTGCCGAGGCGCTCTTGCAGCTTCTCACGGTCCCAGTCTGAGGTGGTGGTTTCGAGGGCGCCCTTGATCTGGACGATGCGGCCGTCGATGTCTTCACGCGTACCGTGGCCTTCGACGATGGTGGTCTCGTCCTTGGCGATGACGACGCGGCGGGCGCGGCCAAGGTCCTCGACCTCGACAGAGTCGAGGCGGCGGCCGAGGTCGTCGCTGATCACGACGCCACCGGTGAGGGCGGCGATGTCGCCGAGGTTCTCCTTGCGGCGGTCGCCGAAGCCCGGGGCCTTGACGGCGACGACGTTGACGGTGCCGCGCAGCTTATTGACGGCCAGCGTGGCGAGTGCTTCCCCGTCGCAGTCTTCACAGATGATGAGGAGCTCTTTGCTGACCTTGAGCACCTTCTCGAGCATCGGGAGGATGTCGGCGACGGCGGTGATCTTCTTGTCCGTGATCAGGATGTAGGGCTCTTCGAGCTCCGCCTGCATCTTGTCGGTGTTGGTGACGAAGTAAGGGGAGATGTAGCCGCGGTCGAACTGCATACCTTCGACGTACTCGACTTCGGTGTGGATGCTCTTCGACTCTTCGACGGTGACGACGCCGTCCTTGCCGACCTTCTCGATACACTCGCCGATGAGCTCACCGACGGCCTCGTCGTTGTTGGCGGAGATCGAGGCGACCTGCGCCATCTGCTCGCGCTCGGTCACCGGGGTGGCGAGCTCGCGCAGGCGGGCGACGACCTTTTCGGTGCCCTTTTCGATACCGCGCTTGAGGGCCATGGGGTTGGCGCCGGCGGTGACGTTCTTGAGGCCTTCGGCGACGATCGACTGGCCGAGGACGGTCGCGGTGGTGGTGCCGTCACCGGCGATGTCGTTGGTCTTGGAGGCGATCTCCTTGGCGAGCTGGGCGCCGATGTTGGGGAAGGGGTCTTCGAGCTCGATCTCTTTGGCGATCGTGACGCCGTCGTTGGTGATGGTGGGAGCGCCAAACTTCTTGTCGAGGACGACGTTACGACCCTTGGGGCCGAGGGTGATCTTCACGGCCTCTGCCAGGGCGTCGATGCCCTCCTTCATGGCAGCTCGGGCTTCCTGGTCGAAGAGCAGCTGCTTTGCCATGCCGGACCTCCTGGATATTTCTGACTGGTTAAGTTATTCGGGGTTTAGCACTCAACGGGTGCGAGTGCTAAAAGCATTTTGGGGCAAAGCGTGGGCGGAGTGCAAGGGGGTGGGAGACGAGATTTCGATTCGTTGACATCGTGAGACGCATCGAGACAGCACAAACGTCGCGATCACTCGCACGGCTGGCGTCAGCTGGCCGTGGTGGCTAGCGAAGTGTTCGACCTGGAGCGAGAGACGCTGCGCTAGTCGAGCTCCCCAGAACGGCGCTCGACACGATCGATCAGGTCCTTAACCAGAGGACGTCGCCGCTGAGGTCCGGGTCGATGGGTTTGGCCGCGAACACGTCGTACTCGGCTTTTGATTTCGCGATCGTGGTGTTGCCGCCGTGACCGGGGTAGACCTGGACCTCGGGCGGCAGCGTGTAAAGACTGGAGACGATGGACTGAATCTCCTGCTGCAGGTCTTGGTTGCTGTTGGTACGGCCCGGGCCACCTGGAAACAGCGTGTCCCCCGATAGCAGGTGCTCGCCGACCTGCAGGCAGATTGAACCCGGCGTGTGGCCGGGTGTGTGGACAACACGGAGCCGCAGGCTGCCGAATTCGACATCGTCTCCGTCTGCCAAAGTACCCTTGACGTAGCTCTCGTGCGGCTCCCGGTCGGCGTCGTGGCAAAGGACTGGGACGCTAAAGTCCTTGAGCAGCGCGTCGATTCCGGCCCAGTGGTCGCGGTGGCGATGCGTGATGATCGCTCCGCGAACCGTCAGTCCTTTGGCGGCAGGGGCCAGTGCTTCGCTACCTTCCGGGGCGTCGACGAGGAGGGCGTCGTTCGTCTCGGAGTCGGCCACAATGTAGGCGTTGTTGGAGACCGGGCCCAGCGGTCCGAGCTTGATCAGCAGCAGCCGGCCGTCTCTCACGACTTCCTGTTCGTGCATCGATGTCCTCGTTCCTTTTCCATCTGTTCCCTGGCGGCGCTCACGCTGGTTAGCGGGAGCTTGAACCATGCCGCGCCAGCTCTGCAACCGGACCTCGCCATAGCGTTGTTACTATGGTGCGCATCATCAGGCACGAACCGGGTTGACCGGCGGCGAGCCGTGGGCAGGTAACACTCGAACACAAAACGAAGCGTCAACTACGGCGTGCTGATCGCGACGGTGGCGATCGCGAACATGCTGACGCCGCTCAACTCGACGATCCTTGCGGTGGCGCTGCCGGAGATCAGGGGCGCCTTCGGCGTCAGCCATGCCGAGATCGCCTGGATCGTCTCCGCGTACCTGATCGCGATGGTGGTGGCGCAGCCCCTCGGTGGCCGGATCGGCGACCAGCTGGGCCACGCGAGGACGCTACGGCTGAGCATGCTCGCGTTTGGGGGATTCTCGGTGGCTGCGGCAGTAGCGCCGTCGTTCCCGCTGCTCGTGGCCTTCCGGGCGGGACAGGCGCTGGCAGGCGGGGCGCTGGCGCCTGTCGGAATCGCGATGCTACGCACGTCGGTCGAGCCGTCGATGCTGGGGCGTTCGGCCGGGATCACGAGCTCGGTGCTCGGGCTGTCGGCGGCCCTGGGGCCGCTGGTGGGGGCAGCGTTGCTCGGCATCGGATCGTGGCGCTGGCTGTTCCTGGTCAACCTGCCGATTGTCGTCGCGGGGCTGGTCTGCCTGTCGCTGCTCAAGTTCAGCAGCGATCAGGCGCGCGGGAAGCTGAACCTCGACTTCGTCGGTAGCCTCAGCCTGGCGGCCGTTTTCGCCGCCGCCACGAATCTGCTGGGTACGGGGCTTGGTTCAGGCTCGGTTGCGATCATGGCCGGCGTCGTGGGGCTCATCGCGGCCGCGGCGGTGTTCTGGTGGAGCCAGGCGAAGGGCAGGTTCTCGGTTGCGGAATGGGCGCTGTTCCGGTCGAGGTCGTTCTCGGCTTCGACGCTGTACGTCATGGGCAGCTACATGGTGCACTACACGCTATTCATCTCGATCCCGTTTTTCGTCAAGGAGGTTCACGGCGGCAGCGACGGCACCGTGGGTCTGGCGATCTTCGCGATGACGATGACGATGGCGGTTTCGGCGCCGATCGCGGGCCAATTCGCCGACCGGTTTGGGCGACGAGTGCCCGCGCTGTTTGGAGGGCTGCTGCAAGTCGTGGCGTGCCTATCTCTGATCGCCGCGGTTTCCTTCGATCAATGGCTGGCATTTCTGACGTGCGCACTGATCCTGATTGGCGCGAGCGTGGGCGTGGGCATGAACGTGGCGACCGTCGCTGCCGTAGAGTCGGCGCCGCGGGAGAAGGCGGGTTCGGCGGCCGGAACCACGTCTCTTTTACGCTACGCCGGGAGCATCATCGGCGCCGGGTTGCTGGGGCTGATCCTGAGCACAGACGCGACGGCGCCGAGCACGGACGTTTTCCGGCTGCTGTTCGCGATATTGCTGGTGACGGCCTGTCTCGTGACCTTCTTATCTCTCTCGATTCATCGGTTTGCCGAGAGTGAAGGGTCACCGACCGAAAGCCTGACGGCAGCCACGTAGCGCGTCGCATCCAAGCCGGCGTAGAGGGTGCGTTGCTTAACAAAGATGACATCTGGCCCGGTTGACAACCGGCGCTGTAGTGGTACTTTGAGACCAGAACTCCGGAGTTCGAAATCACCCCAAGATTCGCGAAGAGGAGGGTGAAATGACGGACAGAATTCGTTGGGGAGTTTGGCAGGTCGACTACTAACGCCTCGTCGGGCCGACGGGGCGCCAGCGGAACCCGAGTTTTGCATCACGCGAGTGTGAAGCGGCAGGATGATGTCCAGCCCAGCCACAGGTAGTGACCTGGAAGCAGAATCGGATAACATCGACCCAGAAGCCGGAGGCCACGAAGGCCTCCGGCCCTTTTGTGAGTAAATGACGCTTTTTCAAGACAGCAACCTCTGGCTCGCGGAACTGCTCTGGCGCCTCGGCGCGGTGCAGTTTGGCGAGTTCACTCTCGGCCGCACGGCGGTGCGCTCCCCGATTTACCTCAACCCGAGGAAGCTGATCGGCCATCCCAGCGCGATGCGACGCGCCGCGGACGTGATCCACGCCGAGATCCTGGCGCTGCAGGCGATGCGTCACCCCCAGGTCGCGCCATTTGACCTGGTGGCAGGCGTGCCGCTGGGCGGGCTGCACCTGGCAACCGCGTACTCGCTGGAGACTAACGTGCCCATGGTCTACCTGCATCCGGGCCGCGAAGAGGTCGTCGTCGAGGGCGTGTACGAGCCGGGACAGACGGCGCTGATCATGGACGACCTGGTAACGGGCGGCGGCAGCATCGCCGAAACGGCGGAGAAGCTGCGCGAGGCCGGGCTTCTCGTCAAAGACGCCTTCGTGCTCATCGATCGACAGCAGGGCGCGCGCGAGCGCCTGCGCGCCGAGGGCATCAATATGCGGGCGGCGCTGAATCTACAGGTTATCCTGAATCATCTGCGGTCGAACGACTTCATCGAGGATGCCTGGTTCAAGCGTTCAATGGCCTACCTGGCGTCCGAGCAGTCCTAGGCAGTAGTACGTAAGGGACGCCCCGCGTCCGATAAATAACTCGGAGGTCCTGATGAAAAAGATACGCTGGATACTTGCGCCGCTCGCGGCGGGCCTGCTGGCGCTGTCCGCGGCGTGCGGCGGCGACGACGACACCAACAATCAGAGCAACGACGGAGCCACGGCTTCGGGCGGCGGAGGCGCGGTTAGCCAGGAGCTGAACCTGGCGCAGGCCGCGACGCAGCTGATGGAGCTGCGCAGCTTCCGCTTCGACCTGTCGTTCAGCCTGGACCTTGACCTCGAAGGTCTGGGTGAACTGGACGCCAGCGATGAGGATGACGAATTCGGCGCGGCCTTCGCGGCGGCCTTCCTGGCGCTGTTCTCCGACATCTCGATGCAGGGCGCGTACGTCGCGCCAGACAGCTTCGACATGCAGATGGGGATCGCGGGTGAGGACGTCCATTACATCCAGATCGGCACCGAGGCGTGGGTCGACGACGGCTCGGGCTGGGTGGTGACGACTCCGGACGGCGGCGACCTGTCGCTCTTCGGCGACCCGACGTCGTTCGCCACGGACTTGCTGCCCGACGAAGTGCTGCAGAACGCCAAGATCACCGACGACGAGGTCGACGGGATGCCCGCGAAGCGCTACCACTTCGACAAGGCGTCGTTGCAGTCGCTGGCCTCCGACCTGGGCGAGGACACGGCGGACTTCGCGGAGATCGACGAGATGGAGCTGGACGTCTGGCTGATCGAAGGCGACATCCCGGTGAAATTCGAGGTCAAGGTGTCCGGGACGGACGCTGACGGGCTGAAGATGGGCCTGGAGGCGAAGTTCGAGATTACGGACATCAACCAGGACATCAAGATCGAGCGCCCGATCCCGTAACGGGAAACAGGATTCGCTTTCGACTCCCGCGTTGCTTGAAGTAATGCGGGAGTCTTTGCGTGGCGCCGCAGGACATAAGACATAGGGCAGAGTACAGAGAGGGCCGCGGTTATGATGCCCGCGGAGGTGCCGCATGCCGTTTACGCGCGTTCGAGACCTGAACCTGTACTACGAGATCGAGGGTAGCGGGCCGCGGCTGCTGTACATAAGCGGCACCGGCGGTGACCTGCGCGGCCAGCCACGCGTCTTCGACGGGCCGCTGCCGAAGAGCTTCGAGGTGCTGGCGTACGACCAGCGCGGCCTGGGGCAGACCGACAAGCCGGACGCGCCGTACACGATGGCGGACTACGCCGACGACGCGGCGGTACTGCTAGACGCGCTCGGTTGGGACCGGGCGCTGGTGGTCGGCGTGTCGTTCGGCGGGATGGTGGCGCAGGAGCTGGCGTTGCGGCACCCCGAGCGCGTGGAGCGCCTCGTGTTGTGTTGCACGAGTAGCGGCGGGGCTGGCGGCGCGTCCTACCCGCTGCACGAGCTGCACGGCATGTCGCTGGAGGAGAGCGCCGTGTTCCGGATATCGATTACGGATGCGCGCAAGGACGCGGCGTGGCAGGCAGCCAACCCGGAGGGGGTCCAGCAGGCGATTGAGATGGCACTTACGGGCGACGAGCGGCACAAGTCGACGCCGGGCGGCGAGATGGGGTATCTGCGGCAGCTCGATGCCCGGGCGGCGCACGACACGTACGAGCGGCTGCCGTCTTTGACGATGCCCACGTTCCTGGCCGGCGGCAAATACGACCGGCAGGCCGAGCCGGCGAACATGGAGACGCTGCGAGACCGCATCCCCGGCGCGCGCCTCGAGTTCTTCGAGGGCGGGCACGGCTTCACGCGTGACGACCCGCGAGCGTGGGAGCGGGTGACGGCGTTCCTGCTCGGAAAGCTGGATGAGTAGCTAGACGATCGCTTCGACCTCGGCAGCGAGGTATAGCGCGGCGATGGCCGCGAAGAGGAGCAGCGCGGCTCTACCGAGATATCGTTCCCAAACAGGGCGAGTGGTGGAGATGTCTGCTCCGGTTGCGTAGTAGCGGGTCCATCCAGCGATCGTGGGAATTGCGAGTACACACAGGGCGATACCGGCGGCAACCGGCGGACGCTCTGTGTCCGGATTGAGGAAGTAGAAAAACGCAAGCGCCGGAATGGCGAAGACGAGGCCCACGCCGGCCAGTCCTCCGAACAGGCCCGCCGGTAACGCGCTCGCCGGGAGCCGCGATTCGAGGGCTCGATCGATCAGAGCCGTTGCGGCTCCGGTGAGGAGCAGGAGTAAGAGAAACATCGCGACGTGGGCCTCTTGAGGCTCGAGGACCCGGAAGTCGCTGTTATCTGCGGCGATAACCCCCGCGCTTCCCGTGACCGCTGCCAGGATTGCAGCAAGTGAGGTGCGGGCGGTGATTTCACGGGGAAGCCACTCGCGGACGAGGACCCAGACCGTTCCCGCGGCGAGTCCAAAAATCGCCCCACCAACCACGACCAGCGCGACCGTGCCACCCAGGGTGATCTCGCCGACAACGTTCTCGCTTTCGGTCAGGAAGCCGCGCGCGTCCGGGTTAAGCAGGGCGGAGATGCGCATGACGATGCGGCCGCCCGCGCCGAGGAAGAGCACGCCCGCCAGCGTGCCGGCTAGGCCGCCGCGGAAGATATCGACAAGAAGGATGTAGAGGCGCTGAAGCTCAGCCTGCCCCTGGTCGGCTGCCGATGTCTGCGTCATCTGGACTTTCGGTCCGCGGCTGCCGGAGGTGATTAGAGCAGACGGCGCAGAGGTTTGCGGCCGGGGCGTGGGTCGTAGTTGGCCTTGAACATCTCAAGCTTGTCGCGCTCGATGAGGTACTTGCCGGCGAAGATAACGGCGGGCACCTTCTTCTGCTTGATCAGGCGACGCAGGCTCTGAGGGTGGATGCCCAGGATACGGGCGGCTTCCACCAAGTCTAGATAGTTGTCAAAGGGATCGCTAACCATGTGTCCTTCCCTGAAGGACCCCGCCTTGGTTGAATGCTGAACTCCGCCATCCTCAGAGAGGGTGACGCAGCGACTATAGCATGATTGGTCAAGAGCTTAAACCGTTGAGTCCTTTCGGGCGTAGATCGAAGTCGGCGGCGTCGAAGGCTTCGCGTCCTACGCCCTTCCTACTGGGCGGGCTTGTGCGCTTCGCCTTCTTTTCAACTAAGACCTGAGGGGAGACGTCTCCTGGGCGACTCTGCAACCCTCAGACTCCCCCCGCAGGGGCTGCGCCCCTACTGACCCTGCCTGGTTGCGGGAGCGATGGGACCGCCGGCGCAGGTCGAAATCCGTGCTTCGTCACTGGAGCGTTCCTATGAGGGATCAGGCGGTTGCTTACCCGGCGGGAGGCGATCGATGTCGGTGCGTTGGATGAGGTAGGTGCCCTGGCGGAGTTGGACGGGGACTCGATGGCGGCGGATGAGGCGCGCGAGCGTCTGGGGGTGAACGCGCAGGTAGCGTGCGGCATCATGGACGTCGAGGTATGCAGGTTGGGGAACGTCGGGCATCGGCGGTGACTCCACGAGAACTGCTTAACAGTTTAAACAATTGCTATGGCTTCTTGCGGGCTTTGAGGCGTTTGAGGATGGCATCACGGTAGACGCGCTTGATCGCGGCGCCGTGCTTCTTCTGGCGCTCACGTTCGGCCTGGCGTCGTCGTTGGCGGCGCTGCCAGCGGTTGCCGCCGCCCCGATTATCGTCCTCGCTCACGGGTCGATCCTAGCGTGGCTCGCGCATTGCCGCTCGGTTTGCATAGAATCGCCTGAGCCCGAGAGGAGGCCGCCATCCCCAACGTAGCCTTTCCGCTGAGCGGCATCAAGGTCGTCGCCTTCGAGCAGGCGGTGGCAGCGCCGCTGTGCACCCGGCATTTGGCCGACCTTGGGGCCGATGTGGTGAAGATAGAACGCATCGGGGAGGGCGACTTCGCGCGAGGCTACGACAGCGCGGTCAAGGGCACGGCGACGTGGTTTGCGTGGCTGAACCGGCGCAAACGCAGCCTGACGCTGGACGTGAAGCAGCCGCAGGGCCGCGAGATCGCTGAGAGGCTTGTGGCAGGGGCCGACGTTGTGGTGCAGAACTTCGCGCCGGGGGCGTTCGACCGTCTCGAGTTGGGCGTAGGGCAACTGCACGAGCGCTATCCGGCTCTGATCGCGGTTTCGATCACGGGCTACGGCGAAGACGGGCCGTATCGCGACCGGCGGGCCTACGACCTGCTGGTGCAGGCCGAGACGGGCGTGGTTTCGATGACGGGGACGCCGGAAGAGCCGGCGAGAGCCGGCGTGTCTGTCGCGGACATCGCGGGCGGCATGTACGCCTTCAGCTCGATATTGGCGGCGCTGTACCGCCGCAGGGATACGGGGGAGGGCGCGGCGATCCGTGTCAGCCTGTTCGACTCGTTGATGGAGTGGATGAGCCCGTTCGCCCTGATGGCGACGCACGGAGCCCATCCGCAAAGAGCCGGCGCGCGGCACACCAGCATCGTGCCTTACGGGCCGTTTGCCGTGGCGGGCAACAAGGAGATCATGCTGGCGGTGCAGAACGAGCGCGAGTGGGTTCGCCTCTGCGAGCAGGTGCTGGACCGGCCGGACCTGGCGACGGACCCGCGCTTTACGGGTAACGAGAAACGGTTGACCAACCGCCTGGAGCTGGAGCCGCAGATCGACGCGGCGCTGATGCGCTTCAGCATCGAGGAGGCGGAGGCCCGGCTGGAGGCGGCGCAGGTGCCGTACGGCCGCATGAACGACGTGTCGGATGTGCTGCAGCATCCGCAGGTGTTGTCGCGCGGGCGGCTGATCGAGACGGGGCTGCCGGGCGGGCAGAGCGCCGGCCTGCTGCGCATGCCGTTCAACATCGAGGGGCTGGACGAGGCGCCAGCGGCGGTGCCGGAGGTAGGGCAGCACACGGACGCGGTGCTCGCCGAGCTGGGCTACGGGGCGGCAGAGATCGCGGCGTTTCGGGAAGCCGGCGCCGTGTGACGTTGCGAGACGGGAGACACGCTCCTTGCCGCGCTAAGAGGACGTCTGATGGCCGGTCGCGCGCTCCGCGGCGTCAATTCTCGAAGCGGCTAGCAATCGGTGACTTCGATGGAACGGATGGGTTGCCGGTTGCGTTACTGGTCTATCATGGTTCAAAAGCTGTCTTGTTACAGGAGGGCTAAATGTCCCTCGAGAATCCCGCAAACAAGCCGATAAGAATCCGCAGCCTACCCTTCGGCGTAGACATAAGTGGTGGGAGGCGCGGAGCGTCGCGAGACGACCGCATCGCGGACTACAGGGCTGCGACCGACGAACGGTTGGTCGAGGCGCTGGAGGTTCGGGATGAGCGGGCGCTCGAAACCCTCTTCGACCGCCACGGTGATTACGTCTACTCGGTCTGTCTCCGCATGGTCGGGGACGTCCAGTTGGCGGAGGACCTCTCTCAGGAGGTCTTCCTTCGTCTCTGGCGCAGACCAGACCTTTTCGACGTTAGCCGGGGCCGCTTCCTGACCTGGTTGCTCAGCGTCGCGCGTAACCGTGCGATCGATGAGCGCCGCAGCCGGGGCCGGCGCTTCCGCTTCGAGACGCCGCCCAGCGTCAGCAACGAGGAGATGCTGGAGCTGGTGCCGACAGACGAAGAACGGGACGTCGCCGTGGTCAGTGAAGAGCGGGTCGTCGTCCAGAAGGCGCTGGCGACGCTGCCGCCGGAGCAAAGGCTGGTCCTGCAGCTGGCCTATTTTGGCGGCTACACCCAGCAAGAGATCGCCTCAGGGCTGCATCAGCCTCTGGGGACGGTGAAGACGAGGATACGCCTGGGACTGCAGAAATTACGCACGCTGCTGGTGGAGCAGCACGGAGGAAACGGACCGCTTTGACCTGCGAAGGACTTCGCGAAGAACTGGAGGCGTACGCGCTCGGGGCGCTGGAGACGGCTGCCGCCCGCGGCGTCGAAGCGCACATGGCCGAATGCGACGAGTGCGCCGAGATCGTGCACGACTATCAGCACGCCGTCGCGCACCTCTCAATCGCCGTGCCGCTGTTCAAGGCTTCGCCGCGCCTGAAAACGCGGATCATGGGCGGCATTTCGATGAACACCGTGTCGATCCCGCCGTTGCTACGCAGCGGCTGGGTGATGGCCGCCGCTGCGGCCGTGCTGATCGGCATCGCGGTCGGTGGCGCCGTCTGGGCCAGCATCGTCTCGTCAGAAGTCGGCCGCCTCAAGGAACAAAACGAGAAGTTGATCGCGATATCGGAGCTCGACGCCGGGCAGCGCGCCGCGATCCTGCAGGTGCAGAGCCAGCTGAATACCGCGCGTGACGAGCAGGAGCGCCTTTCGACGACGCTCGACGAATACGCCACGCTGGTGCAAATCGCACTGGACCCAGACCTGGTGCCGACGCAGCTGGAGGGCACTCCGCTGGCCAGCGCATCCTCGTGTAGCTACGTCTGGAGCGTGAAGCAGTCGATCGGCGCGTTGACGTGCAAGAACCTGCCCTCCACCAGCTTTACCAGCAGCTACGAGCTGTGGGCTCAGAAGGGCAACGACACGCTGCCACTGGGCACCTTCGTACCGCGCGACGACGGCACCGCGAGCCTGCTGGTGACCTTCCCGGGCTGGGCCACCGGGCCGATGACGAACCTCTGGGTGACCGTGGAGCCGTCGGATGGGTCGCGCGGCGGCCCGAGCGCCCAGGTGGTGCTGGAGCCCGCGCCCGCGCTCCAGGCGCAGCGCTAAATCTCTTAACCCTACGCAAATGTGTAGTAGAATGCGGTTGTGACAGCGAGCCGCCTGTTCGACGCGAAGCTGGCGCTGGATGAGGACTCGGAGTATTGTCCCGTCCGCGCTACGCTTGCTTTGCTTGGCCTCAAGTGGGTGCCGCGCATCATCTATGAATTGATGGACGGCAAGCAGCGCTTCAACGAACTGGCCTGCGCCGTCGGCGGCTGCAACTCACGCACGCTGCGCGACCGGCTCAAGGGCCTCGAAGAGCTCGGCATCATCGAGCGCGAGGTCATCGCCGTGATGCCGCCGTGGGTCGAATACGGTCTGACGTCGAAGGGGCACGAGCTCGGCTCCGCGCTGCTCAAGCTGGAGGAGTGGGGCCGCTCCCACATGGCCGAACCGATCGTCTAGCGTGGCGGTCACCCTCACCAATATCCCGGCCGGACACGAATTCAAAGCGATGAGCATCGTCCTGGACGACGCGCGCTCGCGCGCGTATCGAGACGCGACCGGCGATACGCTGCCGGTCTATGACGAGCAGTCCGCTGTGCCGCCGTTGGCCGTCGCGGCTTTCGCGCTGGGCGCGCTGCTGGAGAGCGTGGGCCTGCCACCGGGCACGCTGCACGCCAACGAGTACGTCCGCGCGCATCAGCCGGTGCCGGCGGGCTCGACCGTCGAGTGCCGGGCGCGCGTGGCGCAGCGGTCGCTTCGGGCCGGGCGCGTCTTCGTCGTACTCGAGTCCGAGATCAGGCTGGACGGTGCGCCGGCGGTGACGACCCGCGCGACGGTGCTGTGCGAGGCTGAGGCGTCGTGAAGGGGCCGGAGGTCGCGGCCGTGACGCGTCTGCTGACCCAGCCGATGCTCAACGCGTACGCGGAGGCGAGCGGCGACCATAATCCGATCCACATCGATGAGGCCTTCGCAAGGACGACGCCGATGGGCGGGACAATCGCGCACGGGATGCTGGTGCTGTCGTTCATCTCGGAGATGATGGCGGGGGCGTTCGGCGAGCGCTGGCTGGCCTCGGGGTCGCTGGACGTGCGCTTTCGGGCGCCGGCGCGTCCTGGGGACACCGTGACGGCGCGCGCGACTCAGCAGGAGCCGAAGGACGGGCGGCTGCGTTACGCCGTCGAGTGCGTCAGCCAGACTGGCGAGGCGCTGATCACAGGGGCGGCAGAGGTCGACGCGGCGTAGCAGAAGACGGACCCTGCAGGATGAATCCCGCAGCTATGCGAATCGGCTCGCTGGTGTGCAGTATAACGGTCTCCTGGCCTATGCTCTAACCATGACGACTGAACCTGAAAACGGCGGGCGGCCGTGGGCGCGCGAGCCAGACCTGGCGCGCTACTGCTATGCCTGCGGCGACCTCAACCCGATCGGCCTGCACCTCGAGTTCAAGATGGACGGGGAGTGGGCGGAAGCGCAGTTCGTCGCGATGCAGGAGCACCAGGGTTACCCCGGCTACGTGCACGGCGGCATCGTCTCGTCGCTGCTGGACGAGGCGATGGGGTGGGCGACGTATGGGCGCGAGATCTGGGCCCTGACCGGCAAACTGGAGACGCGCTTTCGCGGCATCGTGCCGACGAATGAGCTGCTGACAGTACGCGGCAAGATCGAGAACGACCGCGGGCGCACCCTGGACGTTATCGCCGAGCTGCGCGACAACGACGGCAAGCTGCTGGCGGAGTCGAAGGGGCTGATGTTCCGGGCGACGGGCGAGCAGGCGCGGCTGATCGAAGAAGCGGCGCGGGGGATGGCGGAGCGGGGTTTCAAGGCGCAGAGCTAATGCCGATCGAGTTGCCGCAACAGGACCCCTGTGTGATCTGCGAGGGCCTCGCGGGCCATCTCAGTGAGTGGGTCCCGATCGAGGAGAGCGAGCTGACGCTGAGCCTGATCCCGGACATTCAGTTCGAGGTTGGGCAGTGCTTGATTGTTCCAAAGCGCCACGTTGCCCTGCTCACCGACCTGACGGACGAGGAGAGCGTAGCGATCATGTCGGCGGCACGGAAGGTAATGCGGGCGATCGTCGCCGGATTCGAGCCGCTTGGGGTGTTCATCTACCAGAACAATGGCGTTTACAGCGGGCAGATGACGCCGCACTACCACATGCATGTCGTGCCCCGTCAGCCTGGCAGCGATTGGGGTGTTGGGCCGCCGCATTTCACGCGGTTTGAGGATGCGGGACGGGCGCCTGGGACTGTGCATGACGCGTCTGGAGACGAAGCCCGGCTTGCCCGGCAGCGGGCAGTCACACTGGAGGCGCGGCGGGAGGCGGCGGAGCGGATCCGGGCGCACTTAAGCTAGCGTTCCGAGCTAATGGATCCGGCGTCCTCGTGTCGAAGCGGCGCGCCTTCGACAAGCTCAGGAAGAGCTAAAGACGCTCGGCTAGACCGAAGCGGCCTTCCTCGCCGTGACCTGCTTGTAGACGTTGCGGACGTTGGCCTCGTCGACCCAGGCGTTGCGTGGGTGCAGCCTCTGGCCGATGGGGTAGGGGTCGACCGCGGGGCAGGGCTGCGCGACGGCCTCCTCTTCGGTCATGCCCTTCTCTATAAACGTCTCGATCGCGCCGATCCAGTCCTTGATCAGCTGGCCCTGGGCGTCAAGGTAGCCCTTGTCGCATGGCTCACCGTGGCCGGGGACGATGGTCTCGACGTCGAGGGCGCGGATGCTCTCCAGCGCTTCGAGCCACTCCCAGGGGTTGCCTTCCTGGATGAAGGTGCGGCACTTGTGGAAGATGTTGTCGCCGGTGAAGACGATGCCTTCCTGCGGGATGTAGACGCTGGTCTGGGGCGCCGTGTGGCCGGGCATGTGGATGAAATGCACCGTGTGGTTGCCGATTTGCAGGTCCAGGCTGCTTTCAAAGGTCCGCGTGATCGGGTTTGCGGGATAGTCCGGGTGGCCGATGAGGTGGACGCTGTCCGGGTCGTCGGTCTTCGTGCGCTCGAGCAGCTCTTCCGAGAAGAAACCGGGCGACATCTGGTCGTAGCGGGCCTGCAGGCCGGTCTGGCCGAGGACCTCGACCTCAGGGTAGAAGGCGTTGCCGCGGATGTGGTCCTGGTGCGGCTCCGTGTTGATCAGGTAGCGCGGACGGCCGTGCTCGTTGATGCGTTCCTTCCAACGCAGCGCGTCGATCGGCTGCTGCGGCGTGTCGATGAGGAGCACGCCATCGCTGGTGGCGAGGAAACCGGGGTTGCAGCCCCAGAAGTAGATTTCGGCGTAGACGTTGGCGCTGACGCGGCGCATGACTCCTCCAGTCCACCCCGCTCCGGAACAAGGAACATGGAACAGGGAACAGGAGGGAGATTACGACGAGTAACGTTGGTTGACCAGCGCGAGAAGATCATCGGCGGACAATGTGTCGATGATGCGGTCGGCGGAGAGGCTGTTGCGTGCCGCAATCTCTGCGCCGTTGTCCTGCCAGGCAAGCTGGCCGGGCGTGTGCGCGTCGCTGTCGATCGAGAAGCGGCAGCCGGCTTCGATGGCGATCGCCAGGAGGTCGTCCGGCGGGTCGAGGCGTTCGGGGCGGGAGTTGATCTCGACGGCGACGCCGTGTTCGGCGCAGGCGGCGAAGACGGCCGCGGCGTCGAAGGTCGACTGGGGACGGCCGCGACCTGTGACGATGCGGCCGGTGCAGTGGCCGAGGATGTCCATATTGGGGTCGGCGATGGCTTTGAGGAGACGAGGCGTGAGCTCGGAGGCCGGCTGACGCAGCTTGCTGTGCACGCTGGCGACCACGACATCGAGCTCAGCGAGGACGCCGGGGTCCGACCTCAATGCCGGTGAGGATACGAAACGGCGCCAGCGTCTCGTTGAGGCGGCGCACGACCTCGATCTGCGAACGCAGCCGGTCCGCATCGAGGCCGTGAGCGATGGTCAGCGTTGGCGAGTGGTCGGTGAGCACCATGTATTCGTGGCCGAGGTCCATTGCCGCCCGCGCCATGTCTTGGATCGGCGCCGCGCCATCGGACCACTCGGAGTGGACGTGACAGTCGCCTCTGAGGGCGCGGAGGGTCGTTGCGCCTGCTTCTGAGAGGCCGGCGGTGCGCTGAATGACGGGCGGCAGGCCTTCGACGTAGCCGGGGTCCTTGCCCTGCACGAGGTCGGCCACCACGCCGGCGATCGTCTTGCCGACGGCGGGAAGCTCTGTCAGCGTGCCTTTTCGCGCGCGGGCCTCGAGTTCGGATGCCGGCACGTCCTTGATGATGCGTGCAGCGCGGCCGAAGGCGCGAGCCTGGTGACGGCGCTCAGGGTCGATCTCGAGGCGGTAGGCGATATTTCTGAGCGCTTCGGCGACATCGGCCGGCGAGACGGGCTTCATTGGCCCAGTTTAGGCGAGGCAGCTCCGGCTAGACCGGGGCGCCGGTGACGAAGAGGAGGCCGCGGCCGAGGGCTTCGCCGGCGAGGATGGCGCCGACGGCGATATAAAGTAGGCCGGTGGCCGACATCATCGAGCGCTCCTTGCTGGACGTGTAAGCCATGTAGGCGAGCGCGATCGGGAAGATGAGGCCGATGCCGACGCGCAGCCAGAAGCCGGGGTTTTCGGCCAGCGAGATGGCGAGGATGGCGTCGGAGTCAATGGCGGTTCCGACGGGGACGATGGCGTTGACCGCCGTGATGACGAGCTGCAGGCCGAGGGCGGCGATGGCGATCAGGGCGAGCTCGTTGAGCGGCTTCTCGTCGAGGCTGGGCTTTACGAGATACCAGTGACCCCAGATCATCGCGACCATGAAGGCGCCGATGGTCATGGAGCCGGCGAACAGCGTCAGCAGCGGTCCGGCGATGCTCCACGTCGGCAGGCGCACGAGCGTGGCGAGGAAGACGAGCATGACGGCGCTGAGGCCGACCAGCGTCGCGCCGGTGGCGCTGGCGAGAAAGGCCTCGTCCTCGCGGCGCAGGTAGAACCAGTGGACGACGGCGAACAGGACCAGCGCCATCGAGGTAGCGCGTATCGGGTCGAGGACGTCGGGGTCGAGGGCAAAGCCGCCGGCGTCGACACTGGGGTCGATGGCCAACGCGAGGAACATAAGCGCGATGGCGCCCGAGACGGTCATCCAGCTGCAGACGCGGATGAAGGCGATCTCGTAGGTGCCGCGTAACTGCGTGTAGACAACGAGCAGTGATACGCCGGCCGTGAACTGGGCCAGCAGGAGCAGCAGCGTGTAGGGGAGGGATTCGACGCTCAAGTGTCCTCAATCATCCCATCGCGCGGGCGTAGACGCCACCGAAGCGTCTTCCACGGTGAGAACGCGTGGAGATCCTGGTCGTTTCGGAACGATGGGGATGACGGTCCGTCGAAGGCTTCGCGTCCCTTCCGCTCCGCGAAGGGCAGGCCGCGCCGCTCTATCGGTTGGGATTGTTCGCCTCGCCTTCTTTCTAGCTCACTTCTGAGGGGAGACGTCTCTGGTTGACTCTGCGACCCTCAGACTCCCCCCGCAGGGGCCCTTCGACGGAGCTCAGGATGCACTGCGCCCCTACTTACCCTGCTTGAGTGACGGATGTGCCCTATTGCTTGACAGGGAGTCTTTCCAGAGGCGCCGATCCCTCCCTGCATGGAGATCTGGGTTCGGCTGATAGCATGGCGCGGTGATTGAGGCGGCTGGGCTGGATGGGCTGATCGACGAAGTGCGGGAGTGTTTTGCCTGCGACTCGATGACGCATTGCCATACGCTAGGCGCGTCTAACGGGCCGCCGCGTGCTCGTGTGCTGTTCGTCGGGGAGGCGCCGGGGCGCTACGGCGCGGGCCGCAGCGGCGTGCCGTTCCACGGCGACGAGTCCGGCAGGCGATTCGAGTCGCTGCTGGCGGTTGCGGGTCTGACGCGCGACGACGTCTTCGTGACGAACGCGGTGCTGTGCAACCCGCTGGACGCATCGGGGCGGAATCGGCGGCCGAATACGTCCGAGGTAGCGCGGTGCGGTGCGTTCTTGCGGCGGCAGATCGAGGTCGTTGGCCCGGAGGTCGTGGTGGCGCTCGGCGTTGTGGCGCTGGAGGCGCTGGGTCGGATCGAGGCGCATGGCGTGACGCTGCGCGAGGAGTGCGGTCGGTCGGCCGGGTGGTTGGGACGGAGGCTGGTGGCGCTGTATCACCCCGGGCGGCGGGCGTTGGTGCACCGTGATGAGGCATCGCAGCGAGAGGATTGGCGGCGGTTGGGGGAGCTGGTTTCGGCTGCGGAAAACACTGGACCGAGCTGGAATCACGGTTCGACTGCCCTCACCTGAGACGGCACCCAGGAGCGTCCTTCGACAGGCTCAGGATGGCGTGTACGCGGCGGCTAGAGCGCCCTCATGGGGAGGGGCGGGAGATGCTCAGGCGACGGCGTCTATGGCGGGGCGGAGGTCGAACTCGAGGACTATGCCGTTGTCCGGTGAGGCGGGCGTGAGGCAGGCCGCGAAGTAGGTGCCGGGCTCCGGGACTGAGAAGGCGAAGCGCAGGGTCTCGCGGCGGACGTCGTCGCCGGGGGACTCCGCGTTGGAGGCGGGCAGGACGCGCTCGCCGATCAGCGTGGCGCGGTCCTGGAACGCGACCTTCTTCTCCTCCCCCGTGAGGTTCTCGCGGTCCTCGTAGTAGCAGGCGACGCGGACGGGGACGGGGTAGGACTGGTTGACCTCAAGCGCCAGCACGAGCTCGCGGTTGGCGAAGCGGTCGCCTTCGAGGTCGAGGTCTTTGAGCAGCTCGGTGGCGTCGCTGGAGGCGCCGAATTGCACACCGCAAGCCGGCAGCAGCAGGATTGTGGCAATGAGCAGGAGGCGCTGAACGACAGATCGAGGGAGCAACCTGGAATCGATGATAGCATCGCGGCTTGCTAAGATGATTGGTAGCAATTTCGAAAGGTGTCACCGTGGACGAACGCCTCGCTTCCCTCGCCGCACGAATCTCCGACGCCATGGTGCGCCTTTGACGTCCCGAACCTAGAAGCCGAAGCCACTCGCATCGAAGCGGAGACGCAGAAGCCTGACTTCTGGTCCGACAACATCGCGGCGCAGAACGCGATGCGCCGCCTGGCGCAGTTCAACGAGACCGCGTCGACGTGGCGGGCGCTGGAGCGGCGAGTGCAGGACGCCGCTGAGATGGCGCAGCTTGCGGAAGCAGAGCCCGACGAGGAGATCACCGCGCACGTCGAGGAAGAGACGCAGGCGCTGGAGCGCGACCTGGACGCGCTGGAGTTTCAGCTGGCCTTCAACGGCCCGTACGACACGCGCAACGCGATCATCGCGATCCACGCCGGCGCCGGCGGTACGGAGTCGCAGGACTGGGCCGAAATGCTGTTGCGCATGTACCTGCGTTGGTGCGAAAACCGTAACTTCCCGACAGAGGTGCTGGACTCGACGCTGGGTGAAGAGGCCGGCGTCAAGAGC
Source organism: Dehalococcoidia bacterium (assembly GCA_035714925.1). Lineage (GTDB taxonomy): Bacteria > Chloroflexota > Dehalococcoidia > DSTF01 > WHTK01 > WHTK01. The sequence continues at coordinate 7,264 of DASTLN010000247.1, read as the reverse complement.
GTGACGCTGGAAGTGCAGGGGGCGAGTGCCTACGGCTACCTGAAAAGCGAGCGCGGCGTGCATCGATTGGTGCGTATTTCGCCGTTCGACGCCCAGCATGCGCGGCACACATCATTCGCTCTGGTGGAGGTGCTGCCGGAGGTAGAGGCGGCGGCAGAGGTCGAGATCAAGGAAGAGGACCTGCGCATCGACATCTACCACTCGGCGGGACACGGCGGCCAGAACGTGCAGAAAGTGGCGACGGCGGTGCGGATTACACACATCCCGAGCGGGATCGTCGTAACCTGTCAGAATGAGCGGTCGCAGGGCCGCAACAAGGAGTCGGCGATGCGTGTGCTGGAGGCGAGGCTCCTGGAGAAGGAGCTGGAGGCGAGGGCGGCGGAGCAGGCGCGGCTTAAGGGCGAGCACATCGAGGCGGGCTGGGGCAATCAGATCCGCAGCTACGTCCTGCACCCCTACAAGATGGTCAAAGACCACCGCACCGACTATGAGACATCGAACGCGACGGCCGTGCTGGAAGGCGATCTGGACGGCTTCATTCAGGCGTATCTAAAGACGACTATGGGGACCAACGAATGAGGCTAAGAATCGCGTTGCTCGCCATCGTGGCGCTGGTCGCGGTGAGCGGCCTGCCGTCCGGCGCGCCCGCGGCCTCGGCTGAGATCGAGATCCGGTCGCAGGCGGCGCAGAACCAGTTCCCGGACGGGATCAGGTTCTCATTGTTCATGGCCAGCGACGTGGAGATCACTGAGGTGCGTCTGCGGTTTCGAATTCTGCCCGGCGGTGTCAATGCGTCTGTGACACCGAGTTGCACCGGCGGTACGTCGTGCAACGTGCTGGTTGGGAGCACGCGTGACAGCTACATGGTCCCGGGCGCGGAGGTCGTCTACTCGTGGGAGCTCAGCGACTCCTCCGGCGCCAAGGTGACGACCGAGGAGCAGATGGTCACGTATGACGACACGCGATTCGAGTGGCAAGAACTCACCGAAGGCAACGTTACGGTCCACTACTACTTCGGCGATGACGAAGCTCAACGGACGGTGCTGCGGGTGGCGCGCGAGACGATCGAGCGGTTCGAGAAGCTCGAGCGCACAACGGTCGACTTCCCGGTCAAGATCTGGGTCTACCGCACGGCCTCGGAGATGGCACCCGCGGTCGCCAGCCGTCGCGGAGCCGGGCCGGACGATAGCGTGAGGACGCTGGGTGAGGTTGGGGCAGACGACACGGCTCTCGTCTCGCGCGACACGGATTTCCTCAACATCGTGCGGCACGAGCTGACGCACGTGGTCACCGGCGCGGCGACCAAGAATCATCTCGCCCCACTGCCGACGTGGATCAACGAAGGGCTGTCGACGTACTCCCAGAATGACTTGCTGCCCAGTGAAGCATCGGCGTTGGACCTGGCGATCCGGCGCAATGCCGTACTTCCAATTACCAGCCTTGGTACTGCAGCACGAGGCAGCGCGGGCGACGTGTCCGTCTTCTATGCGCAGTCGGGCTCGATTATCGGGTTCATGATCGACGTACTGGGCGAGGAGAGATTCGGCGACTTCATGGAGGCGCTGGCGGGTGACACTGTGGACGGGGCGCTGATGACGGTGTACGGCCTCGACACGCTTGGCCTGGAGAACGCCTGGCGCGTCGCGGTTGGGCTTCCGGAGGTTGAAGGCGGCACGAACGCCAACTCGGGGACCGAGCCAAGGCCGACGCTGGTGCCGTTCGGGTCGGGGCAGAGCTCGGCGCCGCAAAGTACGCCTGAGACGGGTGACGCGCCGGAAACGGCTACGGCGGCGGATGTCGAGGACGACGACTCGTCGAGTAATGCGCTCCCGATCCTGCTGGGCGTGCTGGTGCTGTTCGTCCTGGGCGCCGGCGCGGTTTACCTGCGACAGACGCGCGGCTAACGGTCCGTCTTCCCGGTCCCTTTCGCGATCGACGGCGCGGCCTGCTCGAGGGCGATGAATGTGGCGCCGAAGATGCCTGGCCGGTAGTCGTAGAGCGCGGCGGTGCTGCCCGCGGCGTCCGGGACCATGAACATGCCGTAGCCCTGGCTGCGTAGCGCCTGAAACGTCTCGTAGGTCAGGAGCCAGACGTAGCGGATGTCACGATCCGTATCGACGGCTTCGCCGCGGTCCGAGAGCATGCTGATCGCCGCGTAATCGCGCTCGAGGATGCGCGCGTCGAGGCGGTCTCGTTCTCGGACGGCGAGCTGAGGGAAGATGAAGCCGGTCATGACGACCGAACCGGCCGGCACGTTGGCCTCGATGACCTCATCGACGAAATTGCGCTGCGCTGACATCGTCTCGGCGTTGGAAAGCACGAGGCCTTTGCCGATGGTCGCAGAGCTGAGGCCGAGGCCTTCGTCCGGCGTCGTCAAGTCGACGGCACCGGCGAAGAGTACGGCTGCGACGGCAACGGCCAGGGCGGGCCGGGTGAAGTAGCGCCCCATCAACAAGAAACCAAACGGGAAAACCGGGATGAGGTAAGCGATCTCGTGCGGCAGGCGCGAGAACGAGATGAAGTAGACGGCGATGAGCAGCAGCCAGGCGCCCAGGACGGGATCGAGGCGGAGGTCGGCGGGCAGGCTGCGTAATCGGGGCAGCGAAATCGCGAAGCCGGCCAGCACGCCAAGGCCGCCGATGACGCCGAGTGCCTCCTTGCCCAGCAACCGCAGAACGCTCTCGAAGCTGACCGATGCGTCGTAGAAGTTGAAGAAATCGAGGCCGTAGACGACGAGGACGGGGGCATATGCCAGCGAAGCGACTCCCGCGGCGGCGGCGGTCATCGGCGCGAGGTCAGCTCTGCGGCCGGTGCGCCAGACCAAGTAAGCGAGGGGAAGCCAGAGGATGGCGCCCTGAAGACGGAAGCCGGCTGTAACGCCGATGAGGACGCCGGCCCAGAGCGGACGCCCGGTCTGGACGCAGTAGTAGGCGCCGAGGATGGCAGTGAGCGCCCACATGTAGTCCATGGTCGCGATGCTATTAATCAAGAGCAGCGGCGTGAACGCGAAGCCGATGACGAGCACCGCGGGGTCAGGCAGCGCGTGCAGCTTGACGATGCGGCCGAAGAGATAGACGCCTGCGAGCGAGGCTGCCGCCGTCGCGAGGTTGGTGGCGATCCAGCCGCCCGAGATGAACAGGGTTGTGACGAACTCGTGCAGGGGGTTGCCCGGCAGGCGGGACGGGAAGTAGTCGCCGGTATCGAGCAGATGGTGGGCCGTGAGGGCGACGCGCCAGGCGTCCGGGTCCGTGCCGTGCCCGTAGTTGATCCAGGGCAGGCGCAGCGCCAAGAAGACGATCGCGAGAATCGCGAAGGGAAGGGCCTGCGTGAGGTCGGCGGCGGCGAGGCGGCGATAGGTTTCGCGCATGCGCTAGCGCGGCAGGATGAGGCCGCCGGGCGTGCGGCGCGGGCCGGGGGGCTGCTGCTGTCGCTGCGGGCGAGCCAGCAGCGTGACTGTCTTTGGTCGTGAGACGACGCTGACGTCCTCGCCCTCGGCGGCCTGGAGGATCGCCTGCGCCATGTCGGACTCGCCGAGCACGCCGGGCGTAGCGTAGGTGTCATTGACGATGGTGAGGGGCACCGCGGGGACGCCGACGCGTTGCAAAACGGCCGGGAACTGCGTCACGTCGATGACGTCCACCTTGACGCGAGTGCTCTGCAAGCCAAAGCGCAGGGCGTTGAACGCCATGGCAGGTGAGAAAGTGCAGGTTGGCGTGACGAGCACCCGCACGCTGACGTCGGTGCGCAGCTTGCGGAGGAGGCGGAGCGTCTCGGCCTTCAGCTCTGTGGCGCCCGCGGACGCTGTGAGCAGTGTCTCGATGAAGACCGCGAACTGCCTTTGAGACGGGCTGCCGAAGTAGCGCACAGCGCGATTCGTCTGCCCGCGGATGACGATAGCGGGGATCTTGTCGACGTCCAGCTTGTGCGCGATTTCGATGTCCGCCTCAACGTCGTGGATGGTGAGTGCGATACGGGTGCTGACGGCAGCCAGGTCCTCCAGCATGGCCTGGATGTCGTCGCAGTGGGCGCATTCGCGGCCGGCCACGGCGAGCTCCCCTTGCTTGAGGAATGTAAAGAAGTCGATGCGGACGCGGCTCTTGAGCTGACTGAAGCGGGCGCGAATGCGATTGAGCTCGGCGACCGGGATCATGGCGTGCCTCCATCACCGGCCTCGCGCAGCCGTTGGTAGGTGACATAAAGTCTCTGCAGGGTTGTGAGCACCGTCATCACGGCGAGGACCCAGAGCACGATGACGACCTCGCCGGCGACGAGGCCGGCGGCGAGCACGATGATCCGCACGGCGCGGGTGAAAAGGCCATCGAAGAGCTGTATGCCCTCGACCTCGGCGCGGGCCCGGACGTAGCTGACGCTGAGTGACCCGACGGCGGTGACGAAGACGAGCATGCTCTCGTCGCGCAGGCCAAGATCGAGGTAGTACCAGAGCAGGCCGCCGAGGACGACGCCTTCGAAGACGCGATCGATGGTGGAGTCGAAGACTCCGCCGAAGCGCGTCACCTGTCCCGTGGTGCGGGCCAGCGTGCCGTCGAAGGCATCGATTGCGGCCGCCGCGAGGACGGCGACGCCACCCCAGGCCAGCTCTCCATTGGCGATCAGCACGCCTGCGCCGATGCCGCCGAGCAGCTGGGCCACCGTGAGCATGTTCGGCGTGACACCGAGGCGGGCGAGCACGGCAACGACGGGCCCGGTGACCTGTGTCGGCAGGGCGCGGGGCATCAAGGGTGCCGCCTCCCACCGCCCCGCCGGTAACAGGTAACAGGTAACAGGTAACAGGCGAGCCACTGCCCCTCATCGCCACCCGAGGGACAGGGAGTAGGGAAAAGGGAACGAGACGCCGACCCCCTGGTTGCTTGTTGCCTGTTGCTGGTGCCTGCCACGCTAGGCCTCCACCGTCTTCGGCGCGTCGAGCGGGACGTAGCCTCTCTCGAAGGCGAGGCGCTCGTAGTAGGTGAGGACGCGCTGCGCCACGCGGTCCCAGCTGAAGTGCTGGGCGCGCTCGGCGGCGCGGGCGCCGATGTCGCGGCGCATATCCGGGTCTTCTACCAGCTCGAGCAGCGCTTCGGCCAGATGATCGCTGTCCTTGGGGCGTACGAGGAGGCCCTCGACGCCGTGGGTTATGACGCCGTCGAAGCCTTCGATGTTGGAGGCGACGACGGCGCGGCCCGCTGCCATCGCTTCGAGCAGGATGATGCCCTGGCTCTCGTTGCCGGTGTTGGGGGCGCAGAAAATGTGCGCCGAGTGCTGATAGCGCGGCAGCATCTCGTTGGATACGTAGCCGACGAACTCGACGTCTCGCAGACCGGCTTCGCTGACCCAGCGCTCGTAGCCGCGCCGCTGACGGTCGTCGTAACCACCGGCGACGACGAGGCGCGTTTCGGGCCGCTTCGCCTTGACGCGCTCAAAGGCGCGCAAGAGGTAGCGCAGACCTTTGCGCTTCTCAAGCCGGCCGACGAAGAGGATGTTGGTCATGCCGTCGTCCAACTCGGGAATCGGCGGCTGCGGCGCGGCAAAGCGCTCGACGTCGACGCCGTTGGGGATGATGTTGTAGTAGCCCGGGAAGTGCTTCTGGATCAGGCTGGCCGCTGCCTGCGAGACGGCGATCTTGCCATCAAGGTGGCGGAAGCCGGGCATGAGCAGCCGCTTGGTGTAGGCGTAGAGGCGGGCGCCGCCTTCGCGAGCCGCGTGGAAGGTGCCGACGTTGATCGCGTCGGAGAAGCGCAGGAAGGCGATCGGCAGGAACGAGACGAGGGGCTCGTGGACGTGGACGACGTCGAAGTCCTCCTCTTTGAGGATGCGGCGCACCGGACCGGCGAGCCGCGGCGAGAGCGTCATGCGCGCCACGGAGCCGCCGGCCGAGATCGAACGGGGTGTGCCGAGGACGATGGCGTTGGGGTCGAGGCCGCTGAGGCGGGACGAGGGCGCGATGATTCGCACTTCGTGGCCCATGGCGACGAAATGCTCCGTCAGGTGCTGGACGTGATTGTTCACGCCGCCGGGCGCCGCGAGGTCGTAGGGAGAGACCAGTCCGATCTTCACGTCTCGCCCCCAGCCGCCCCGCCGGTAACAGGTAACAGGTAACGGGTAACAGTGCCGCGTGTCGCCGGCGCTTTGTTACTCGTTACTCCTAACTTGTTACTGGTCTTCATCCGGCATACCTGCTGACGAAGCTCCATGCCGTGCGCCGCCAGCCGAGACGTCGCGGTGTTGCGGCGAGGCCGGCGACGGGGATGGACAGGGCGCGGCGCAGGCCGACCTCGCGCAGGCGGGGAAAGCCGCCCGTGTGGCCTTCGAGGGCGCTCTTCGCGAACGCAACGCACAGGTCAGCGGCTGTGCGGCCGGCAAATTGGGTGTGAGCGCTGCCGATGGCCTCCACGAAGTGAGCGTCAGAAGCGCCGACGCTTGGCAGTCGGTATGTCTCATCGTTGAGGCGGCGCGCCTTGTCGAGGTAGAGGCGCGCCGTGGGGCTGGCGGAAGCGAGCTCGATGGCGTCGAAGCCAAGTCCGGCTTGCGCGACGCGTTTGAAGGTGCCGGGCCCGATGCTGCGCGTGAGCCAGCTCATCGGATGGGGCACGAAGCAGACGCCGCCCTGACGCCGCACCGCCTCGATCGTCTCCTCGACGCGTCTCAGGCTGGGGAGCGGCTCCTCGACGTAGAGCGCGACAACATGGCCTTCGAGCGTCGTGACCTCGACGCCGGGGACGAAGTCGAAGCCGTAGCCGCGCCGGGCCCAGGTTTCACGGCCGTCCAGCGCGGTTTCCAGGCTGTCGTGCTCGGTGATGGCGATGACGTCGAGGTCCGTCCGCGCTTCGACGTGCTCGAAGATGCGCTCTACGGAATCGAGGCCGTCGCCGTGGCTGGTGTGGATGTGGAGGTCAGCTTTGCCCATGTTTGGGTCATTTTAGCGCTTGAGACTGGTAGGTTCGCGTTCTAGCAGGTGGCGCGCCGAAGGCTGCGCATCTTCACCTAGCGGTTCATCTGCTCCGCGTTCTTTCAAAATAGACCTGAGGGGAGACCCCTCAGACTCCCCCCGCAGGGGCTGCGCCCCTACTGTCCCCGCTGCTCTGTGGTCGAGGCAGGTTGGAACAGCTAGCTTCGACGCCAGTGTGGAGTTCTCAACGCCTGCTTTCCGAGGGAGTGGGGACTGGCTCCGGGCTGGCTGGGAGGTTCGCGGGCCAGATGCGTTCGAGGGGCATCCACTGGCCGGGGTCAGAGGCGATCCAGGCTTCGGCGCGGTCAAGGAGTTGGC
>DASTLN010000246.1:0-11769 GCA_035714925.1 Dehalococcoidia bacterium | reverse complement strand
ATGGCGTACTTCTCCAGCGCCTGGTAGTGGCTCTCGGCGCTGCGGCTCTGGACGCGGGCGCTGCCGCGCACCTCCTGCAGCGCCTTGTAGATGCGCTCCTTGTCGACGTGGTGGGCGCGCAGGATACGCGCCGCTTCGCCTTCGCGCTCATCGGCGATGGCGATCAACAGGTGCTCGACGCCGACGAACTCGTCCTGGAGGCGGTCGGCCTCGGCGTTGGCGGCTTCGAGCATGCGGACGACGCGGGGCGTGGTGTAGATCTGCACCACGTCGTAGCCCAGCTTCGGGGCCTTGCCGAGGTGGCGTGCCACCGCTTCGATGACGTCTTCGGCGCGGACGTCCAGCTTCTCGAAGATGCGGCGCGCCAGGCCGTCCTTGTGCGACAGCGCAGCGAGCAGGACGTGCTCGACGTCCCACTGGGAATGCCGGTGCTGGCGCACCATCTCCTGGGAGCTCTGGAGCACCTCCTGGGCCTGCTCTGTGAATCTGTCCTGTCTCATCATGATTGCGGTTCCTACCGTTCCTAAGTTGTGTGGTCGCCGCTGCTTGGCGATGACCGTTACTGGTATCTCAATGGCTGCCTGTTTACATGGTCCCTCAAGCGCTTGGATTGAAGCTAAACCCGGCAGGAAGCGGGTGAGTCGCTTTGTGGTGGATCAACTCTGTGATGCCGCCATGCAGGGCGACAGTGCCGACGAGTCCCAGCGGATTGTGCACAGGCTGGGCTGACGCTGTGCAAGGGTCGGCAGGCATGAAAATCAAGCCAGCTGCAACATCCGGATGTGCGAGAAACCAGGGCTTGAGATCGTTCGCGAGGGCGAGAGCATCTTCGATCTCGGCTCTGGAGAAGTAGTGGTCGAATCCAACGGCGATCACGTAGGGAACGTCGAGGCCTCCATGCTGCCTCCGCCCCTCCTCTAACTTGCCTTCTATTCGAAACAGCTTGTCGCTTCTCACTAACTTACACTCGACCAGCATGTCAGGAACGCTGGCCTCGATATCCGGCGCGGCGTTCGCGTAATGTCTCCATTTCATGGCCTGAACATTTGGCCCCACGCCAAAGGTCATAACCTGTAGTTCAAACAAGAGGCTCTTGCACTCCTCTGTTTGCCGGAGGTCCGCGATGAACCTCTCTTCGAACGGTTTCCAGTGTGCCTCGTTGGAGAAGATGGCTCTGGCGGAAAGCTTCAGATACGCAAGTCGCTCCCGCTCCTCTGCGGTTAGCGACGCCAAACCCATGAGGTCCTTTTGCGCTGCATCAAAGCAAAGGCGCAAAGGATGCGTCTCGTCGAGATGCTCAACGTTCGCCGAGCCCATCAGTTCCTTGAGGCGCCAGACCTGCAGGAGATCTTGGCTGAGATAGACGTTTGCCATAGCCTTAATCCTCCGCCCGCGGTGCCGGTAGCCTCGTGTCCCGGATGCGCTGGAGCTCGCGGCGCAGCGTGTCGTTCTCTTCCTCCAGCGCTTTGAGGCGATTCGACATGTCGATGATCACCTCGGCGCCGGCGAGGTTGACGCCGAGCTCGTCGATCAAGCGCTGCACCTGGCGTACGCGCTCGAGGTCGGCGCGGGAGTAGAGGCGGATGCGACCGCGTGACCGGGAGGGCACGATGATGCCGACGCGCTCGTAGTAGCGCAGGGTCTGGGCGTGCAGGCCCAGCATCCGCGCCGCGACGCTGATGATGAACGCGGGCTCTTCGTGGTCATCGGTGAAGTCGTTCATTTGTTCACGTCCCGTTCGGGGCTGCGCATCCTGCGGCCTTCCGGCCTTGTTTGCTCCGCCCCTTCAAAGTGAGGTTGCTGAGGGGATATCCCCTCAGACTCCCCTTGCAGAGGCGCTGCGCCCTCTGCACTCCCGCTTCGCCGATCTTTGCAGTGCTGCGATTCGTCTTCATCGCTTGGTCGGGCACCCGGAGCGGCATTTCGGCGATTGCTAGTTCGCCCTTTAGCGTGGGCGGTGAGCGGTACACCGTGGGTTTCGGCCCACGGCATCGGCGCGCCTCCACTGCCCGCATCACGTTCCAGACTCCCTTAGCTGCTCGAAGAGCTGCTTTTGCTCGTCGGTCGGTTGCTTCGGCAGCTGGACCTTGACGCGGGCGAAGAGGTCGCCGCGCTTGTCCGGGTGGCCGAGCTTCGGCATGCCGAGACCGGTGAGGCGGAAGTGCTGCCCGTTCTGCGTGCCGGGCGGTAGCTTCAGCGCGACTTTCTTGCTGAGGCCTTGAACCGTCACTTCGCCGCCGAGGACGGGCATGGTCAGCGGGACCTCGACGTCCGTGTAGAGGTCGTCGCCCTTGCGCTCGAACTTCGGATTCGCCTTGACGCTGATGACCAGGTAGAGGTCGCCACGCTGGCCGCCGAAGCCGGCGTGGCCTTCGCCCGCCATGCGGACCCGCGAGCCGTTATCGACGCCGGGCGGGATCTTGACCTCGAGGCGCCGCGAGTCGCCGTGGTCGCCTTCGACCATGAGCATGCGGGTCGTGCCGCTCGCGGCCTCCTCCAGCGTCACTTCGACCGCCTGGTCGACGTTGGCGGGCTGACGCCGGGTCCGGGTTTCGGCGCCGAAGCCGCGGTTACCGCCACCGCCGAAGATGCCGCCGAAGATGCTGCCAAGGTCGACGCCTTCGCCGAGGTCGCCGAGGTCGGTCGCGGTGAAGCGGACGTTGCCGCCGCGGCCGCCGCGGGCGCGTTGCATGCGCTCGATCTCGTCGGCGTGCTCCCACTGGTCGCCGTACTTGTCGTACTTGCGGCGCTTCTCGGGGTCGGAGAGCACGTCGTTGGCGGCGTTGACTTCCTTGAAGATCGACTCGGAGGAGCGATCGTTCGGGTTGACGTCGGGGTGGTGCTTGCGGGCAAGGCGGCGGTACGCGGAGCGAATCTCCTTCTCGCTCGCGTTACGGTCTACGCCGAGAACCTCATAAAGATCCCTTGCCACGTAGCCCAGTCTAGCAGCGGACGCAGATTCAGTCAATGTACACAGTGAAGAAACTTGATAATAAAACTATCAAGAGTATTGACATTGCCATAAGGCAAGGCTAGGATCACTGAGAAAGGCCGAGGGGCCAAAGCATCAAGAAAGAGGAGGAACAAGAGGTGACGAACCTGACACGTTGGGACCCGTTTAGCGACATGCGGACCACCATGGACCGCCTGTTCGACGAGGGCTTCTCGCGCCCGTGGCGCCTGATCCCCAGCTCGACCGAGCACGAGGCGACCTTCCCGATCGAGGTCTCGGAGACGGACGAGGCGCTGGAGGTCAAGGCTTCGCTGCCTGGCGTCAAGCCGGAAGAGGTAGAGGTCACGGTGGCCAACGACGTGCTCACCGTCAAGGCGTCGCATCAGGAGGAGACGGAGGACAAGAAACGCGACTACTACCGTCGCGAGATCCGTTACGGCTCCTTCCATCGCGCGCTGAGCCTGCCGGTAAGCGTCGATTCCGACAAGGCGGAGGCCCGTTTCGAGAACGGCATCCTGTACCTGACGCTACCGAAGGCAGAGGCGATCCGTCCGAAGCAGATCAAGGTGGGTTCCGGCCCAGCCGTGGTCGAGGGCACGTCGAGCTAACGGCGTCTGCAATGTGAGCCGGCGAGGCCCGTCACGTCCGGACCTGCCGGCCGGTGTGGGGACGTGAAAGAGGGATCCTTTCAGGAAGGATCCCTCTTTTGGTTGAAGGCGGAGCCTGGGTAGTGAGCTAGCGGCTGGCTCCAACGGTGGCGCCCTCTGGGATCAGCGCAATGAGCGCGTCGGGAAGAATTACCACCGGCGCCTTCGCCAATCCTAGCCTCTCCAGCGCGGCCGGAGTCTCTACCGACGACTTCCTGCCGTTCCTGACGACGTATTTCTGGCCGCCGGTGGTGCTGACGACGCTGTTCTCCTTCAACTCTGCAATTGCCGGTCCGGGCGGGACGGCGTCCAGGAGGGAGGCTGGAACGTCGTGGACATCGATTAGACCGGCGTCCAACCCCAGCGTCGTTGCGGTCATTGCCGACAACGGTGCCTTGAGACCCCAATCGTAGTAGTAATAAATGACAGCGTCATCAGGAGCGCGAAGGAAGCTACCCGCCTGGAGGGCGCCAATCGCCTGTAGGGACGCTTCTCGATCGGCGTTGTCTGCGGCCGCGACCTGCGCCGTATCGGCGCGAAAGAAGGTAACCCAGCCATACAGCAGGAAAGGCACGTAGCCGGCGTCCCAGGCTCTTTGGTAGAACCAGATGTGATCGTTGGAGGCGAGAACAATCACAGCGGGTCGGTCTCTCGCCAGGATAACGCTATACTCCTGCTCGTCGCGGATCATGCCTGAAATGTAGCCAGGTGCATCCGTGTAGAAGATCTCGTTCGGGTACCAGCCGATCACCGTGTCGCCGTCGTGCAGGTAGGGGCGTACGGTCTGGCCGAACTCCACGGGCGAAACGCCGTGCTCGCGCCAATCCAGGTACTCCCTCGTTGCGTCCACGGACATCCAGGCCGAGAAGCAAAGCATCAGAGCTGCTGCGCCGGCCCGCCCCAGGCTTGACGTGAGGATCTTCAAGCTTGCGCGAGCACTGATCAACGCTAGCGGCGTCGCCAGAGGTAACCACCAGAAGTCATGTATGCGGGAGTGGTACGGAGCGTTGACCAGCCAGAACATCATGCCCGCCACCCAGGCAATGAGCACCCAATCGCCGAGGGTACAGCGGTCCAGAAGCGAGGCCAGCCAGACGACGGCTGCGACCAATGCCACCGGAGTGAACATTCGAAAGAAGAAGGTTAGTACTGCTTCCTTCCAGAGGCTGCGCTCGACGTGGTCGAATAGGAGGGAAATGCTGTCGCCGCTGGTCTCAAGAGAAGCGAGTCCAACCCGTATTTCGACGAAGGTGAGCCAGGCAACCAGGGCCAACAACGTGGAACCGATGAGGAGAACCTGACCACGTTTGTCTCTATAGGCAACTGCCAGAACGAAAGTAGCAGGGACCGCGATAACCGGCGCTGCGAAGGAGAAGCCGAGGCCGATCAAATTCGAAGCGGTTGCCAACCAGAGAAATCCCTGACGCTTCTCGGACCAGTGGCTGTATGCCCAGATCGTCAGCGCCACGAAGAAGCTGAAGTGCTCGATACGAGCGAAGTAGATCGCGCCTGGGAAGATGGCGAGAAGGGCCGCCGCCAGGAGCCCCGTTTCTCGGTCGAACAGCCGCCTACCGATCAGGTAAACGAGGACGATTGTTCCGAGCGAGAAACTGATCGGCAAAATACGACTCGCGAGCTCGCTCTCACCAAAGAGGAGGAAGGAAAACCTGTAGAGGGCGTCGGTAAGTGGCGGCCAGTTGTAATACTCCGTCAACCGCCGGCCGGCGCCCGACAAGCTGTAGAACGCAGCATGGTAGTCGTGGCGACCAATGAATGGGCGGTCGGTTTGGAGGAAACGGAGCCACCCTGCCACGGCCAGAATGACCGCGAGCAGGGCCACGTCCATGACCTGGCCACGGGCCAGCCGGGCGATTAGCGCTCCGGAATGGGCTCGGAACCGTGATTGCTCCGCCTGATCATCGATTGAGTTCAGTGGGGAATCCATCCTCCGAGGAGTATGTGGGGACATCATAGTTGTTGAGTAACCAGCGGCCGGCGAGCCCGCGGAAGACACCAGCAATTAAGAGTTGACGCACGCCAGAGGCGTGGAACCGAATGTCCCGGGCGCGGGCTGGCTGCTTCTTCTGTTGCGTGGGCGAGCTGCCGCTCAGCTGGAGCGAGGGACGTGAAAGAGGGATCCTTTCAGGAAGGATCCCTCTTTTGGTTGAAGGCGGAGCCTGGGTAGTGAGCTACAGGCGGAGCTTGCCGTGTGAAGGCTGTCGACGGCGCTGGCGGCCGTTGCCTTCGGCGTCCTCGAGCATGAGGTCGATCGCCGGAGACGAGACAGCTTCGTGCACGTGGCCACAGCAGATGCAGGTGCTGTAGGCGCCATACCAGTCTTGCTCGACAATCATCGAGCCCTTACAGCGGGGGCAAACCCGGGGGAGCGTTGCTTGCATTGCCATTGTTTTATGTTCCGATCTCCATCTCATCCGGGGCGGTTTGTGAAAGTAAGTACAGGTTACAAATCGGAAACATACGATGTCAAGGCTTGTGAAAGCCTAACGCATCTTATTTTTGACCATTATCATTATTAAAGACGCCTATTATGACAATCTACGTCCCGCTGGGCCTCCTGGCGATCCAAACCAGCTCGCTGCTCGATTCGGTTAACGATTCGTTATTGAACCCACCGTAGGCCGCCTCGACTTCGAGGCGAGCGGCGGCGAGCAGCGCTTCCATCTCATCCCTGGAGACGTATCGCAGGCGCATGCCTTTGTAGATGCGTGAAATCGCGGGTGCCGGGCCCGCGGAGAAGGGCGGTGCGAAGAAGTTGAGCGCGAATCGTCCGCCGGGTATCAGGTGGCGGTGCACAGCGGCAAGACAGGCAGCCTGGTCCGCATCTGTCAGCAAGTGCAAAAAGGAACGGTAGGGGACAATGATCAGGCCGAAGCTGCGGCCGAGGTCGAAGTCGCGTATGTCGGCTTCGACCCAGGTCACGTCGAGGTCTTCGGCGGCGGCTTTGCGGCGTGCGACGGCGAGCATCGCCGCGGCGTTGTCCAGGCCGGCGACGTCGATGCCTTCGCGTGCGATTGGCAGCGTGACGCGGCCGGTGCCGCAGGCGAGCTCGAGCACGGCGTGTCCTTGCGCGGCGGCCTCACGCGCCAGGGCGAGATAGAAAGGCGTGTCACGCATGGCGTCGGCCTCGGCGCCCATATCGGCGTCGTAGGAGTCGGCGAGGCGCGGGTCGGAGTAATATTCCATGGCTCAGACAGAGGCGTAGACGGTTTCCCTAACTTGACAGGGTTTTCGATTCCGCCGATAACATACTGTGTCGGCCGGTAGCCGGTTTGAAAGGAACGAATACATAAAGCAGGCCGGCAGCGCGGCGGCGAAGGCCGCGCCCACCTGCGTTAATGATGTCCGCAGAACCTCCGGATAAACCTCCCAACTGCACTTCAAAATCGAACGGCGGGGCGCGGCCGCGATGAGTCAGCCCGTTGTCCTCGTTCTTGCGGGCGGCGTATCGAGCCGGTTTTGGCCGCTGCGCGACAAGCTCCTGCTCCCCTTCGGCCCGCGTAGTCTCCTGGAACGTCATCTCAATAGCCTGAGTCAGCTTGGCTGTGACCGGATCGTCATCGTAACGCGCCCGGATGCGGTGGAAGACGTGAGGGCCCTGGCGTCCGGCGTGCCGGGCCAGGTCCGCGTCGCCGTCCAGCACGAGGCGAAGGGTATGGCTGACGCGGTGCTCTGCGCGCGCCCGGAGCTGGAGGCGCTTGGCGAGAGCGCGATCTACATCACGCAGGCTCATGACGTGGTCGAGCAGCGGCTGCACGCCGAGCTGCTGGACCGCTGGTCGCGCGGCGGCATCTCCGGCCTGATCGGCGCCGTGCGTGTGAGGGACTACTTCCCGGGTGGTTACCTGACGCTGGATGGGGACCGCGTCACGTCGGTGGTCGAGAAACCAGGCGCTGGCAGCGAGCCGAGCGACCTGGTGAACCTGGTTGCCCACGTCCACGGCTCCTGGCTGGCGCTGCAGCAGACGTTGAGTTATGAGTCGGCGCACGGCGCAGGCGACGACGCCTACGAGCGCGCCATCACCAGCCTGACAGACACCACGCACTACGAGGCGCACGTCTATGACGGCCGCTGGCAGGGCCTCAAGTACCCATGGCACGTCCTCGACGTGACGGACATGCTGCTCGACCTGTGGACCCGCGGCGTGGAGTCACCCGGAGCCGATTACGTGCAGCGTGAAGACGGCGTTTTCGTGGCGCCGGACGTGCGCATGTTCCCCGGCGCCGACATCGTGGGTCCGGCGCTGGTCGGTCCGGGCTGCGTGCTTGGCCACAACTCGCTCGTGCGCGGCTCGATCGTGGGGACGGGCAGCGTGGTTGGCTTCGGCTGCGAAATCGCGCGCAGTTTCCTGGCCGGGGGCGTTGAGCTGCATCACAACTACGTCGGTGACAGCGTGCTGGACCACGACACTTCAATGGGCTACGGCTCGACGACGGCGAACTACCGCATCGACGGCCGCACGGTGCCGTCCTCGGCGGGCGGCGAGCGACTGGATACGGGGCGAGAAAAGCTCGGCCTCATGCTGGGGGCTGGTGCGAAGATCGGCGTCAACACAAGCACTATGCCGGGCGTGAAGATCGGCGCCAAAGCGCTGATTGGCCCCGGGATCAGGATCACGCGGGATGTGCCAGACGGCGAACGCGTTTTGGACGAAGAGACTTATGGACGCTTTTAGCTGGGCCGGCGTGGCCTTGCTGCTGGCCTGCCTGGTGCTGGTGGTCTTCGTAGCCGCGGCAGAAGCAGGCTTGATCTCGATCAGCCGCGCCCGCGTACGGCTGATGGCGGGTCGCGGCGTGCCTAGAGCCGAGATACTGCACTCCTATATGGAAGAGCGCATATCGCTGCTGGGCGCTTTCGCGCTGGCGCGGAATATCGCGATCGTCGCGGGCGCCGCAGTTGCCGTCAGCATCCTGACGCGGGAGCGCGGTCATAGCTGGGAGTTGATCGCGCTCATCGTTGTGGTTGGGCTGGCGCTGTTTGCGTTGCTCGAGGCCGTGCCGCGGGCGCTGGTGGCGCGCAACCCGGAGCGCTGGAGCCTCTGGTTGGCACCGTTCATGGGCCCGTTCAAGCTGCTGTTCGGCGGGGCGGGGCGCCTGCTCAGCATCCCGGCGCGCGCGGTCGCGAGGCCCCCGGCAGGCGAGGAAGAGGAGGAGATGATCCGGCTCCTTGAAATCGAGGACGACGAGGGTGCGATCGAGGACGAGGAGCGCAAGATGATCCGCGGTGTCTTCGGCCTGGAGGACACGGCCGTACGCGAAATCATGACGCCGCGCACCGACATCGCCGCCGTCGATACGGAGTCGACAGTGGACGACGTCGTCCAGCTGATCATCGAGCGGGGCTTCAGCCGGATCCCGCTGTACGAGAAGAACGCCGACGCTATCCTCGGTATCGTTTATGCAAAGGACCTGTTCCGCGACCTGGCCAAGGGACGGAAGCCCAAGGAGCTGCGCGAAATCGCGCGTCCCGCATTCTTCGTGCCGGAGTCGAAGCGGCTGGACGACCTGCTGACCGACATGCGCAAGCAGCGGGTGCATATGGCGATCGTCGTCGACGAGTACGGCGGCACCGCGGGCCTGGTGACGATCGAGGACCTGCTGGAGGAGATCGTCGGCGAAATCGAGGACGAGTACGATCTCGTGGAGCAGAACATCGTGCGTATCTCGGACGACGAGGCGCTCCTGGACGGCCGCGTGACTATCGACGACCTCAACGAACTGTTCAACACGCAGGTACCGAACGAGGACTACGACACGGTCGGCGGCTGCGTCTTCCACCACCTCGGCCGGGTACCCGACGTGGGGGACGACGTTGAGACGGGTGGCGTGAAACTGACGGTGTTATCGGTGGACGGACACCGCGTCAAGCGCCTGCGCGTGCTGCGACTGCCGAAGGCGGAGGGTGAGGAGGAGCACGCCAACGGCAATGGCAACGGCCACGGCGCGGTGGGGAATGGCAAGTAATCGATCTCCGCTTCGGCGCAAAGGCCAGGGCCTGTCGCCATCTTGTCCTGACCTTCATTGCGGATTGGGATAGGCCGCTCTCCGATCAACTGCTTTGACGACCTGCTTGCCCGGGGCTTGACAGGCTGAGTAAGATTCGGAACCAGTGAACAACCGTTCTGACACAAGGTTCTGGGTCGCGTTCTCACGCATACCGCGGATCGGTAGCGTGAGGGCGGGCCGTTTGCTGTCGTTCTTCGGCAGCATGGAGGCTGCGTGGAAGGCCGGCGCGGGCCAGCTGCACGCCGCTGGCATCGACCAGGCGACTGTCTCCAGCATCGTCGCCGAGCGCGACGCCATCTCACCCGAAGACGAACTGGCGCGCCTCGAGAAGGCGGGCGTGAAAGTCTATACGTGGGACGACCCGGAGTACCCAGCCCGTCTCAAGGAAATCGACGACAAGCCGCCGGTGCTATACGTGCGAGGCGAGCTGACGCCGGATGATGAGGTCGCGGTTGCGGTCGTTGGCACGCGCAAGGCGACGCCGTACGGACGGCAGGCGGCGGAGCACTTCGCCACGGACCTGGCGGCGAACGGCGTGACGGTGGTCAGCGGCCTCGCACGTGGCATCGACGCCGTTGCGCATCGTGCGGCGATGGCGGCGGGCGGTCGAACGATTGCCGTGCTGGCCTGCGGCCTCGATATCGTTTACCCGCCGGAGCATGCGCGGCTGGCGAAGGAGATTACGGAGCACGGCGCGCTGGTTTCGGACTATCCCCTGGGCATGCAGCCGCGCAGCGAATTCTTCCCGCGGCGTAACCGGATCCTTAGCGCCGTAAGCCTGGGTGTGTTAGTAGTAGAAGGCGGCGAAGCCAGCGGCGCGCTGCTGACGGCGCGGTACGCTCTGGAGCAGAACCGCGAGGTCTTCGCGGTGCCGGGCAGCGTCTATTCAGCGACGCACCGGGGCGCAAACAAGCTGATCCGGGACGGCGAGGCAAAACTGGTTTCGTCGACCGGGGATATACTGGAGGAGCTAAACCTGACGATAGTGACGCAGCAGATAGAGCTGCGCGAAGTAACGCCCGCCGATCCCACCGAAGCCAAGTTACTCAAAGTGCTGTCGAACCAGCCATCGCACATCGACGACGTGCAGCGAGCCAGCGGCTTGCCAATCGCATCCGTTTCAAGCGCGTTGGCCGTACTCGAGCTAAAGGGTATGGTGCGCCAGGTGGGGCCCATGAGCTTTGTCAGGGCTCGAGAGGTTGCCATAAAGAAGTACAGTGTGAATGCCTGAGGACAATACCCCGCGTATGCCAACAAAGAAAACCACGAAGAAAACGACCAGCAGCCGCAAGGCAACCAGTAGCTGTAAACCGGCCAACGGCGCCGCTCCAACGGGCCGCAGTTCTCGGAAGCGTGAGCTCGTCATCGTGGAGTCGCCGGCGAAGGCGCGCACGCTGGCGGGTATCCTCGGCGCCGGTTACGAAGTGACGGCATCGGTTGGGCACGTGCGCGACCTGCCGAAATCGAAGCTCGGCGTCGACGTCGACAACGAGTTCGAGCCGCACTACATCGTGCCGCGCGAGAAGAAGGAAGTCGTCCAGAGGATCAAGGACGCGGCGGCGCGCGCCAGCACGGTCTACCTGGCGACAGACCCTGACCGCGAGGGCGAGGCGATCTCCTGGCACCTGGTGCAGGCCGCGGGTCTGGATCAGGACGACAGCCGGGGACTGCATCGCGTCGTCTTCCACGAGATCACGCCGCACGCGATCCAGGAGGCGTTCGATAACCCGCGCGACATCGACGCCGCGCTCGTGAACGCGCAGCAGGCGCGCCGCGTGTTGGATCGGCTCGTCGGCTACCAGATCAGCCCGCTGCTATGGCGCAAAGTGCGCCGGGGCCTGTCAGCCGGACGGGTCCAGTCGGTAGCGCTGAAGATGGTGGTCGACCGCGAGCGCGAAATTCTCGGCTTCGTCACGAAGGAATACTGGACGATCGATGCGCAGCTGGCGCGTGAACAGGCCGAGTTCAGCGCTCGCCTGCGCGGCAAGGCCGGTCAGCGCACCTTCGAGCTGAACAGCCAGGAAGAGACGCAGACGGTCAGCGCACAGCTGAAAGAGGCCGCCTTCAACGTGAAGTCGGTACGGCGTCGAGATCAGCACCGCCGGCCAGCGCCGCCGTTCACCACGAGCACGCTGCAGCAGGAAGC
>DASTLN010000245.1:0-11775 GCA_035714925.1 Dehalococcoidia bacterium | reverse complement strand
GCTACCACCATCCAGAATACAGAATCGATGAGCCCGACGTATTGCTCAAGGCGCCGTCGATACTGCTACGAATGGTAGCAAACGCCGGTTTCAAGCTACAACGAGAACGCCGGGCGCGGTGTCAGCGCCTCGTAAGGTTTGTGCCTGAACGGGGCATCAAGCCTCCGTTGCCGTGATAGCGATGTTGAGGGTCCGCAGGGCTTCCTCGGCCGCGGGCGAGGGGGCGCCGGTCATGGGGTCGGACGCGCTTTTCGTCTTGGGGAACGGGATGACCTCGCGGATGTCCGATTCCTGGGCCAGCAGCGCAACGGTGCGGTCGATGCCGGGGGCGATGCCGCCGTGCGGCGGCGCGCCGTACTCAAATGCCTCGAGCATGTGGCCGAAGCGCTCGCGCGCGTCCTGATCCGTGATCTTGAGCAGGCGCAGGATGCGTTCCTGCTCGGAGCGGTCGTGGATACGGATGCTGCCGCTGCCGATCTCCTGACCATTGCAGACGATGTCGTAGGCGTTGCTGAGGGCGCGACCAGCGTCGGTTTCGAGATCTGACAGCGACTCCGGCTTGACCGAGGTGAAGAGGTGGTGACTGGGGCTCCAGCGCTCCTCTTCGTCGTCCCACTCGAACATCGGGAAGTCAACGACCCAGAGGAAGGCGAGCGTATTGGGGTCCGCGAGGTCGAGTTTAGCGGCGACGGTGCGTCGCAGCGTGTCGAGCGCCGGCTTGACGCGCGCAGCTGAGCCGGGTTCCTTAGCCGGCATCACGCCCGCACCGGCGACGATGAGCACGAGGTCACCGGCTGCGGCGCCAGCGTCGATGCCGATGGCCCGCGTCAGTTCCAAACCGAGGAACTTGAGCACGGGCGAGCGAATCTGCTCCTCGGTTGCCGCGCGAGGCTCGACCTCGAAGGCGATCGAAACCAGGCCGCGCGCGCCCATCGTCTTCACGGTCTCGGTCAGGTCGTCGATCTCGCGGCGGGAGAATGAGGCGCCGCCTGGGACGCAGAGGCCTTCGACGGCGCCGCCGCTTTCGACAGCGCTCCTGAAGACGGCGAATTCGGTGTTGCGGACGAGCTCCGTGAAGTCGGTCAATTCGAGGCCGTAGCGGATGTCGGGCTTGTCGCTGCCGAAGCGGCGCATGCATTCGGCGTAGGTGAGGCGCGGGAAGGGTGAAGGCAGGTTGAGGTCGGGGCGCAGCTCACGGACAAGGCCGGTATACAGGGCTTCCGTCAGCTGGAGGATGTCTTCCTGAGTCACGAAGCTCATTTCGAGGTCGAGTTGTGTGAACTCCGGCTGGCGGTCGGCGCGCAGGTCCTCGTCGCGGAAGCACCTGGCGATCTGGTAGTAGCGCTCGAAGCCGGAGACCATGAGCAGTTGCTTGAATTGCTGGGGCGACTGCGGCAGCGCGTAAAAGCTGCCGGGGTGGACCCGGCTGGGGACGAGGTAGTCGCGGGCGCCCTCCGGCGTGGGGTTGGCGAGGATCGGCGTCTCGATGTCTGTGAAGCCGCGCTCGTTGAGGAACTGGCGGATGTAGTGGATGACGCGGCTGCGCAGGACGATGT
Source organism: Dehalococcoidia bacterium (assembly GCA_035714925.1). Classification (GTDB taxonomy): domain Bacteria; phylum Chloroflexota; class Dehalococcoidia; order DSTF01; family WHTK01; genus WHTK01. The sequence continues at coordinate 10,219 of DASTLN010000245.1, read as the reverse complement.
TGTTGTGCATCGTCTCGCGGCGCAGGTCGAGGTAGCGGTAGCGCAGGCGAAGCAGCTCTTCGACAGGCGATTCCTCGTTGATGTAGAAGGGCGGCGTGCGGGCGGCGTTGAGGTTAACGATGGCCTGCGCGGCGACCTCGATTGCACCGGTTGGCATGGCGTCGTTCTCGGTGCCGGGGCGGCGCATCGCAACCGAGCCCTCGATTTGAAGGACGTATTCGTTGCGCACTTCGCTGGCGACGGCATGGGCCTCGGCGGCAGTTTGCGGGTTGATGACGACCTGGACGATGCCGCTGGAGTCGCGCATGTCGAGGAAGATCAGGCCGCCGTGGTCGCGCCGGCGGTGCACCCAGGCGGCCAACGTGACGCTCTGCCCGCTGTGTTCAGGACGCAGCTCTCCGCAGTAGTGACTCTTAAGCACGATGGTCCTCCCGAGGGTTCGAGTGTGAAGACGGTACGAGGATGTACGCCGCGCCTCCGGTTTGATGCGCGACGCGATAAGCATGCAACATCGGCGGCAACCTGCCGGTTGTCGCTCGAAGTGTCGCTCCGGGGCTAGGCGATGGCTCTTCTACTCTCCGCTGCTCGCGGAGCCCGAATCTTCCGTCGGGGCTTCGCCTTTCTTCTTCTTGAGCGCGAAGATGGCGGCAATGGCGCCGATCAGCAAGCCGATGATTGGGATCTTCTTCACTACAGCGCCTCCCCTGGAATCGTTGCCATATCGTATACAAGCCCGAGAAGCTTCGCAATCAGTTAGTTCTCAAACGCAAGGCGGTACACTGACGTCGTGACCCAGACGAATCCGTTTGCACTGTACACGCACATCCCCTTCTGCACCGCGAAGTGCACCTACTGCGACTTCAACTCTTACGCGGGCCAAGATTCGCTGATGGCGCCGTATGCGCAAGCGGTTGCGAAGGAAGCGAGCCTGTGGTCGGGGCATCTAGAAGGGCGTCGCGCCGAAACCGTGTTCTTTGGCGGGGGCACGCCGAGCCTGCTGCCGCTGCCCGAGATGCAGGTCATCGTGGGGGCCCTCAGGGAGCGTTTCGAGATTGCGCCCGAGGCGGAGATCACGCTCGAGGCGAACCCAGGGACCGTCGACGCGGCGCATCTGGCGGGGCTGCGGCGCCTAGGGTTCAATCGGATCAGCTTCGGGGTGCAGAGCTTCCACGACGACGAATTGCGGACGCTGGAGCGGATATACGATGCCGACGAGGTCGGGCAGGCCTACGCTTGGGCGCGGGACGCGGGCTTCGAAAACATCAACCTGGACCTGATCTACGGCCTGGCGGGTCAGACATTAGAGGGCTGGCGGGTCAACCTCGAACGCGCACTATCGATGGCGCCCGAGCACCTGTCGTTGTATGCGCTGACGCTGGAGGATGGGACGCCGCTGACACGGGACGTAAACCGCGGACGCAGCCTGGGGCCGGACCTCGACCTGCAGGCCGACATGTTCGAGTGGACGGTGGGGCGCATGGAACGCTCCGGTTACTTGCACTACGAGGTGTCGAACTGGGCGCGGCCCGGGCGGGAGTGCCAGCACAACCTGTTCTACTGGCGCAACGGCGACTGGCTGGGCCTCGGCGCGGGGGCGCATTCGCACCTGCTGGAGCAGCGCTTTGCCGGCGCCGCGAGTCCTTCCCGCTACATCGCGCTAATCGGCGAGTCCGAAATATCTGAGGGGGACCCGTTGGAGAACATGCGCCAGATTGGTATGCGGGAGGCGGCTGACCCGGCGCGGGAGATGTCCGAGACGGCGTTTTTGGCGCTGCGGCTGCGCGAGGGGCTCGACATCGCAGCGTTCGAGTCGCGTTTCGGAGTCGACTTCGAGCGCGTGTTTGGGGAGGCGCTGCGAGAGACGCGGTCGCTGGGCTTGACGGAGGTCCGTGATGGGCGCCTGCGCCTGCGCGATGAGGCGATCCTGCTTGGCGACGAAGCTTTCATCCGTTTCCTGACGCCGGCGACTTGAGCTGAGATGCGCTCAGGTTGGCCCCCGACTGATACAGTGGCCACGAAATCCGAAGAAGGCGCAAACGCCGTGCTAATTCAACGTCCGGTCAATCTGAAGGAAGACGAGGAGTTCGTGCTCAACCTGGCCTGCATGGCCAGCTATGAGAGCGTGCCTGCTTGGTACAGGAACACCTCGTATCGCGCTTACCGCGAGTCATGGTTCGAGTCCGGCTTTCCGGCCCAGGTCATCGCCGAATTGAAGCGGAGCCTGGGAGAGCCAAGGACGGTGATAGAGGTTTGGCTGGAGGACAGCCAGCGGGCCGGACTGCTGTGGTTCGACTTCGCGGAGTCGCCGCAAGGCCGCAAGGTCGCCACGTTGCGGGACTTGGTCGTCGAACCGGGTCACCAGCGTCGCGGTATTGGGAGGCTGATGTTGCGGGCGGTTGAAGCCGCCGCTCGAGAGAAGGGCGCCGGTGTCCTACGGGTTGAAACCAGCTTGGAGAACGAGGCGACGCAGAAGATGTACCAGCATGCGGGCTTCACGGTGGCGCGTCTTATCTACGAGAAGGTCCTGGATGGTTAGGGGCGGAAATGGCTGAGGACGAGGACGTCACGATTACTCCGCGGGACAACGGTCCTTACTTCGTCCTGGGCGACGTGAAGCTCATAGACATCGAAGGCAAGCCGATTACCTATGAAGGACGGCTGGCGCTGTGTCGCTGCGGTCACTCCGGGACGAAGCCGATTTGCGACGGTTCCCATCGAGAGAAGGGCTTCGAGAGTGTGGTCCGTGGCGGGGACTGAGTTGGCCACAGGCCGGCGGAGTCACGCCGACTGATTCGGGAGTATGCCTTCGCTACGCGAGGCCGTGGAGGGCCTTGATGTTGCTGATCAACTCCGTGAGGTCAGGTGCGTGTGTAGAGGCTGCCCGGCCGACCGGGTCCGGCGTCAAGGGCTCGCCGCAGAGCGCCTCGATGCTGTTGCGCACGCTCCAGGAAAGCGCCGTGAGGTCGTAACCGCCTTCGAGCGCGACGACGAGGTGGCCGTTGCAGAGCTCGGTGGCGAGGTCTCGAATACCGGCTATCAACGCAGCGTACCCGGCGCATGAGAGCCGCATGAGCGAGCCGTCGATGGGGTCGGCGTGATGGGCGTCGTAGCCGGCGGAGACGAGGATGAGCCGCGGTTGGAAGCGGCGCAGCGTGGGGGCGATGACTTCTTCGAGCAGCAGGGCGTATTCGGAGTCGCCGCAGCCGCCGGGCAGCGAGAGGTTGAGGGTGGTGCCGTCGCCTGCCTCGCGCCAGTGGCCGCTGCCGGGATAGTACGGGTACTGATGGGTGGATATGTAGAGGACGCGCGGGTCCTCGTAGAACGCGTCCTGGGTGCCGTTACCGTGATGGATGTCGATGTCGACGATGGCGACGCGTTCGAGGCCGAGGACATCCGTCGCGTGCCGAGCTGCGATGGCTACGTTGTTGAAGAAGCAGAAGCCCATCGGCGCTGAGGCGACGGCGTGGTGCCCAGGTGGGCGCGTCAGGCAGAATGCACCGTCGAAATCGCGGCGCAGGACCGACTCGGTCGCGCCGAGCACGGCGCCGGCGGCTCGCAGCGCTGCGGCATAGGTGCCCGTGTTCGCGATCGTGTCGGCGAGGACCATGACGGGGCCGCGGTCGCCGACGTGTTGCATGCGCTCGATGTGACCCATGGTGTGGACGCGCGACAGCTCGTCCAGCGTGGCGTCGCGGCAGTCCGGGCGTTCGAGGCGCGCCGCGAGGCTGGAGTCTTCGAGGAGGCGCAGGCAGGCCTCGACGCGCGAAGCGTTCTCAGGGTGGGTCAGCGTGTCGTGACCCAGAAACAGCGGGTCGTAGTAAAGCGCGACGCCTGACACGCGCTAAGCGTAGCAGGCGCCGGATTTTACTTGACGAACTTCTGAACCGATTCCTTGAGGTCGTTGAGGTCCGGGAATTTGCCGGTGTCCCACTTGGAGTAAATCTTCTGTCCGTTGACGGTGATTTCGAAGGCGCCGCGCTCGCCGGGTATGAGCGTTACGCCTTCCGTCCACTCACCGAAGGTCCCGAGTAGTTCTTGCGCCGTCCACGCGGCGCGTGCGGTGTAGTTTCAGGGCCGGCAATAGACGAGCTCGATTTTCAGCTTCTCGTTAGCCATGAAGTACCTCCTGGTTTCATTATCGCTCACCAATCAAGTCATCCTCATGCGCTTTCGGAACTTTGACGGCGCGGATGACGACGAAGCCCTTATGGCGTGCGGCGGTTTCCGTGTTGCCGAAGACGGATTCGACCTCGCGGCGCAGGCTGAGCAGGCGATTGATCACGAGGTAGAGCTGCCCGCGCGGGCGCAGCGCTTTGTAGGCGCCGGCGACGAGGTCGTCGAGGACCTCGCGGCCGCTGTGGGTCGGCGGGTTGCTGAGGATGACATCGAAGCGGGTTTTGGGTGGCAGGTCGTGCGTGCCGTCGCCGAGGACGACTTCGGCGTTCTCGACGCCGTTGAGCTCCAGGTTGCGTTGCGCGAGGCGCGTTGCGCGTATGTCGACATCGACGAGGGTGACGTGGCCGCGTATGGCGAGCTTCGCCGCGACGATACCGATGACGCCGTAGCCGCAGCCCCAGTCCAGGACGCGGGCCGTGGGTGAGACGCGCATTGCCTCGATCAGGAGGCGTGTGCCCTCGTCCAGCTCTCGGTGAGCGAAGACGCCGGGCTGCGTCTGTAGGGCCAGCTCGAAGCCGCGGACGGTCTCGAGGATCGTGTCGCCGGGCACGGGCGATTACAGGCCGCGAAGGTGGCGATCGAAGAAGGCGTGGACATCGGCTATGGCCGCCTCACCGAGGTCCTGGTGGCCCAGGCCTTCGAAGATGCGCAGCGTACTCTCGACGCCCGCCTGATGCAGCGCTTCGTGCAGAAGTTCGCTCTGCGCCAGCGGCACCTGGGCGTCCTCGGTCCCGTGCATGATCAGGTGTGGAGCGCTGTCCGAGGAGACGTGCGTGATCGGGCTGGCGGCCTTTGCGACCGCGATGTTGTCTTTGACGGGTCCGCCGACAAGACGCGCGGTATGCGAGTCGGGGTCGTCGTGGCCGAGGAGTGTGAGGTCGGACATGCCGAACCAGTCGCAGACGGCCTGCACGGCGCTCGATTGCTCCGCCCAGCCCCCCGAGCCTTCCAGGTCCGCGGCTGAGCCTGTCGAGCCCAGCATAGCCACGAGGTGGCCGCCGGCGGAGCGGCCCCATACGCCGATCCGGTCAGGGTCGATACCCCACTGGTCGGTGTGCGCGCGCAGGTAGCGGATGCCGCACTTGCAGTCCTCGATCTGGGCCGGCCATTGCGCCTCGTCCGTGAGGCGGTATTCGACTGAAGCGCAGAAGAAGCCCTTCTCCGCGAGCGGAATGAGGCTGGGGATGCCGCTCGCGCGGTCGCCACGCCGCCACCAGCCACCGTGAACGAAGACGATGACGGGCATCGGGCGCTGCGTGGGGCGGGTGGGCCGGACGATGTGCATGCGCAGGGGGCGTCCGCCGCCAGCGCCGAATTCGACGTCTTCGATGAGCTCGGCGCCCGGGGGCATGGTGACTTGTTCTGCCATGTTGTGTGCCTCCTAGCGGGGAGGTGCTAAGCCGGGTTTTCCGTGGCGCGGCGGCTACGGCTGAGACTGAAGTCGCCTTCTTCCCAGGAGACGAGCAGCTGTGCGGCGATGAAGATGGAGCTGTAGGTCCCGACGACGATACCGATCGCCATGATGGTTACGAAGTCGCGAATCGTTCCGCCGCCGAGCAGGATCAAGGCAACGAGGACCAGGATCGCGGTCAGCGAGGTGTTGAGCGAGCGGGCCAGCGTCTGGTTCAGGCTGGCGTTGACGGCGTCCGAGAGCGGCGGCTCGAAACCCGCGCTTTCGGCGCGATGGATGTTCTCGCGGATGCGGTCAAAGACCACGATGGTGTCGTGGACGCTGAAGCCGACGATGGTGAGCATCGCGGTGATGAATAGCGTGTCGACCTCGAAGTCGAAAATGCGTCCGAGGATTGAGGTGACGCCGAGGACGATTATCACGTCGTGAGCGAGGGCGAGAATGGCAGCGGCCCCGTAGCGCAGGGGGCTGGGCACGGAGATGAACGAGATTGTCACGTAGATGAGGATGGCGACGGCGGCTGCCACCACCGCGAAGGCGGCGTTGCGTGTGATGTCCGAGGACACGGAGGGCGATACCGAGGAGAACTCGATAAACCGCCCGGTTGGGGTGCCATCCGAGTTGACCAGCGGACCGAAGCGCTCTTCAAGCGCAGCCTCGAGGTCTTCACGCTCAGATGGCGGGGCCGGGCCGAAGGCGGGTGCTTCGCCGGCGCCTTCAATCAGTCCGGTACGGACGAGGAGCCGGCCTTCAGTGGTCTGCTGGATACGCGCCTCGGGATGCCCGAGTTCGACGAGGGCCTGGCGCAGCTCATCCTGTGAGACGGGTTCCTGGAAGGCGGCTGAGAAATTGGTACCGCTGCTGAACTCGATGCCGCGGCGGAGGCCATCCGGCAAGGCTACGGAGACGAGGCCGGGGAGGATGAATAGCAGCGAGATGACGTAGAAGAGCGGGCGCTTGCCCACGAAATCGATCATGAACCCGACCCTCCGGTTGCCTCACCCGCGACGGGGCGGCTGATAGCCGCGGCGCGAGCGTTTTCGACGTCAGCCCCGAAGAGCCAGAGATGGCGCATGACCGGCGAACCGACCAGTGCGTGCAGGAAGGTCCGCGTCACCGTGATGGCGGAGAACATGCTGACCAGAACGCCGAGGGCCAGGGTCAACGCGAATCCCTTGACGAGGCTGGCGCCAAACTGGTCGCCAAACCAGTAGAGAATCATGCAGGTAATGAGCGTGGCCACGTTGCTGTCTCGAATCGAGGTCCAGGCGCGTGAGAAGCCGGCATCGACGGCGCCGAGCAGACTGCGGCCGAGGCGTAGCTCCTCCTTCATGCGCTCGAAGATGAGGATGTTGGCGTCGACTGCCATACCGACGGAGAGGACGAAGGCGGCCATGCCCGCGGAGGTGATCGTGACAGGCCAGAGCTTGAATACGGCCAGCGTGAGCGAGACGTAGACGAAGAGCGAGGCCGCGGCCAGGACGCCAGGCAGCCGGTAGTACGCCACCATGAACGCCATGACTGCGAGGATGGCGATGAGGCCGGCCTGGACGGAGTCGACGACGGCGGTGTCACCGAGGGTAGCGTCGACCTCCTCCTGTTGGACGACGGTGAGCGGCACCGGGAATGCGCCCGTCCGTAGCAGCGTGGCCAGATCGCGAGCGTCGGCGAAGTTGAGTCCGTTGATCACACCGTCATCGGAGAGCTGCTGCTGAACCAGCGGAGCGATGATGCGACCGTCATCGCCGCGAATCGGGTCCTCGTCCAGGAAGAAGGCGAGGGGCTGCGGCGGGTTCGAGAGGCGCGCCGTGGCGATCGCAAGGAGCTGACCGCCTTCGCTCGTCATACCGAAGCGGAGCTGGGGAAGATTCGTAATCGAGCTGCGCTCGGCGCGGATTTCGTCACGGTCGAGATAGCGGCCGTCGAGGATGCGCTGCACGCCGTCCGAGTCAACGACGGTCACGGGCACGAAGCGGGCCGACTGGACCAGCTCAGGGGTATTGAGGACGGTTTCGAGCGGCTGGGTGGTGGTCGTGCCGTCAGGGTTCTCAAGGATGACGTTGCCGTTCTCGTCGCGGGCCATCTCCATGAACTGCAGCTGAGCAGTGCGGCCAATCTGGGCAAGGGCTTCGTCGGCGGAGATGCCGGGGAGCTGTACCTGGATGCGGTTGCTGCCGACGCGTTCCGTGATCGATTCGGCGACACCGAAGGCATTGACGCGACGTTCGATGACGTCGACGGCGGAGTTCAGCGCTTCGTCCAAATCGATGTCCGGGTTGGCGGAGAGATCGGCCTGAAGGACGAGACGGGTGCCGCCGCGCAGGTCGAGTCCGAGGCGCATTTCGCGGCGTTCGACGCCGAAGACGTCGATGCCTCTGCCGATGCAGATTTGGCCGACGCATTCCTCTTCCGGCCAAGGGATGAAGTCGGGCAGATAACGATTCGGCTGAGAGGGGAAGGCGACGAAGACGGCAAAGGTGGTCAGCGTTAGGACAAACAGCAGCAGAAGGCGCGTGGTGCGATTTCTCATCCAGAGGCGCCTTTCTGCCCTGACCCGCTACGATTGAGGGACTCCGTTTCGTCGAGTCGGCGCATGACCGCGTTGGGCAGCGCCGTGACGATGACGCCGTCCGTTAGTTCGAGCGCCAAGCGGGTCCCCCCGTCCTCCCCAACCTGTATGTCTTTGACCGTTGCGACAAAGTTGGATGTGGTCACCACAATATCGCCTGGACGCAGGTCGCGCATCTGTTTCTTGTGGCGCTCCTGATCTTTCTGAATCGGGCGCATGAACATGAAGTAGAAAGCGACGACGACGCCAAAGATGACGGCGGCAAGGAGTTCGGCATCGTTCATGGGCGAGCCTCGGCGATCAGGTCGCGGGCCAGCGCGATCGCTTCGTCCAGTGTGGACAGCTCGCCGACTGCGTACGCTTCGTCGATAGCGGACAGGAGGCGGCCTACTTCGGGGCCCGGTGCGAGGCCGAGGGTGGCCATGAGCGTTGCGCCGTCGACGAGGCGTTGGGGTTTTTCTGCCGGCGATTCAGGTTGCATGCCGTTTTCGAGGACCCAGCGCACGTAGGCGACGTGACCGGCCCAGCGGTCTTTTTCGAGACGCGGGCCGCGGGCGGCGGCAGCGTCAGCCAGGCTCAGGAAGAGGCAGGCGGGGGCGGCGTCGTCAAGATCGCGGAAGAAGCGGTAGAGAGCGCGCTTCGAGGGCAGGTCGTCGCCCTGCGCGAGCTGGGTTGGGCGCAGGTGTTCTTCGACCAGAAGTGAGACGAAGCGTTTCTCCTTCGCGCCGAAGCGGAGGCGACTGCAGATGGACTCAGCCTTTGCGGCACCCTGCACCGGGTGCCCGAGGAAGCGAATGCGGCCGTCCGGCTTCTCGGACTTTGTTTCAGGCTTCGAGACGTCGTGCAGGAGGCCGGCGAGCTTGAGGAGGACGCGGCGGCTGTGACCGCCGACCGTGCCGTCGAGGTAGGCGTCGAAGTCGAAGCGGGCGAGGACATCTCGGAAGACGGGGGCGAGCCAGCGGCCGGGTTCGGTAGCGGGCGAGAGCATGAGGTCCAGCGCCGCCAGCGCTTCGACGGAGTGATCGAAGACGTCCCAGTAATGGTGCTCGGAAGGCTGATCGACGCCTCGAGCCGCGGTGATCTCCGGCATCAGCTCCTGGAGCAGCGTGAGCGCATCGAGGAGACGGATGCCTATGGCGGCGCGCGGCGTGGCGAGAATACGGACAAGCTCCTCGCGCTGGCGTTCCCCCGCGGTCTGCGAGACGAGGTAGGCAAGCTCGCGTATCGTCTCTTCAGTTTCGGGTTCGATTTCGAGGTCGAGCTCGACCGTGAGACGAACGGCGCGCAGGAGGCGCAGCGGGTCATCGCTCAGGGCCTGACGGCTCACCATACGCAGCGTGCGCGATTCGAGGTCGGCGAGGCCGCCAGCGGTGTCTATGAGGTCACCGAGCGAGCCGTCGGGCAGGATCGGCGCAGCCATCGCGTCGATCGTGAAGTCGCGGCGAGCGAGGTCCGCCGAGAGGTCCTCGGCCTGCGAGACGTCGATCTCGCGCAGCAATGCTGAGTCCGGAAGCGTGAGGCGGTAGTGGCCGCGATCGGCGTCGAGGGCGAACAGGCTGGCGTCCAGCGCCTGCGCGAGCCGTTCGCCGGCGGTCCGTGGGTCCTCGCGCGTCACGATGTCGAGGTCGGCCGGCGCGCGGCCAAGGAGGAGGTCGCGCGGTGTGCCACCGACGGTGTGAGCATCGGGCACGGTGGCGTGCAGCGTCGCAAGGAGGTGGCGCAGGTCCGGGGTTAGCGAGTCGTTAAGTCCGGCCATCCTTCGCGGAAAGACGGGGGAGGTGGCGGTCATCATATCGACGTGCCTTCTAAGAAGGACTTTCCGCCGCTTTCTCCTCCTCTTCGCCTTCTTCCTCTTCTTCCTCGGGTCCAGTGTAAGGGGTCAGCTGATCGATGCTGCCGATGTAGTCGAAGTAGAGCTTGCCGTCGAGGTGATCGAGCTCGTGCTCGATGGCTTCGGCGAAGAGTTCTTCGGCGTGGTAGCGGACCGGCTTGCCGTCACGGTCGAGGCCTTTGACGACGACCTTCTCGGCGCGCGGGACGGCGCCCTTGTAGCCGGGCAGCGA
>DASTLN010000244.1:0-1516 GCA_035714925.1 Dehalococcoidia bacterium | reverse complement strand
GCGAGGCGACGGACGATGGTGGCATGCGCTTCCGGATTGACGGTGCCGAAAGCCAGCTCCTCCAGCTCCTCGCGCATGTCGTGCATGCCCATGCGCCCGGCGAGCGGCGCGTAAATCTCCAGCGTCTCCTCCGCAATCCGTCCGCGCGCGTCGGCCGGCATGTGCATGAGCGTGCGCATGTTGTGCAGCCGATCGGCGAGCTTCACCAGCAGCACGCGAATATCGGACGAGATGGCGAGGAGCAGCTTGCGCAGGTTTTCCGCCTGCGCCGCCTTCTTCGAGACCAGGTCGAGCTTGCCGATCTTGGTCAATCCCTCGACGAGGCGGCCGATGTCCTCGCCGAACATCTGGTCGATCTCCGACCGGGTGGCGTCGGTATCCTCGATCGTGTCGTGGAGGAGCGCCACGGCGATCGTGGCGTCGTCGAGCTTGAGGTCGGTCAGAATGCCGGCGACCTCGAGCGGATGCGAGAAATAGAGGTCGCCGTTGGCGCGCTGCTGCGTGCCATGCTTCTGCATGGCGTAGACGTAGGCCTTGTTGAGCAGGTTCTCGTCCGCGTTAGGGTTGTAACGCGTGACCCGCTCGACCAATTCGTACTGGCGCATCATGGCGCAAGAACCCCTGTGCCCGGGTCATGGTGCAGCCCGAGCGACCTGACACCTAATATAGTACTGCGAAGTCTTAAGAATCAGCCGAATTCGGCTGGCGGAAGATCACCTCGACGCAGTCACCCGGCTGCAGGGTTTCCAACACCTCCAGTACTTCGGATTGGTGCGCCCGGATGACCGGCCAGGCGGTAGTTGGGAGGATAACGACAGCAAGACGACGTCCGGACAGATTCTGCTGATATTGCAGATTCTTGTCGGTTGTGACCACGGCATCGAAGTGTGCTTCGGCGGCAGCGAGGAGCGATCCGTTGTCGATCTGGTCCCAACCCATCTCGTGGGCCGTGGCAACCGAGTGGGCAGTCAGTGCCATACGCAGCGGCGCCGGCGTCCCATGATCGAACAGCAGTCTCACGCAGCCGCGACACTCCGGCTGGCATGCCGCAACACGATTTCAGCCTGATGACGATCGATGTCGGGGAACCAGAGAAGGAAGTCGTCAAGACTTGCGCCGCTCTCGAGGTTCTCAAAGAGCGCGCGGACTGGAACGCGAGTCCCCTTGAACAGCCACTCTCCCCCGCCCTTCCCCGGGATACGCTCCACCGCCCGACACTTGCTCCAGTCAAGCATGGCAGCGCTCCGCCGGCTAGAATTCCTCGGTCTTGTCCGGCGGAACCATGCTCTCCAGGCCGCGCAGGAGCTCTTCCTCGGACATGCGGTCGAAGGCCACGTCGCCGTCATCACTCGCCGTAGCCGGGGTGGCGGAGGACGCGATCATCGGCACCGGCTCAGCCTCGGGTTCGTCCACTTCGACGTATTTCTGGAGCGAATGGATGAGGTCTTCCTTGAGATCCTCGGGGGCGATCGTTTGTTCGGCGATCTCCCGGAGGGCGACGACCGGATTCTTGTCG
>DASTLN010000243.1:0-3420 GCA_035714925.1 Dehalococcoidia bacterium | reverse complement strand
CGGAGTCGCATCCCCGGGAGCTCATCTATTGGGATAGCTTCTTCGGCGAAATCGGCAACCCTGGCGGCCGCCGCGAAGCCCTCCTCGAAGCCATCGGCGCCGCCGCGCGGGACGACCCCGCCTACCGCGCGTTCCTCATCGACCTCGCGCTCTATCCGACGCCCTACCGTGACCGCGCCTGGGAGCTGCTCGACACGGGCGTGCCGTTCTCCGGCGACGCTGTCCTCGAACTGTTCGGCGACCTCGGGCCCGCTTCGCCGGCTGACGACCTCGACGCTTATGTCGAGTTTAAGTCGACGCTCCTCAGCACTATCGACCCCGGCTTCGCCGCCCTCCTCAACCCACGAGAGGATCACACCATCTCCGCCCAGGAGGTGATCTGGGGCGGCGTGCCGATTGACGGCATTCCGGCGCTCAACGACCCGGCCTTCGTCTCGGCAAGCGAAGCCGCGGACTGGATCCTGCCGACCGACCTCGTCATCGGCGTCGAGATCAACGGCGACGCCCGCGCCTACCCCCGCCGCATCATCGACTGGCACGAGATGGTCAACGACAACGTCGGCGGCGTACCCGTCTCGCTCGCCTACTGCACGCTCTGCGGCTCCGCCATCCTCTACGACGGCCGCGCCGGCGGCGAAGTGCTGCGCTTCGGCACCAGCGGCCTGCTCTACCGCTCGAACAAGCTGATGTACGACACCGTCACACGCACGCTCTGGGAGCAGTACAACGGCGAACCGGCCTGGGGCAACATGGTAGGCTCCGGCGTCCGTCTTGAAGTACTGCCGGCCGTCCACGTTACCTGGGCCGACTGGCTCGCCGCCCACCCGGCCACGCGCGTCCTCGACATCGAGACCGGCTTCCGGCGTGACTACGGACCAGGCGTCGCCTACGCCGACTACTGGGCCAGCCCGGACCTGCGCTTCCCCGCGCCTGACGACCAGGGCCCGCTCGCCGTCAAAGACATCGTCTACACCGTGCGGCTCGAAGGCGAAGCCGTCGCCTACCCCATCGAACTGCTGGCACAACGCGGCCTGATCGAGGATGAGATCGGGGGACGGAGCGTCGTGATCGTTGCCACCGAGGACGGCAACGGCGGTCGCGCCTACGAACGCGGCGAAGTCAGCTTTACCTCCGTGGACTTCGAGAACGGCACGCTAAGCAGCGCCGGCGGGGCCCGCTGGCGCATTTCGGAAGACGTCCTGGTTGGTTCAGACGGCACGGTGCTGCAGCGACTGCCGGGCCACAACAGCTTCTGGTTCGCCGTCGTCAACCACGCGCCCCAATGGCGCCTCTACGAGGAATAACCTCGCAGTAGACGACAGTGTCGCGTTAGCCGCATTCCTTGCTCCCGCGCGCCGGCCACGCCATGATGCCTTCAGATGCCTCAGTCCTCGACCTCGTTCGCCGTTCTCGGCCACACGAGCTTCCGTTGGTTCACGATTGCTTCCATCCTCTGGATGATGGGCGACAACATCGAGCACGTCATCAGCTACTGGGTGCTGTTCGAGGAATTCGACTCCCCAGCGCTGGGCGGCTACGCCGTCATCAGCCACTGGGCGCCTTTCCTGCTCGGCGGCGTACTGGGTGGCTCCCTGGCAGACCGCTACGACTGCCGCAAGCTCTTCCTCGTTTCGATGGTGATGTTCATCTTCGTCTCGCTCGGTTGGTCCTTCGTCTTCCTGACCGACACGCTGGCGATCTGGCACGCCGTGATCCTGCTGACGCTGCACGGCGTGGCGGGCGTCGTCTTCACGCCTGCCAGTCAGCTGATCATTCATGACATCGTCGGTAATGATCGCGTCGCGAGCGCCGTGCGTCTGACCGCGACAGGCCGTCAGATCGGTTTACTCCTCGGCCCGGCGATCGGCGGCTTATTCCTGCTCGTCTTGGGGCCGGGCCTCGGCATTGCCGTCAACGCCCTGATCTACGTGCCGATGGTGGTCTGGTCGCTGCGAGAGCCCTATACGGGTCACAGCGACATGCCGAACGAGGTGCGAGCGCAGCGCAAAGTGATGTGGCGTCCGGCTGCGAACGTCGCGGCGCTGAAAGTAGCGCGAGCCAACCGGACGATCTTCGCCATGATCGTGCTGGTCGGCCTGACGTCTCTCCTGGTCGGCAACGCTCACCAGGCGCAGCTCCCTGAGTTCGCCGAATCATTTCTCGAGGACGATGCAGGCCTCGCCTACACGATGCTGTTGCTCGCCGGCGCGGTCGGCGCGATCCTCGGCGGGCTGCTGCTGGAAACGCTGCCCAATACGTCGCCGACGCCGGTCAAGGCGACCGCGCTGGGCCTCTGCTGGACGGTCACGATGCTCGCGTTCGCGGCAGCGCCCACCTACGTCATCGCGCTCGTGGCGCTGTTTCTCTCGGGCGCCTTTCTCATCGGATTCACGTCGATGGCCCAGGCGCTGGTTCAGCTTGAGGCCCCGCTGGAGAGCCGAGGCCAGCTCATCGGACTGTTCAACACGTCTCTCAACGGGCTACGGGTCGGCAGCGGCGTGACCGTCGGGTTCCTCGGCGCGCTAATCGGGATCCACTGGTCGCTGGGCGTCAGCTCGGTGGTGCTGCTGGCGGTGTTGGCCCTCTTGCGGCTGAGCCTGCGCCGGCCGGAGCGTGAGGCCTCCCTCGTAGGCGCCGACACCGAAGCAGGGCCCGTGCAGCCCTCCTAGAGCAGGTCGGCCACCTCGATGGCCGGCTGGCCCAGAGCGGCAGCCGACGAAGCGATCACCGCGCTGAAATCCGCGGGCTCGTGTCGCGCCACGAAAACACCCGACAGCGAAGCGATGGCGGATTTGGCGCGCTCCTCGCTGACCCCCCAACGGTCGCCAATGAAGGCGACGGCCTCCGGTCGCCCTGATTCGATCCACTGGGACACCTCGGTATGAGCCGCAACGAGGCCCGAGACCAGCTCCGGTTTCTCGGTCAGTGTCTTCTCCATGACCACGAGGCCGTGGACCAGCGTGTTCGGGAAGGCAGAGCACAGCTCGACCAGCACCTTATAGCCACGCGCCTCGAGCGCCTCGCGCTCCAGGGTCCGCGCGATGGCAGCATCCTCCGCCGGCAACGGGCCCTCCTCCGTCCATCCGGCGTGCGCGCGCTCATAGCTGAGCTGAACGTCCTTATCTGGGTCGAGGCCGTTCTCTCGCAACCAGCGCCGCACCATCACGTCCGGTTCGCTGCCCTGGTCGCCTGCCTGAATCGAGCCGCCGCGCAGGTCGTTGACGGTCTCGATCCCGGGCCGGCCCATCACCCAGTGCGGAGCGTTGCGGTGGATCAGCAGGAGGACTTTGAGAGGGAGCTGCTCCTGCATCCTGGCGCGGATGGCTGCACCGATGGACACGATCACGTCCAGTTCGCCCGATTGGAGGGCCCTGATGCTACGGAGGCCCGCCAGCGTATCGAACTCGACTTCGAGTCCGT
>DASTLN010000242.1:0-2554 GCA_035714925.1 Dehalococcoidia bacterium | reverse complement strand
GCTAAGTATCAGTCGGTTGTCAGCGCCGTCGCCGCCTCGAGAACTGGTCCCGTGAGGCGGGGCCTCTACGTGCGGGAGTGGGGGGCGGCCTCGGGCGAAGGCGGGCCCGGCGTCATGCACGTCCTTGTGGCGACAGACCTGTTGTCTGGGGAGCCGATGTACTTTTCGAGTCAGTTCGTGCATTGCCGGCCTTACGGATGGAGTCTCCCGCAGCAGATTCGCACCGCGGAGGCTCTCTACAGCTCGGCGGCCTTTCCTGCGGTGTTCCCGCCCAAGAGGCTCAAGTTGAGCCGACTCAACTTCCAGAACGGGGAGATGCCGGGGGCCTTGCCACGCATCGTCCGACTCGTGGACGGAGGCGTTTACAACAACCTTGGAACGGACTGGTTCGATGTCCTCGAAGAGCACTCAAGGGCGTCGCGCCCTCTGCTCTGGCCGTTTGGCGAGCTCAAGGTGGATCCGCCAAGGATCACGGACAAGAACGTCATCGTGGTCAACGCGAGCGCGCCGAGCCGCAGGGTTCAGAGGCTCGGCCCGTTCACCTTGGCCCGCATCATGTCCGTGCTCTATGACAACACAGTGCGGCCGCGGGTGCGGTCGCTTCGGGACGAAAATCGTCCGCTGATCGATATCGACGAGTCGCCGATCCAGCTGGCCAAACGTCTGGAGGGGCAGCAAGGAGACGACGGCCGCCGAGCTGAGGCTCTGGTCAAGAGGCTCGAAGGCAGGACCGAGCAGTTCTGGGCCGACTTAAGCCGCGATACCGCCGGCACGAAGACCAAGCTATCGCGAGCCGGCCCTCGGACGGGCGCGCGGCTCATGCTTCATGGCTACCTTTCGAGTCTCGTCCTGCTTTACGTCAAGTTCGGAGCAGAGCTGCCGGAAGTGGTAAGAGGTGAAGAGTACTTCCTCTCTCTAGTTCGTCGCCCCGGAGCCCCGCGCCGGCATGAACCGGCTCCAGGGACTACCGATAGGCCATGAGGCTATTGCCGCTGAATCCGCTGCCCTGGGAGGCCTAGCTCGGCGCGCGGCGGCGAGGCGGTGGGCGGTCTCGACGTCGCACTCCTGACCCAGGTGCTTCCCTTCCATGACGGCGACGTCATCCAATTGCTCACGACGTTCGAGCAGACTTCTACGGGCAGTCTGGCTAGCCGCTCTTGACGCTTCACCGTCTAACCCGGGTTTGGACCTGTCGCGGTTCGCTTCTTAGCTGCCGGACCGGTCGGCTTGCACCTCGCGGTCCGGCGGAGGCATGTTGCTCGCGCAGGTCAAACCCAAATCGTTAGGCGGCGACGGATTGATCGGCAATGAAACGTCACGCCGGAACACACGAACCTACAAGGGGAAGGCACCATGCGTAAAGTCATGATGATCCTGTTGAGCGCATTCGTCATGATTGTAGGCATTGCCATGATGGAGGTCGGTGAACGGACGCTCACTGCTGGAGTGTTCTCGATCTTGTTAGTGATCGTCGTGTTCCTCTATCGACGATTCAGGCGTTCGGCCGATGAGGTTCCCTGGGTTCTGCAGGTTGCTGCGGCCATCGGTGTCACGCTTGGCGTACTCACCATGATCAGCGGCGTGGTGCACTCGGCAGCTGTCACCGCTGTCGCTTTCAGCGAAAGCGAGTGGGCGCCCTTGACGATTCTGCGCTTTACGACCGGCGCTATGCTCATGTATTCGGGCGCCATGAGTATAGCGATGTATCGCGCCATTCGGGCGGGGCGACGGTGGGCGGTCGGAGTGGCTGCGGCGACGAGTCTGCTCTTCTGGTTGTACTTGATGCTCTTGCTTCCGCTCCCCGGGACCGGTGGGACAGTGCCGCCAATGCTAGGACTGTGGAGTGCGTATCTCTTCTGGCTGGGCGCTGCTGTCTTGGCAATCGTTCCGCGACATGCCGCAGAAGTGCGTGTCGGTCAACCAGCGTGAAGCAGCGGGACAAACCCGCGGGCGCCGGGGATCAACGAAGATCTAGTCATATGCGACCTCTTGAGTTCCGCTTCTATTACCTCACTCCAGCCTACGCCGAGACAGTGGCGTTCTACCGCGATGTTCTGGGCTTCGAGATCTACCATCGGTGGGATCGGGGCGCGGCCGATCGTGGCACGATCTTCCACTCGCCGAACGGCGCCGGTTTCATTGAGATCGAGTCCGGCGGTCAGCCACCCTCGATCTCGGGCGGCTTCTACTTGGAGGTCGCTGATGTTGACTGGTGGTACAACGACGTGCGCCGGCGCGGCGCTCCGATCCTCAAGGAACTCGGGGCCACGAACTACGGACACCGGAACTTCAAGACTGCAGATCCCGGTGGCGTCGAGGTTTCGTTCTTCGAATACCTCTCTCGCCCCCCTCATGTCGATGGCGGACGGGGTCCCGAGCGATCCGAGATGTCATGAGCCGACCGACGAGGGAGGTGGCGCATGCGGTTTAGAGCTGGAAAGGGATCGTTGAGGCCCGCCGCCTAACCCGGGTTTGAACCTGTCGCGATCGGGCAGGAGGATCGCCGTTGGCGCTGAACGTGCAGCTCGCGCAGGTTAAACCCAAAGTCGTTAGA
>DASTLN010000241.1:0-19546 GCA_035714925.1 Dehalococcoidia bacterium | reverse complement strand
TTTACGAATCGACCCGCGACGCCGGCGATCCCACACTTCCGGACCTAACGACTTGGGAGGGGTACGTCGGCCATTTCGTTTCCTACGCGGTGCTCGCCTTTTGCGCCCTCATGGCCATCAAGCGGCAGAGCCTGGCTGCCGTCCTCATCGTGATTGCCGCCGCCGGGTTCATGGGCGCCCTGCTGGAAGCCTACCAGTCCACCCTGTCGGGCCGCGATGCATCGGCGTTCGACGCGCTGGCTAACCTGTTCGGTGCCGCCGCCGGCGCGGTGGCGGCGACGCACTTGCCACCGCGCTGGGCCCACCGGCGCCGCGGTCGCTAGGCCTTGACCTGCGACATGATCGCCAGAGGTTTCCCGTCCGGATCGTTGAAGAACGCCATCCACTCCTCGGTGCCGTCAGGGTGTTTGAAGATCATGTGCGGCGCGCCCGCGAACTCCACGCCTCGCGCTGTAAGCTCGTTATGCGCCGCGTTGATGTCATCGACGCGAAAGTACAGGACGGAGTCGTTGTTCAGGTCCGGCACCTCGACGATCGTCTGCTCCTCGAGGAATAGGCGCGTTCCATCGCAGTCGAAGAACGCCAGCTTGCCGTACGTATAGAGGTGCGCAAGGCCCAGCACGTCTCGATACCACGCCTCCGCCACGGCTATGTCCTTCACGGCCCGGGCGATTTGACCCAGGGGCCCCAGTTGCAGCCTGTCGCTCATCTCTGCCTCCCCTCGCAGCGCCGCGCTGTCATACGGCGCGCCGCGCCACGACCTCAACTCGGCCCGTCCGGACAGCCCGAGCTTGTTCACGGCGTTCTCAACATGAAACTTGACCGCGTCGAGGCTGATCCCCCGCAGACGTGCGATCTGACGGTTGCTCATGCCATGTCGCACCGCATTGACGATGCGCCACTCGGCAGGCGTCAGCACGTCGGGATGCGGCGGCCGCCCACGCCCCGGCCGCGATGTGGTGGTCATGCCGCGATCCTAGCGCCTCGGGATACGAATTACCCTCCCCCGAGGCCTACGGAGTAAAGATCGAAGATGATCTGTCGCCGAGGATAATCTTGTCGAATGAAGCGAGCACGTAGACCTTGTCCCCAACCACTTCGACCGGAAACTGATCGAGATTGCGCGGCGCCGGGCCGAAGACGCGCACGCCGTACGCATCGTAGGTTTCGCCGTGGCAGGGGTTGCGGAACCAACCCTTCTTGCTAACTCCGTCACGCGGGTCCGTGAACACAAACCCTTCACGCCACGGCACCGTGCAACCGAGGTGAGGGTCCTTCCAGTACAGCGCGATGAAGCTGCCGTCCTCTTTCTTGACGAGGTGGAACTTGCCTTCGGTGAACGTCACCGGTTGGCCAACCTGGAACTCATCCGCGTGACCGGCATAAATCCGCGCCGTCGGGCTTCCAACGGCGGTCTCTGGCCACGAAAACGAAACGAAAACCACGACCAGCGCGGCACCCACCACCAATGTCCCCACTAGCGCCGCCAGCGACGCATAAACCTTGAGCCTCTGCTCGAACTGAGGTGGCATCCAGAAACCTTCGCGCGGCATGACTTTCGCCTCCGCACCAAATATCTACCGTCGGCGCCGTAGGCACAAGCGGCCTGTAACACGCTATTCATCGACAGGAAACGCGCCAGTAATCGATGCGAAATACCATCCCGATAGCATCGCCGTGAGCTCAAAGGGAGAAGATCGTGGTGCGCCTGGACGAGACCGATGACGAAGAAGAATTGGTATTGGGCAATATAACGGTGAATCTGAGGACGTTCGGTGTCATGGTCCGCGACAAGGCCGTTATCCTGACGTTCCACGAGTTCGAGCTGCTGCGACTGCTCTGCCGCGAAGTCGATCGCATCGTTAACTACGATTCGCTCTGTCAGGCGCTGTGGAGTTCCATGGGACAGAAGGAGCGCCGTCGTCTCAGCGTCGCGATCTGCCGCCTGCGCGTGAAGCTCGAGGCGTCGTGGCCGTATCGAGTCGAGACGGTGCGCGGGCGTGGCTACGGTTTCATCGCCGCCGTGGCGTGACCAGCAGGCCAACCTCGTTCGTGTCTGACAGCACTCTTCGGCGGCCCGCCATCAGACGAGGACGGCCCAGTCCCGACGGGCCGTTCTCGCCTTTCAATCGGTCTCCAGGTGCTGTTACGAGCCAGGAATGATCGTTACTTTGATCGGCCTGTCATCTTTCGAGACGGCGGCCTCGAAAGCGTCAGCGACACGGCTCAGTGGGAACTGATGCGTCTGCAGCACACCCAGCTCCTTCTTGAAGTGCGGCAGTATCTTCGTCGAAGCGCGGAACTCCGGCCCGTGCTCGCTCGTCCCGAAGAACGCCGAGCCCATGATCTTTAGCTCCTTGTGGATCAGCGCGCGCATGTCCAGCGTCGGGTTCTCAGAGAACAGGCCCAGTACGACGATGCGACCGTCGGGACGGCAGGCCGCCGTCGCTTGCTCTATCGTGTTCGCATGGCCGCCGACGGTCTCGATGATTGCGTCGGGACCGTAGTCCTGCGCCCACTCAACCACCTGGTCCTCCGGTATCGCCTCGATACCCAGCTTCATCGCCGCTTCCGCCTGCGACGGATAGCGGTAGCTGATCGCAACGCGCTCCGCCGTGTCCCGCGCTAGCATGGCGCTGATCAGCCCCAGGCTGCCGGCGCCGAGGATCAGGACACGCGTGTCCATCTTCAGGTCCGCCAGGTGCACGGCCCGCGTGCAGATACCGAACGGCTCCGTCAGCGACGCCTCGATCGGTGTTAACGACGGGTCGCTGGGATACACGTGCATCGCCGGCACGTCGATGAAGTCCCCCAGTCCTCCCGGCACGGACACGCCCACAAGGCCGCCATTGCGACAAAGCTGCACCTTGCCGATGCGGCAAAATTCGCACTCACCGCACCACAACCACGGCTCGACGGCATAGAGTTCGTCAGGCAGGTCAACCGTCGACTCCATGATCGTGCCCGACATCTCGTGCCCGGGCTTGCCCCCGGCGCGGATTTTGCCGTCCTTGTAGCCGTGCAGGTCTGAGCCGCAGATGCCGCAGGCGTGGATCTTCAACCGCAGCCACCCCGGCTGCAGCGCCGGCGGCTCCACGTCTTTGAGGACGATGCCTTCTTCGGTCCACAGGCTCTGCAGCACGAGACCCTCCTCTCTCTACGTCACGGAGCAACAAAGAGAACATTTGGAACAATTCGCGCGGGTGGTCGAACCCTCGAACTGTTCCCTGTGTTCCATCAGTTCCTCTTATTCCCTCTGGTTCAGACGGAGCAGCAAAGGGAACATTTTAAACAGTTGGAACAGTTCGCGAGGGTGGTCGAACCCTCGAACTGTTCCCTGTGTTCCGTCAGTTCCTCTTATTCCCTCTAGTTCAAATTCAGGACGCTGCGGGCCACCTCACCCCGGCCCAGGGCTGCGAAGGCTTCGTTCGCCCCGGACAGCGGATACTCGTTGGTGATCAGCTCGTCCAGCATCAACTTGCCTTCCTGGTACAGCTTGAGCAGGCGCGGAAACTCGATCTGCGGCCGCGCCGAGCCGTACAGCGACCCCATCACCATCTTCTCCTGCATCAACGCGCGCGCGTCGATCGTCACCGGCGTGTTCAGCGGCGCGTGGCCAACCCAAACGGTGAGTCCTCGCTTGCGCGTGCACAGGATGCTCTGCAGGAAGGGCTCCGGCACCAGGCCAATCGCCTCGAAGGCATAGTGCACGCCGAGTCCTCCCGTCAGCCCCATGATCTGCTCGACCGGGTCACCCTTCGACGCGTTGACAAGGTCCGTCGCGCCGAACTTCTTCGACATCTCGAGCTTGTTGTCCAGCATGTCGACGGCGATGATCTGGCTCGCGTTGGCGAGTCGCGCGCCCTGGATCACGTTGAGGCCGACACCGCCGCAGCCAAACACCGCGACCGTCGAGCCCGGCTGGACTTTCGCAGTGTTGATCGCCGCGCCAACCCCCGTCGTCACGCCGCAACCGACCAGCGAGGCCTGCGCAAACGGGATGACGGGGTCGATCGGCACCGCCGCAACCTCCGGCACCAGCGCGTACTCCGCGAACGTGCCGAGGCTGCCCGCCTTGCCGAAAGTCTGGTCGGAGCCGTGCTTGACCGCCTTGCTGGAGACCGTCGGTGACTTGTAGCAGAGCACCGGCCAGCCCTTCTGGCACGCCTCGCAGATGCCGCAATTCGTGCGCCAGGACAGGATGACGTGATCGCCCGCCTTGACGTTTCGCACGCCCTCGCCGACCTGCTCGACAATGCCTGCGCCCTCGTGTCCGAGGATCAACGGGAAGAGCTGGGTGCCCCACTCGCCTTTGAGGATGTGCCAATCTGAGTGGCAGACGCCGCTGGCCATCAGCTTGACCAGCACCTCGCCAGTGGCCGGCTTCGACAGGTCCACCTCTTCGATGACGACCTGGCCCTGGGGTTCGTATGCAATCGCAGCCTGCATCGTATTCGCCTCTATTGGAACTCGGGCCCGCGGGGACGGTGACTAAGACTACCAGCAGCAAGCAACGCGCAACAAGCAACAGGGTAGACATCGCTCCCCCGCCACTCGTTACCTGTTACTTGCTACGGTTACTTGTTGCCTGTTACTTGTTACTTGCTGCCTGTTGCCTGTTGCCGGGCTGTCTAGTTCCTGCGCCAGCGCAGCCAAAAAGCCACATCGTCCGGCGTTTCCTCGGAAAGCGTGTACACCGCGTCCGAGTCGCCTTCCCGCTCGTAGACGGTCAGCGGGCTCTCGTAGTCGATGTCCGCATCGGTCGCCTCGCCGATCTCCCTGAACTCGGACTCGTCCTCGAAGTCGGCCTGCAGGAACTGGATCAACTCGAAGCGCTCGCCCTCGTAGGTCAGAAACGTGTTCGGCACCACGAGCGCGCCGCCACCCGGCGAAACGGCCCTCGGGTTCTCTTCCGGTACCGAGACCTCCGGCTCCGGGTCGCTGCCGCCGCAGCCAATCGCGACGATTGCCAGCGCCGTCACGATGCCCGCGACCAGCGTGTTCAGCTTCTTCACGTTATCTCTCCTTCGACTAGCGAAATAGGTTTCTGCCTTCATGACGCTGAGTCGAGGAGTTTGGTTCCAATGGAACTAAGAAGACTGCTGCCTTCTCGTAATGAGCGCGATTCTTAGACGCCCAGCTCTTCCAACGCCCGGTAGATCGCGAGCACGGTCGATTCGTTCTTGATCTCCCCGCTACGTATTCTGTCGCGAAGCTCTCGCACCGGGATCAGCAGCACGTCGACCCCTCCGGACGCCATCTCGTGCTCGTCCAGGTCTTGCCCGGCAACCCGGACCGCCTCCGTCCCGAGGAAGCTATGTATCTGGTTCGTGTTCTTCGATGCGTCGGCGTATACGGAGCAGAGCGGCAGCATGCGCCCGCAACGGTAGCCCGTCTCCTCCAGCAGCTCCCGTTCTGCCGCTTCGGCGCCGGGCTCGCCTTCGAACGTGCCCCCGGGCAGCTCGACCGTGATCGCGCCCGCCCCCGGCCGGTACTGCCGCACGAAGAGCACCTCGTCCTCGGCCGTCACGGCAAACACCACGACGATTTCCGGGCGCACAGACACGAAATAGTCGTCCAGTACGTCACCGTTCGGCAGGCGCAGCTTGTCCCGGCGCACCTTGTACCAGCGGTGGTCGAATACGAGCTCTGACTCTAGCGTGATCCACGGTTCAACAGGCATGGTTCAATCCTTGCAAACGCGACCCGCAAAGCGCGCGTTACACCAGTTTGACACGACTGTTAGCGGCGGCGAGAATCCCACTGACCCCGCACCCGAGAACTAGAGGAGCCAACACGTGCCGGAGTACGACAGCCCATTCGTCAGCAATGAAGAGATCGTCCTGGCCGCGCGCAAGAACCTGAATCAGGGCGCCTGGGACTACCTCGTCGGCGGCTCCGAGTCCGAGACCACGCTGCGCCGCAACCGCCTCGCCTTCGACCGCTGGGGCTTCCGCCCACGCATCCTCGTAGACGTCTCCAAGATCGACACCTCGACGACCTTCCTCGGCGAGAAGATGCGCATCCCTGCCATGCTGGCGCCCGTGGGGTCATTGCAGACGTTCACGCCGGAGGGAGGCGCCGCGGCAGCCAGGGCCGCCGCGGAGTTCGGCACGGTCCACTGCGTCAGCTCCGTAACGGAGCCATCATGGGAGGAGACCGCCGCTGCCGGTGCGAAGTTCTTCCAGCTCTACGTCCAGGGCGACGACGACTGGGCCCGCGACGCCGTGCAACGCATCAAAGCCGCCGGCTACACGGCACTGGCGATCACCGTCGACGTGGCCATCTACAGCCGCCGCGAGCGCCCCATGCTCAACCGCTGGGCGCCGCCGACCCGCCGTGCCTTGCCGGGACGCAACTTCCTCTCCGAGCTCACCTGGCGCAAGCTCGACGTGATCAAGGAGGCCTGGGGCGACATGCCCCTCATGGTCAAAGGCGTCGCGACCGTCGAAGACGCGCTGCTCTGCATCGAGCACGGCGTGGAGGTCATCTGGGTCTCCAACCACGGCGGCCGCCAGCTCGACCACGGCCTCGGCAGCATGGACGTCCTCCCTGAGATCGTGCAGGCCGTCGGCGACAAAGCCCAAGTCATCCTCGACGGCGGCATCCAGCGCGGCTCCGACATCGTCAAAGCGATAGCCCTCGGCGCCAGGTGCGTCGCCCTCGGCCGCTTGCAGGCCTGGGCCCTCGGCGCCGCCGGGCAGGCGGGCTGCCTGCGCATGCTGGAGATTCTCGAGAACGAGATGATCTCGGCCATGGGCCTCATGGGCGTCACCAGCCTCGACCAGCTCAACGACCGCTACGTCTGCCGCGCCGAGCCCGTGATCCCCCCCCACGAAATGAGCATGTGGGCCAACATGCCCACGCCCCAGGGTCCAGGAGGACGGCTGCTTTAGCCCGGATTGATTCTGAATGGATTTAGTAGACGAGTAAGCGTTTACGAGTTAGTATGAATCCAGTTTGGACGAAGCTTCTATCCTCGAAACTAGACGTCTCCTTCTCCGCCAGCGCAATGGAGCAAGGCCCTACAGAGTGGACCTCCATGTGCACTCGCCGGGATCACATGACTTTGCCAACGGGTTGCCCAATCAAGCTGAGCTCAAGAGTATGGGCGCGGACGCTTTTGTCGAAGCGTGGGTCGATCGGGGCTACGACCTCATCGCGATTACTGACCACAACGATGGAATCTTTGTCGACGAAGCCGTCGAGGCAAGCACACGCCTTGCCGCAATCGGCAAGCACATCCGAGTGCTACCCGGAGTTGAGTTAACGGTCAGCCCAGGCGTTCACATTCTGGCCATCTTCGGCGACGGCGGCTCAGGAAAGATCTCAGACCTGCTGTCGGCCCTCGGCATGCAGCCAGAGGCTAGAGGCAGTGAAACCTCGCTTGTCACCAAGTCATTCGAGCAAGTTTGGGCTGAGATTCATGAGCGAAATGGGTTTGCGATTGCTGCCCACTGCAATTCCACCAGTGGGTTAGTTCACGAACTGGAAGGTCAACCCCGCTTTGACGCCCTCAGGCGCGTCGACGCCCTTGAGCATTCAACTCAGCAGCAAGACCCTAGCGCGACCATCACTTACGTGCGAGACGCACTGCACTCCCGGCTGCCATTTGTCTTTGGTTCGGATTCCCATAACCCCCTCCAGATGACGGAGGGGATGTGGGTAAAGATGGCGAGGCCCGATTTCAATTGCCTCAGGCAAATCCTGTTTGAACCGGAACTACGAATCTCCATGACGCAGCCTGCTGCCCCTCAGCATCCACGCATACTCGGTTGTACGACAACGCATGGGATTTATCCTGCCGTTCGCTTCGGGTTCTCACCCAATCTAAATGTGGTGATAGGTGGGCGAGGTGCAGGCAAATCAGCGCTCATTGACCTCATTCGGTTTGCATTGGGCGCTGAGCCGGATGACGAACTTTATGCGAAGCGCATCGCTGGCTTTCTGGAAAGCGTCGGCGAGGTGCTTGTGCTCGTCAAAGCCTCGGACGGCCGCGAGTTTGCCATCGTTCGTTCGGGCGCCTATGCGCAGACCCGCAATGTAACGACATTTACATCCCCTCCGATCGTTTACCTCGTTGTTGACGAGGCCACGGTCGTGGAAACGGAATGGGAGCCCTCTGAGGTCTTTCCTGCGGAGTTCTATGGGCAGGGCGAAGTATCGCTGCTGACGAGAAATGTCTTCGAGCAACTTCGCTTAATTGATGACAACCTTGACCTGAACGACGTCCAGGGTCGCATCCTAGCAGCAACAGAGGACGCACAGACTGCGGAAGCAGAGATTCTGGACCTACTAAGGGAAATCGAGGAACGTAATCTTGAGTTGGCCGATCTGCCTGAGCTCATCAAGCGGCAGACGTACCTTACGTCGCGCCTTACAGCTCCAGTATTTCAAAACCGTGAGGGGTGGCAACAGGAGCAGGCATTCGTCAATCGTGCAATCCAAGCCGGAGATCAATTCCAGCAGGCTATCCCTTCGCCAATCGCACCTCCGGTGCTTCCTGGCGTAAACCTCGCAGGGACTCCGAACCCCGAGCTGATAAAGGCTATTCAGGAATCGTTAGGCAAGATACAAGCCCTTGTTCAATCCGGCCTCGCGAATATCCTTACGGGCATTCAGGCGGAAAGAGCCATCCTCGATGCTGCCCTGAAGGGATGGAGCGACGCGAACACTGCCTCCGAGGTCCAGTTCCGTGCACAGCTCCTAGAGGATGGCGTCGCTAGCCTCGCTGCTCTTTCCCAAGACTTGAGCAGGGTTGGCGTCCAAATCACAACCCTGAATGAGGTCACTACGCCGGAGCGCAATGCCCTCCTCGCTGAATTGGAGGCATTTGAGGCGAAACGCAGCGAGGCACTTGCGAAACTCATTGAGGCACGAGAGGATCTACGTACTCTCCGCGAAGGCCTTGTGCAGTCTTTGAATGACCAACTCGGCGGGGTCGTTCGCATCGATTTCGCGGACTACAAATCCACAGATGAGTACTTCGACTTCCTTGACTCTTGTTTGACTGGCTCCGGGATGATCAATCGTCAGCACCAGTTAGCTGGACTCTGCGAGAAGGCGTCGCCTGTGGACTTGACCGCATTAGTTCGCGCGAAGAACTCGGACTCACTCTGCGAAACCGGGCTCACTGAGAGCGCCGCCGTGACCTTGATAGGAACCCTTGGAGAAGAAGAACTCTTGCGTCTCGAACGAATTGATACGCCTCAAATGCCGCGTATCATGCTTCGGCGCGAAGGAGAGAGCATCTACACGGACCTCAGCAGACTCTCGGTTGGCGAGATGTGTTCCGCGATCCTCTCAATTGCGTTGGTTGTGAAGACAAGGCCGTTAGTGATTGACCAACCCGAGGACGAACTTGACCATGCCTTTGTTACGCAGGCCATCGTCGAAAACCTAAGAAGCGTCAAGAGAGGCCGTCAAGTCATAGCCGCCACCCACAACCCCAACATTCCAGTACTGGGAGATGCGGAGATGGTGTTCCGAGTCAGTCGGCGTCCTGGCGCGCCTATCTGTGAGGTGAGAGCGTCAGGGGGATTGGAAGAGCCGTCGGTCACTTCTGAGGTGCAGATGCTGGAGGGCGGACCCGAGGCATTTGAACGTAGGCGCCTTCGTTATTCGGGACACGCTACGTCATAACAGATCCCGCGTATCGAATCCCGCCCTTCGCTCTGTTGCACATGCCCGTCACTCGCACCCTCTACCCGCCCCCCACCCGTCGTAACATGGACGTGTGCCCCCCGAACCCACCTGCACCTACCGCCTCCAGCTGACCCCCGCCTTCGGCTTCGACGCGGCCGCCGCCATCGTCCCCTACCTGGCGCGCCTCGGCGTCTCCCACGTCTACCTCTCCCCCATCACCCAGGCGGCGCCGGGCAGCACCCACGGCTACGACATCTGTGACCCCACGGTCCTGAGCGCTGACCTCGGCGGGCCCGAAGCCTACGCACGCCTCTGCGACGCGCTCGCCGCCGCGGGCATGGGGCAGATCGTCGATATCGTCCCCAACCACATGGCGCTCGCCGTACCGCAGAATCGCTGGCTGGACGACGTGCTGCGCAACGGCCCGGCAAGTCCCTACGCCGCCTACTTCGACCTGCAGTGGAGCCGCGGCGAAGACGGTACGTCGTTTATGGAGCTCCCCCTTCTCGCGGCAGACTACGAAGTCGCCTTGAAGACCGGCGACATCCGCCTCGTCACCGCCGATGACGGTCTGCGTCTGACCTGCGGCCATCTGGCGCTGCCGCTGCGTCCCGGCACGGAGCCCGCAACAGCGGACATAGCAATTGATCGCCTCGATGCGCTGCTGCGCCGCCAGCACTACCGCCTCGTCTTCTGGCGCACCGCGGACGAACGTCTCTCCTACCGCCGCTTCTTCGATGTCACCACGCTCATCGGCTTCCGCCCCGAAGCGGACGCGGCCTTCGCGGACGCGCACCGCCTGCCGCTCGATCTCGTCCGCAACCACAGCATCGACGGCCTGCGAATCGACCACGTAGACGGGCTGCTCGACCCCGAAGGCTACCTGCAGCGCCTCCGCGACGCGGCCCCCGAAGCGCGCATCATCGTTGAGAAGATTCTGGCGCCTGACGAGGCCTTGTCCAAATCGTGGCCTGTCGATGGCGCCACCGGCTACGACTTCCTCAACCTGCTCAACGGCCTCTTTGTCGATCCTCACGGCGAGCAGGCGCTCACCTCGTTCTACGCGGAGTTCACCGGCCTGACAACCAGCTATGCGGCCGTCCTCGACGAATCGAAGCACAAGGTGATGCAACGCCTTTTCGCCTCAGAGCTGTCGCAGCTCCGCGACCTGCTGCGCGACGTCGCCGGCTATCGGTGGACTCCGGAAGACTGCGAATCGGTGCTAACGCAAGTCCTCGCCGCCTTCTCCGTCTACCGAACCTACCTGCGTCCGGGAGGGCAGCTCACCACCGAAGACCTGCGCATCGTCCAGGACGCCACGACGCAGGCGACCGCGGTGCTGGCTCCCCGGCTCCTGCCGCTTCTTGAAACCCTGTGTGACGTCCTGCTCCTGCGCCACCATGGAGAGGCGGCATCAGAGCTCGCGCTGCGTTTTCAGCAGATAAGCGGCCCGGTGATGGCCAAAGGCGCCGAAGACACCGCTTTCTACAACTACAACCGGCTCGTCTCGCTCAACGAGGTCGGCGGCGAGCCGTCACGCTTCGGCGTGTCCGTGGCCGAATTCCACGCCTTCTGCGCTGAGACGGCACTCCGCTGGCCCCGCACCATGCTCGCAACCGCCACGCACGACACCAAGCGAGGCGAAGACGCCCGCCTCCGCATCGATGCGCTATCTCGGATCCCGGACCAGTGGTTGGCCGCCGTGAGCCGCTGGTCCGCCCTCAACGAGCCGCTACGAACGGCCGGGCTGCCTGACCGCAACGCCGAGTACCTGCTCTACCAGGCGCTGGTAGGCGCCTGGCCGCTGACCCTGGAGCGTGCCTGGGCCTTCATCCTCAAGGCAGCCCGCGAGGCCAAGGCCTACACGTCCTGGCGAGAACAGGACGAAACCTACGAAGCCGCACTCCAGCGCTTCGTAGCGGGCGTGCTGTCCAACGAAGCCTTCACCGCGGACCTCGAAGCGCTCCTTGCGCGCGTCGCCTCCCTCGCGAACGCCTCCACCTTGGCTCAGACCCTTATCAAGCTGACAGCGCCGGGCGTCCCCGACGTCTACCAGGGCTGCGAGCTCCTCGACCTCAGCCTCGTCGACCCCGACAACCGCCGCCCCGTCGACTACGCTCTACGTCGCGAAATGCTGCAGACCGTGGAGCGCCTCGATACCGCCGCAGAGGTGCTGCGCCTAAGGGACCCGCAACTCACGAAGCTCTGGTTGACCCACCGCGTGCTACAAACGCGCCATCAGCACCTTGCGGCGTTTCGCGGCGAATACGTACCGCTGCCGGTGACAGATGACGGAGTCGTGGCCTTCGTCCGCGGCGGGCAGGTTATCAGCGTCGCGAACACACGCGGCGGTGCTTCTGCTTCAAGCCTGATACTCCCGGATGGCCCGTGGCGCAACGTCCTGACCAATCAAACGCAACAAGGCAGTCCGGCGGCTCTCAGCGAGCTGCTGGGCGAGTTGAACGTGGCGCTCCTGGTCAAGGAGACCTCGTCGTGACCACGTTCCGGGTCTGGGCGCCCTTCGCGAAGCGAGAGGTCGGTCTGCGCCTGGGCGACGAAACGCTGGCGATGTCCCGAAGCGATGGCGGCTGGTGGAAGCTCGACGTCCCGCACGCGAGTCACGGCTCCGACTACGCCTTCCTCCTCGACGGCGAAGGGCCTTTCCCCGACCCGCGCTCCGCCTCCCAGCCAAACGGCATCGACGGCCCCTCGCGCGTCATCGACCACGCGGCCTTCGCCTGGCAGCACGACACCTGGGACGTCGCGCCCCTGGGAGGGGCCGCGCTCTACGAGCTCCACGTCGGCACGTTCACGCCGGGTGGCACGTTCGCCTCCGCGGTCGAGAAGCTCGGCTACCTCGTGGAGCTCGGCATCACGCACGTCGAGCTCATGCCCGTGGCCGAGTTCTCCGGCGGCCGCGGCTGGGGCTACGATGGCGTCGACCTTTACGCGCCGCACCACGCCTACGGCGGTCCCGACGCCCTAAAGCGCCTCGTCGATGCCTGCCACGCCCGCGGCCTCGGCGTCATCCTCGACGTCGTCTACAACCACCTCGGCCCGGCGGGTAACCACCTGGGACGCTTCGGCCCCTACTTCACCCGCAAGTACTCGACGCCCTGGGGCGAGGCCGTCAACTTCGACGACGCCGGCAGCGACGAGTCGCGCCGCTTCTTCATCGATAACGCCCTGATGTGGCTTCGCGACTACCGCATCGACGGGGTGCGCCTCGACGCCGTCCACGCCATCCTCGACACGTCCGCCGTCCACTTCCTCGAGCAGCTGGCGACGGATGCTCACGAACTCTCGCGCCAGACCGGCCGCCACTTTGACGTCATCGCCGAAAGCTCCCTCAACGACCCGCGCCTCGTCTGGCCGGTCGAGCGCGGCGGTTACGGCCTCGAAGCCGCCTGGAGTGACGACCTGCACCACGCCCTGCACTGCCTGCTCACGGGCGAAAAGGCCGGCTACTACACCGACTTCGGCGCCGTCTCCGTCCTCGCCAAAGCCCTTCGCGACGTCTACGTCTATGACGGCCGCTATTCGCCCTATCGCGGTCACCGGCACGGACGCCCCGCGTTGGACGTGACCGCGGATAACTTCGTCACCTTCTCGCAAAATCACGACCAGGTCGGCAACCGCGCCCTCGGCGAGCGCCTTTTACACCTCGTTGGCCCCGCCGGCGCACGAGTCGCCGCCATGATCACGCTGGCCGCGCCAACCGTCCCGTTGCTCTTCATGGGTGAGGAGTGGGCCGCCAGCGCGCCCTTCCAGTACTTCACCGACCACGTCGACCCAGACCTCGGCGCCGCCGTCACGCGCGGCCGTGCCCACGAGTTCGAATCGTTCGGCTGGGCCGTCCAGGACATCCCCGACCCGCAGTCACGCGCCACCTTTGAACGTTCCCGGCTCGACTGGGACGAGTCGCAGCAGGAGCCGCACGCCTCGATGCTCGACTTCTACCGCACCCTCATCGCCCTACGGAAGACCACACCCGACCTGACCGACCCCGACCTCTCGCACGTCGAGGTTGCCTTCGACGAAGCGGCGCGCTGGCTAACGATGCAACGAGGCTCGATCACGCTCGCGGTCAGCTTCGCGGACGCCGCCCAAAACGTCCCGTTGCCCCACGGCGCGCGGACCTTGATCCTTGCAACGGACGACTCTGCTAGATTAGACGCGGCCGGCGCCCACCTTCCGCCCGTGAGCGCCGCGTTGTTTCGTAATCCGCCGGCCTGGCCGGCCCCTTCCCCGCCCTGAAGGGACGTACTGGATGAACCAGTATTCGAGGACCGTGGCGATCGTTGGCGCCGCCGAATCGGACGAAATCGGCAACGTACCTAACAAGTCGCCGCTGCAGCACCACGCCGAGGCCGCCCACAACGCCCTCGCCGACGCCGGCCTCTCGATCAAGGACGTCGACGGCCTGTTCACCGCCGGTTACTCGACCCTCGCGCTGGGTGAGTACATCGGCGTGCAGCCGAGGTACACGGACAGCACGGCGGTCGGCGGTTCATCCTTCGTCATCCACCTGGCGCACGCCGTGGCCGCGATCAACGCCGGCTACTGCAACGTCGCGCTGGTCACCCACGGCGAAGCCGGTCGCAACGGCCGCGAGCGCAGCGCCGCCGGCCTCGGTGGCGCAGGCCTCGCCGGGCCGCAGTTCGAAGCGCCTTACGGCATCATCGGACCGCCCGTCAGCTACGCCATGGCTTGCTCCAACTATATGAGCCGCTACGGCGAGGACCGCACACGACAGGCGCTGTCTGAAATTGCCGTCTCCACCCGCAAATGGGCCCTGATGAATCCCAAAGCCTACATTAAGGAGCCGATGTCCTTCGACGACTACCACGCGTCGCGCTGGATTGCCTGGCCCTTCCATCTGCTCGACTGCTGCCTCGTCACCGACGCCGGCGGCGCCGTCGTCCTGACGCGCGCCGACCGCGCCCGCGATCTGCCGAAGAAGCCTGTCTACATCCTCGGCGCCGCCGAGCATCACGACCACTCGATGATCAGCCAGATGCCTGACCTCACCGTGACGCCCGCCCACAGCAGCGGCCCACGTGCCCTCGAAATGGCCGGCCTCAAGCACAGCGACATCGACCTGACGATGATCTACGACTCGTTCACTTACACGGTGCTGATTACACTCGAAAGCCTCGGCTACTGCGGCCGCGGCGAAGGCCCCGACTTCGTCGCCAACCAGCGCACCGCACCCGGCGGCGACTTCGCCCTCAACACCAGCGGCGGCGGCCTCTCATACACCCACCCCGGCATGTACGGCATGTTCCTCATCATCGAGGCCGTACGGCAGTTGCGTGGCGAGTGCGGCGAGCGCAACGTCAACCCGAAGATCGCCCTCGTCAACGGCACCGGCGGCGTGCTCTCATCAACCGGCACCGCCGTGCTCGCGGTCGACTGAGTGACTACAGCAATGCTGAACGCAGACTCGTGCCGTCAAAAACAGGGAACCAAGGAATTATGGGACAGCGAAACCGAACGGGGGTACAGGGGGCGGAGCCCCTTGACGGGGGGCGTGGGGGGTGCCCCCCCAGAAATCTCATTTGGAGTGGGCGGAGCAGACAAGGGCGATAGCCCGAAGGATGCGCAGCCCTCACGCCTCGAGTAACGGATGAGGTTGGGCTACACCGTGGTGTTGAAACCCACGGCATAAGGGACCGAACATGACGAGTCAGACCTACAACCGTCCCCTCCCGCTCTCCCAGCCGGAATGGGACTACTACTGGGAAAAGACAAAGCAGCACGAGCTCTGGATCATGCGCTGCGACGACTGCAACAAGCACTACTTCTACCCGCGCGCCATCTGCCCCAATTGCTTCTCGCGCAACACGCGCTGGGCGCAGTCGTCCGGCAGCGGCACGCTGCTCGGCTTCTCAATCGTCCACCGTGGCCCGACGCCCGCCTTCGCCGACCACGTCCCCTACGTCGCCTGCATCGTCGAGCTTGAAGACGGCGCGCGCTTCGCCAGCAACCTCGTCGAGGTCGAGCCTGAGCCTGAAAACATCAGGGTAGGCATGCCCGTCGAAGTCGTCTTCGATGACGTCACCGACGCGGTCACGCTGCCCAAGTTCCGTCCGGCATCATGAGGAGGCCAGAGGTAGCGTGTTGAGTCAGACGAACGCCAACATTGAGGGCCGCGCGAGAGCAAGGGTAGCGCGGGCGCAGTCCATGCGCCGGGGGCCTGGGGGGACAGCCCCCAGATTCTCTCTCTGTTCAAGTAGCGGAGCAGACCAGTCCTTCCCGGAAGGACGCAGGATGCGGAGCGGCTCGGAGTTGCGAGTCCTGGATTCGGGATATTAGCTTGCAGTCACGCAACAAGGTCGTCGCCAGCTTCGCCGAAGCGGTCGCGGATATCGTGGACGGCTCCAGCATCATGATCGGCGGCTTCGGTCCCGGTACGCCCCACAACCTGATCAAAGCCCTCTACGAGAAGGCCCCGAAGCACCTCACGCTGATCCTCAACACGGCCGGCGCGGGCAGCGGTGGCAGCGGCACCGGTCGCGTCTCGATAAACGACCTCCTCGAAGCGCGGCTGGTCTGTAAGGTCGTCATGGCGTTCACCGCCTCGACCCACCCTTCCCGGACATCCATCCTTGAGGAGCTGGAGGAAGCGGGCGAAGTCGAGGCCGAGCTCGTGCCGCAGGGCACGCTGGCGGAGCGAATTCGCGCCGGCGGCGCCGGCATCCCCGCCTTCTACACGCCAACAGCCGTCGGCACCGAACTGGCGGCAGGCAAGGAGCACCGCGAGTTCAACGGCCGCACCTACCTGATGGAAGAGGCCATCACCGCGGACTACGCCTTCGTCCGTGCCTGGCACGCCGACGAGTTCGGCAACCTCTCCTACAAGGGCTCCGAACGCAACTTCAACCCGATCATGGCCACGGCGGCTCGTACAACGATCGTCGAAACAGAGGACGTCCTGCCGATCGGCTCCTTCGAACCGGAGCAGGTACACACGTCCGGTATCTACGTGCAGCGCCTGATCAAGATCCCGCCCGACGGCATCCTTCATGTCTCGACGCCGTTTGCGCGGGCAGTCCCCGAAAAGCCGGGAGGTAACTAGTGGCGGAGAAGCTGCGCCTCACCCGCGACATGATGGCGGCCCGGACCGCCGCCGAGTTCCAGGATGGCTGGATCGCCAACCTCGGCGTCGGCATGCCGACGATGTGCTCTGACTTCCTGCCCGCCGACAGGTTCATCGTGCTGCACTCGGAGAACGGCCTCATCGGCTACGGACGAGCGGCCTCTGTGCAGGAAGCGGGGCCGTATGTCGTTAACGCGGGCGTACTGCCCGTGCTGCTGCAGGACTACGCGGCCATCCTGCACCACGCCGACGCCTTTGGTGTCATCCGCGGCGGCCGCCTTGACGTCGGCGTCCTCGGCGCCTATGAGGTCGCCGCCAACGGCGACTTCGCGAATTGGAAGACCGCGGTGGGTAAGCCGGGTGGCGGCATCGGCGGCGCCATGGATATCGCGGCATGCGCTCAACGCATCTACATCATGATGGAGCACACCCTGCGCGACGGCCGCCCGCGCCTGCTCAAGCAGTGCAACCTGCCCGTTACGGCGCGCGGCGTCGTCAAGCTGGTCATGACCGACCTCGGCCTCTTCGAGCCGGCCGGAGACGGCTTCCGCATCCTCGAAATCGCGCCCAGCTTCACCGTAGACGATGTCGCCGCGCTCACCGGCGCGCCACTAGAAGCCTCACCAGATTTACGCGAAGTTCAGCTCAGCTAGGAGAAACACGATGGCAATGGCTATAGCCAACGACAAAGTAGAAGAGTTCCGCAAGGGCATTCGCGGCCCCGTGATCCTGCCCGGCGACCCCGACTTCGACGAGGTACGTCAGGTCTGGAACGGCATGATCGACCGCAAGCCGCCGATGATCGTGCGCTGCACCGGCAACGCCGATGTCATCGCAGCGGTCGGCTTCGCGCGCGAAAACGGCCTGCCGGTCTCGGTACGCGGCGGCGGCCACAGCGCTGCGGGCAGCGCCGTCTCCGATGACGCTCTCATGATCGACCTCTCCCTCATGAATGGCGTCCACGTCGACCCCAAGAACCGCACCGCGCGCGCCCAGGGTGGCGCGAAATGGGGCGACTTCGACCGCGAGACGCAGGTCTACGGCCTCGCCTCCACCGGCGGTGTCGTCTCCACGACGGGCGTCGGCGGGCTCACACTCGGCGGTGGCATCGGCTGGCTCATGGGCAAGCACGGCCTCTCCGTCGACAACATGCTGTCGGCCGACGTCGTCCTCGCCAGCGGCGAGCTCGTCACCGCCAGCGAGACAGAGAACCCGGACCTCTTCTGGGCCCTCCGCGGCGGCAGTGGCAACTTTGGCATCGTCACCAGCTTCGAGTTCCGCGTCCACCCCGTGGGGCCGATGGTCACCGGCGGCCTCGCCGCATGGCCCCTGAGCATGGCGCGCGAGTGCCTCGACTTCTACGCCGAATTCACCAGCAAGGCCTCGGACGAGATGGGTTCCTTCATGGGCTTCACCGGAGCCCCGGACGGCAGCGGCAACCTGATAGTCGTCTTCATCGGCTGCCACACGGGCACGCCGGAGGCGGCCGCGGCGGAGCTCAAGGCCGTCAAGGAGTTCGGTCCGCCGATCCTCGACCTGCTCGGCCCGATTCCGTACACCGCGATGCAGTCGATACTGGATAACCCGGCGCGGGCGCAGGTCTACTGGAAGTCGACCTTCCTCAAGGAGTTCACGCCGGAGACACGCGACGTCATCGCGCAGTCGGCCCGCAACCTGCCGACGCCGCTATCGATGCTGCTCCTGGAGCACTTCCACGGCGCGATGAGCAAGGTCCCAGCCGACGCAACCGCCTTCAGCGATCGCGACGCGGCCTTCAACGTCGCCATCGTCGGCACAACACTCGATCCGGCGGAGAACGACCAGTGCCGCACCTGGGCGCGCCAGGTGACCGAAGACCTCAAGCCCTTCAGCACCGGCGGCGTCTACGTCAACTACCTCGGCGTCGGCGACGATGAGTCACGCGTTCCCGAAGCATTCGGCGGCAACTACCAGCGTCTCCAGGAGCTCAAGCAGAAGTACGACCCGCAGAACCTGTTCCGCGCCAACCAGAACATCAAGCCCGCGGGGACATAGCTGATAGAAGGCGCAGAAAAAGGCTGGTCTCGCCTGCCACAGCCTGCTATCTGTTATCTGCTTTCTGCTGCCGTCGCTCGTTGACAAGTCTCGCAATGCGGCGAATGATCGATCCGTAGACAGCGGAGGTGACACATGACGCTCGCAATCGACCACACCATCATCCCGTCTCACGACCAGGAAAACGCGGCGCGCTTCATCGCGAAGATGTTCGGGCTCAGCTACGACGGCAAGTGGAGCCACTTCTCGCCCGTCAAGGTCGGTGAGCTTTCGCTCGACTTCGACAACCGCGAGAATTTCGAGCCGCACCACTACGCCTTCCTCGCCGCCGACGAAGACTTCGACGCCATCCTCGGCCGCGTCCAGGAAGAAGGCATCCCCTACGGCAGCGGCCCCTTCAACCAGGAAGACATGCAGATCAACCATCTGCACGGTGGCCGCGGCTTCTACTTCCGCGACCAGGACGGTCACAGCTGGGAAGTCATCACCCACACGTACGTCTAGACGAGAGGGAACAGAGGGAACCTGTCGCGGAAGGTTTCGGCCGCGAGTTGTTCCTTTGTTCCCTCTGTTCCCTTTTTTCCGTTTCGGAAGGGACCCGTCCGGCGCTCCCCCGCAAAAAAGGCGCCGGACGAATCTAGTTAAGCTTCGAGCAGGTGCTCCCGAACCCGCTCGATAACTTGCTCCGTAACGCCGCAAGCGGCGAGGAACGCCTCGACAGAGCCATAGCGCTCGTCGAAGGTGCGCAGGAAGTGCAGCATCGTG
>DASTLN010000240.1:0-8117 GCA_035714925.1 Dehalococcoidia bacterium | reverse complement strand
GACTGGGGCACCTCGTACGGCGTGCGCAGGCCGGCCGAAGAGGACACCTACTACTGGCGCATCGCCCACCAGCTCTTCCCCTTCTACGCCATGGTCCCCACCGGCGTCATGGGCCTCGAGATCCGCTTCCGCGCCTACGTGCCGATGGACGACTACCACACGCTGGTCTGGACCATCAACGCCCGCAAGAACACTCGCGCCGAGGCGCCTCGCGGCATGGCGCCGCCCGGGCCCAGCCAGCTTGGTTACATCCCCAACGGCACCGGCTGGTACGACCGCTTCCGCCTCACCCAGAACCTGGGCAACGACTTCATGATCGACCGTGACCTCCAGAAATCAGGCGAGAGCTACTCCGGCATCCGCGGCATCCGCCAGCAGGACGGAGCCGTCACCGGCAGCATGGGCCCGATCTACGACCGCTCCCACGAGCACCTCGGCACCACCGACGCCCTGATCATCCGCACCCGCCGCCGCGTCATCGCGGCTGCGAAAGCGCTGCACGATCACGGCATCGTCCCGCCCGGTGTCGATAACCCCGAGATCTACGCCCTGCGCTCCGGCGGCGTCATCCTGCCACGCAACGTCGACTGGTGGGACGGCACGCAGGACCTGCGCCGAGCCTTCGTCGAC
Source organism: Dehalococcoidia bacterium (assembly GCA_035714925.1). GTDB lineage: Bacteria > Chloroflexota > Dehalococcoidia > DSTF01 > WHTK01 > WHTK01. Next base: position 7,487 of record DASTLN010000240.1, on the reverse strand, counting down.
CGCTCGGCAATGGCGGAGATGGCCACGCTAGGCAACGCGTAAAACTGGACGCAGTCACGTAAAGCAGCCGGGTAGGTTTCCCGGCTCCTCTTCGATTCCCGGACGTCTAGCTAATCGAGTTTCGGAACACGACTGCTTCGCCACCAATGGCCGCCGCTTCCTCGATCGGGATGATCGGTGTCGCGGCGAAGTGAAGCCACGGGATGAAGGGCGCAGTTGTCCTGGCCAGCGTCTGTAGCGAATCGACTTCGATGATCGCCACGCCGCCAGAGTTGTCCGCAAAGCCGTAAAAGCCGCGGAATTCCGCTCCCGCCGGCGGCTGCCAGTTGCTGAAGACGTCCAGCGAACGCTTTTCGCCGTCCTCTGACGAATCCACAAATTCCCAGGTCACGTGAAACAGCATCTTCGTCTCCTTCTCGGTTCGTGAGGGAGCCTCACTCTACGACCACAACGCGATCTGAGCCAGTTGCGGCGACCTTCAGGTCGCCAATCAACGTCCCGGCGAGGAACCCCACCCAACGCGCAAGATCGCCCCCTTTTGGGGCTTGACAGGCTTCTATCGTCTTATATACAGTCCGCTAACGATAAAACCTGATACGCACTGAGCGTACACAAATAGTACATCGTGGCAGCAGGCCTGGAGGAGGGAACTGCTATGCGGACCGTTTCCCAACTTGAGCAAGCGCTGACCACAATCCTGGTCCGCCAGCTTCGCCTCCCTGAAGAGACCATCCTCTCGCACGATACGCTCCTCGAGGACGTGGGGCTCGACTCCCTTGGCATGCTCAGCTTCATCGCCGTCATCGAGCGCGACTTCGGCGTCGGCATCAGCGACCGCGACTACGAATCGCTGAGTACCTTCGGCGACGCCGTCGCGCTGGTCGAAAGGCTCACCCAATGACCCGCGACATCGTAGTCACCGGCCTCGGCGTCGTCTCGCCCATCGGCAACGGCGTCGTCGCCTTCGAAGGCGCCCTGCTCGCTGGCCGCCCCAACGTAACGTCGGTCGAGATCTTCGACGCCGCGCCCTACCGCACCCGCATCGCGCAGACGGTCTGCGCCGGCCTGCGCGGCCCCGGCGACCCCGCCATCGCCTTTGCCCTGACTGCCGCCGAGGAGGCCATCTCCCACGCCGGTCTGAGCGTCACGATGCTCCCCGGCTGCGGTGTCGCAATGGCAACCACCGCCGCGGGCTGGACGGCGACCCCTCACCTCTTCGAGTCTTTTCGCCGAGATGCCAAGCCGGCCGCGTCCTATTCACCCGAGGAGCTGTTCAAAGAAGCCGTCCTCTTCGCAGTCGCCTCCTGCTTCGACTTGCACGGACCGTCCGCCCTGCTCTCGCCAGCCTGCGCCGCCGCCTCCAGCGCCATCGCCTGGGCCGCCCAGCGTATCCATGACGGCGACGCCGAAGTCATGCTCGCCGGCGCCGCCGACGCGCTCACAGAAGTCGTCTTCGCCGGCTTCCATGCCATGCGCCTGCTGGCGGACGACGCCTGCCGCCCCTTCAGCGCCAGCCGTCGCGGCCTCGTCCTCAGCGAAGGCGCCGCCATCCTGGTGCTCGAATCCGAGTCTCACGCCCGCGACCGCGGCGCCACGATTCTCGCCCGCCTCACCGGCTACGGCTTCAGCTGCGACGCCGCCCACCCGACGACACCCGGCAGCGACGGCGTCCTGCGCGCCATGACCAGCGCCCTTAACGACGCCGCCTTGGCACCCGGCGCTCTCGACCAAGTCAGCGCCCACGGTACCGGCTCCCCCGCCAACGACGCCGCCGAGGCCCACGCCATCGCCACCCTGCTCGGCGACCGCCTCCCGGACGTACCGGTTACCGCGATCAAGGGAACCACGGGCCACACCGAAGGCGCCGCCGGCGCATTCGGCGCCCTCGCCGCCGTGCTCTCGTTGCAACACGACGCGCTGCCGCCTCTGGCCGGCTACACGGAGACGGACCCTTCACTGCCACCGCTGCGCCTCACCCTGAACAACCCTCAACCCCACCCGGGACGCAACGTCCTGGTCAACGCCTCCGGCTTCGGCGGCGCAAACGCGGCCCTTCTCTTCGAGAAGCTGGCGCCACCACGACCCGCACAGCACATGCCCACACGGCGCGCCGTAATCACCGCATGCGCCGCCCTGACGGCACGCGACGGCACGCTGCCCCCGCCCGGCGAAGCGCCATTCTGGCCCGGCAGCCACTCCCTACCCCTCGACCGCATCGCCGGCCTCGTCATGTCGGGCGCCGCGCGCCTCCTCGGCCCCGCGAGCGCGCCGCAGATCGACCCCGAGGCCGCCGTTGTCCTCGGCACCAGCTACGGCTCGCAGGCACGCCACGAAAGCATGTGGGCCGCGCTCGCCAGCGACGGCCCGCGCGCCGTCGACCCCAACGACTTCGCGCTCAGCACCTTCAACGCGCCCGGCTCGGCGGTCGCCAGCGCCTACGGTTACGGCGGCGCCAACCTCGTCTTCGTCGGCGCAACGGCCGGCGCAACCGCGATCGAAGAGTCCAGCCGTCTCATCACCTCCGGCCGCGCCCGCCGCGTGCTGACCGGCGCCTACGAGGAGGTCACCCCCTACTTCCAACGCCTCCTGGCCAGTCTCGGCGAATGCGATGCGGCCGAAGCGGTCTGCCTCCTCGCCATCGAGGACGAGGCCTCAGCCCAGAGCCGGGGCGCCACCGCGCTCGCGAGCATCCTCGGCCACACCGCCTGCGCTCCCGCCGTAATGTGGCCTGACGCCGAAGACCTCCTCGCGTCAATGCGCGCCGCTCTTGCCCGGGCCGCTATCCAGCCCCGCGACATCGGCGCCGTCACCCTCGACCCCCACGCCAACACGCGCGAAGCGCAACGCTCTGCCATCGCGACGCTCTTCCCCGGCAGCGTGACGCTGATTGACCTCGTTCCCATCTACTGCAACTGCCTCGCCGCCTCCGCACCGCTGGCTATGAAGGTCACGCTCGACGCAGCCGCTGTCGGCCGCTGGCCCCAGGACGCAGTGCTTCGAGGCGACCCCGCGTTCCCGCCCGGACGTCCCGTCCTGATCAACACCTGCGGCCTCATGTCGGGCTGCGTCACGCTCGTGGTCCAACCCCATGCCCGCGTCTAGCCCGCCCGCCACCTCGCTGCTGGCCCTGGCTGAGCGCAACGCCGCGCTGAATCCCAACCACCTCGCTGTCGCCGGCCCTGCGCAGCGCTTTACCTGGGCCGAGCTGCTGGCGCGCGCCGAAGCCTTTGCAGCCACAGTCTCGCGCCGCAACCTCGCCCCGGGCGACCGAGTCTGCCTCTGCCTCCCCAGCGCGCCGGTCTGGGTCGCGGCATTCCTCGCCCTGCGCCGCCTCGGCCTCACCGCCGTCTCGATCGGCGACCGCGCCCGCCCCGCCGAGCTCGATGCCCTCGTCTCGCGCTTCAACGTCCGCCTCGTCCTCACCGAGGACGACCTCTGTAGCTGCAGGCCTTCAGGCCTGCGCGATCTCCCCAAAAGCGCCGCCTCACTCCGCTCAAACGCCGCCCTCATTCACCTGACGTCCGGCTCCTCCGGGACCCCGAAAGGCGTCCTGCGCACCGAGCCCGACCTCACGGAAGAAGCCCGCAACGTCGCCACGGCGCTTCGCCTTATCCCGGACGACGCCGTCCTCTGCGCCACCCCCGTCTACCACAGCTTCGCATCCGGCCTGCTCGCCGCCTGCCTCTACGCCGCCACGCCCTGCCTGCTCATGGACCGCCTCGCTCCCGCCACGCTGCTCGATCTCGCGGGACGTGAAAAAGCGTCCGTAATCGCGGGCGTGCCCTACGTCTTCGAAACCCTGACATCGCTCTCCAGCAAACAAACGTTGCCCGCCCTCCGCCTCGCGGTCTCCGGCGGCGCCCACCTCCACCCCGCGACCGCATCCCGCTTCCGCGACCGCTTTGGCGCGCCGCTCGTCCAGGAGTACGGCCTCTCCGAGGCCGGCATCGTCACCCTCAACCTCGACGGACCGCCCGCCTCCGCCGGCCCTCCCATCCCCAACGTCGAGCTGCGCATCGCCGACACCACGGACCCCACGCGCGACCTGCCACCCGGCGCCATCGGCGAAGTCATGGTGCGTCGCGCCTTCCCGCCCTCCGGCTACCTCGACCACCCCACCGAGACCCGCGAGACCTTCACGCCCCACGGCATCCGTACCGGCGACCTCGGCCGCCTCGACGCCTCCGGACGCCTCACCCTGACGGGCCGCATCAAAGCGATGATCAACGTCGCCGGCGCCAAGGTCGCCCCCCGCGAGGTCGAGGACGCTCTGCTCGCCCACGCCGGCGTCTCTGAGGCCGTCGCCTTCGCCCTCCCGGACGCAGCGCTCGGCGAGGCCGTCGCCGCGGTCGTCGTCCCGCGCCCCGCCGCCGTCATCACCGAACGAGCGCTTCGAGATCACTGCCGCGCCCTGCTCTCCACCTACAAGGTCCCCGCCCTTATCCACTTCGAAACGGACCTGCCCCGCACCGTGTCCGGCAAGCCCGACCTGCCCCGTATTCGCCGCGAATTCAGCCCAGGAGGCACCAGTGAATGGACTTAGGACCGTCTATCAGCACGCCGGCGTCGTCTTCTCCGGCCGTTTCGAGACCACCGTCAACGAGCTCACCGACCAGCTCCCCGCGCTACGCCCCGAGATCATGGCCGAGGCCGCGGACGAAATCCTCCGCATCGGTGACTTCGACTGCGATAAGCTGCTGGTCGAAGAGGAGAAAGGCGCCGCGCTGGGTGGCGTCGTCGCGCTCAAGGCCGGCCTGCCACTGGCCATGGCGCGCCGCTACAACTACGACATCCCCAGCTTCAAAGTGCCGCTCGAATCCGAATACATCGAAGGGCATCTCTACGTGAACGGCATCCAGCCCGGCGACCGCGTCATCGTCATCGACGACACCATCAGCACCGGCGGCACCTTGATCGCGCTGCTGCGCGCCGTCCGGGAGCTCGGCGCCGTGATCCACGATGTCGTCGCGCTGGTCGAGAAGGTCGACAACCACGGCGTCGAACGAGTCCTCAAAGAGACCGGCATCACCGTCAAGACGCTGCTCAAGATCCAGATCGTCGACGGGCGCGTGGTCGTCCTCTGATGCGCTGGGACCGCCCGGTCGTACTCGGCCCCATGCCTGAGACCGGCCTGCTCGTCGTCATTGAGGGCACCGACGGCAGCGGCAAGTCGACGCTCGTCGACGCGGTCGAGGCGGAGATGCGGCGCCGCGGCGTCCCGGCCTTCGCCACGCTACAACCCACTCCGTCACTGCGCGCCACCGAGATCTTTCAACTCGGCCTGCACAACGACGCCACGCCGGGTGAGTACCGCGCCCTCTATCTCTCCACCATCGGCGACCGCCTCTACCACCGCAACACCGTGCTCGCCCCGCATCTCGCTGCCGGCGAAGTCGTAGTCTGCGACCGCTACGTTTTCACCACCTTCGCCAACCTGCTCTCCCGCGGTCACGACTTCGAGCCCTGGCTGCGCGAGGTCTGCGCCTACCTGCCCACGCCCCACCTCTCCCTCTGGGCCGACGCGCCGCCCGGCCTCGCCATCGATCGCGTCCGCGCCCGCCCTGCCGAGCGCCGCAGCCTCAACGAGCCCTACATCCGCGGCCTCTATGATGCCTATGCCGCCCTCGCCGCCGCTGGTGAGCTAACCCGAATCGACACCAGCGGCGAGCCCGCCACCGCCGTCGCCGCGGCCCTCGCCCTCATCGACCCCCTGCTCGAGGCGCGGCAGCCCGCGAAGTGACCCACGGTCGCGTCTTCAACCCCGAATCGCGACACGACGACCGCGAGCGCCTCCTTCACATCGTCGCCTCCTGCCTCGCTGCGCAACCCTTCACGCGCAGTGACGGCCGCACCGTCACCAACTACGTACAAGGGCACCTCGTCCTCGGCGACCCCGAAGGCCTGCGCCGCGCCTCGTCCCTGATCCTGGACGCGATCCGCCAAACCCCCGCTACAGTCGTCGCCGGTGAGGTCTCCGCCGCCTGCGCCCTCGTTAGCGGCGGCGTCGCCCTCTCCGCCGGGACCGGCAGCCCTCTAACCGGACGCTACGTCCGCAAGCAAGCGCGCCAGTACGGCATGCCCGGGCTGCTCAACGCCCCGCTGCCCGCCTCGAGCAACGTTTTCCTCGTCGACGACGTCGCCGCCACCGGCGCCAGCGGCGTCCGCTGCGTCGAGACGCTGCGCTCGCTGGGTCACAACGTCGTCGCTATGATGGTCATGGTCGACCGCGATCAGGGCGCCGCGGAGCGTCTGGCGCGCCTCGGCGTCGACCTCTGGACGCTGTTCACGCTGTCCGAAGTCAGGACCACGGGAGCTCACGCATGGTCGAAGACTCGCCCCGGAGAGAAAGCGGCAGCGAGCGGCTGAAATCGAACCCCTATCCCGGCCGCGGCATCGTCCTCGGCCTCGACGCCACCGGCCGCTACGCGCTACAGATCTACTGGATCACGGCCCGCAGCGCCGGCTCCAGGAACCGCATCCTCGAGATCGATGGCGAAGACGTCCGCACGCAGCCTTTCGACGCCGCTGACCGCTCGGACGACCCCAATATCTGGTACCGCGCCATCGCCCGCGCCGGTGACCGCCACGTCGTCAGCAACGGCATCCAGACCGACACCATCGTCGAGCATCTCAGCGGCAGCGGCAGCTTCGAAAGCGCCCTACTAACGCACCTCTACGAAAATGACGCCCCGAACTACACCGACCGCATCTCCGGCCTGATCGACCTCTCCGGCGCGCGCCCCGAAGCCCGCTTGTCGAAGATCGTCCACAGCGTCGCCGGCGCGCCGGTCCACGCCTTCTACGTCTACCAGCAGCTAACGCCCGGCGTCGGCTACTGCCTCCACACCTACGCCGGCGACGGCAACCCCATCCCCGCCTTCGACGCCGACCCCTACGACATCGAGCTCCCCGGCGCCCCGGAAGACGCCGCCACCGCCATCTGGGACGATCTCCTCCCCACCGACAAACGAGTCGCCATAGCCCTCAAAGCCATCGACATCCAAACAAAGCAAACCATCACGCTGAAAGTGACAAACCAACTCACCTAGACCCACGACCGCCGAACTAACGACGACCCGACTGTCATTCTGAGGAACGAAGAATCTGGCCCCAGCCATCAACGACCTGCCTTCAAACTCACGTAGCCAGGGTGTCCTCACCTCGCCGTCATCCCAACCGACCACGCAGCATCGTCGAAGCTGCAGGTTTCAACCTGCAGAGTCCGTCACACGAACCAACCCCATCGTCGTTTGACCACGCAGTCCCCTCTCCCCGAGGGAGAGGGTTAGGGTAAGGGCATTCGCCCCCCCAGTGCCGGCAGACCTCACAGCGTCCACAGCCCCTCTCCTCGCAAGGAGAGGGGCGCGCGGCAGCGGAGGAGAGGTTACCCCTTCAGCCCCCGCTGAATATTCCTCCGCTCCCGCATCAAGTTATCGAACCGGTGCAACCGAGGCGCCACACCCTCAACCCCCAGGTGCTCCAGCAGC
>DASTLN010000239.1:0-12975 GCA_035714925.1 Dehalococcoidia bacterium | reverse complement strand
GGGTGAGAAATGGCCACTACAACCGCTGAAGACAGACTCCTCGAACAGGTCCTGGCGACGTTCCAGAACGCCTCAAGTCCGCGGCTACGCGAAGTCACCGAGGCCGCGATCCGACACATGCACGCCTTTGTGCGCGAGGTCAACCTGACGCAGGAAGAGTGGATGACCGCGATCCAGTTCCTCACCGCCGTCGGGCAGAAGTGCGACGACCTGCGCCAGGAGTTCATCTTGCTCTCGGACGTCACCGGAACGTCTAGCCTGGTCGAGATGATCAACTATCAGGGGGACGCCGGCTCCACCGAGGCGACGGTGCTCGGGCCGTTCTACCAGAGCGGCTCGCCGAAGCGGAACAACGGCGACTCCATCATCGAGACGGACCACGGCGGCCCGCGCTTCCATGTTTCCGGCGTGGTGAAGTCCCTGGACGGTACGCCGATCCCCGGCGCGGAGGTCGATGTCTGGCAGACCTCGAGCAACGCGCTGTATCCGCAGCAGGACCCGGAGCAGGACCCCAACAACCTGCGCGGCCTCTTCATCACCGACGCCAACGGCCGCTACGAGTTCATCGCTGTGCGGCCGGTGGACTACCCGGTACCGACGGACGGACCCGTGGGGGCGTTTCTGACGGCCTCGGGGCGGCACCCGATGCGCGCGGCACACACTCACTTCATCGTGCGGGCGCCCGGTTACTACCCGGTGACCACGCACCTCTTCGACTCCGAGTCCAAGTACCTCGACTCCGACGCCGTGTTCGGCGTGCGCGATTCGCTGATCCTGGAATTCGAGCCGGACGGCGCCGGCCTCAAGACCACATTCGACATCACGCTGACGCCGAAGAAGTAGACGACACGTAGAGAACACCAATGTAGGCGTCCAGCATGCTGGACGCCTACATTGCGTCTGTGGCCGAGGTTTGGCGGTAGTGCCCTCGGCCGGTTAGCGGTGAGGGACGAAGCCCCTCTGGTTGATAGACGCCGCGGCGCAGCGTTGAGTTCCCCGACTTGCGATTGCCCCGCCTCGGGAATAGAGTCAAGCCAGCGTTTCGCAGTCACGGGAGGTCGATATGGCCGGTACGTACAGCATGCAGGCGTTTGTCAAAGACGCGCGCGAGATCATCGACAAGCGCCTCAGTGAGGAGAAGACGCTGGCGCTGCTCGCCTCGCCGCTGGAGCGCATCATCGCGCGCGCCGATTGCCTCGCCGAGGTGTCGCCGGACGGCACGCCGGACCCGGACAAGGGCTTCCCGATCCACCGCGCCGACGACCTCAGCATCCTCTGCGTTGTCTGGCAGCCCGAGGCGGGCACGCCGATCCACAACCACAACGGCTGGGCCATGGAAGGCATCATCAGCGGCATGGAACGCAACCGTAACTATGCCCGCCGCGATGACGCCTCGAAGCCGTGGAAGGCCGAGCTCGAAGAGGTCGAGCCCAGTATCGTCAAAGGTGGCGAGACGACCTGTCTGGACCTGCCGCCGAACGACATCCACGCGGTCGAAATCCCCGGCGGCAAGACGCTGGCGATCCACATCTACGGCAACGACCTCGCCAAGCAGTGGCGCTATCAGTTCGACATCGAGACGGGCGAGGTCAAGCCCTTCGTCAGCGGCATGCGGGTGCCGAAGCCGGCGCAGTAATCGTCCAGTCGTAACGTCATTGCGAGTGGCGGAGCCCGAACCAATCTCGCGAAGTTCCGCCGGCAGATCATGTGAGATTGCTTCGCTGCGGCTCGCAATGACGGCAAACTAGTTTGGAGTTCTCATGGCATCTGACTTCGACCCAAGGGCCGTCAAGGCGATGGTGTTCGACACGTTTGGCACCGTCGTCGACTGGCGCGGCAGCATCATCGCCGAGGGCGAGTCGTACTGGAAGCCCGTGAAGGGCATCGACATCGACTGGCCCGCCTTCGCCGACGCGTGGCGGGGCAAGTATGGCCCTTCGATGAACAAGGTGCGCAGCGGTGAGTTGCCCTGGACGAAGCTGGACGACCTGCATCGCCTGGCGCTGGAGATGAACCTCGAAGAGTTCAAAGTCACGGGCCTCAGCGAGACCGACAAGCAGCACCTCAACCTCGTCTGGCACCGTCTCAACGCCTGGCCGGACGCGCCCTCCGGCCTGGCCCGGCTCAAGAGCCGTTACCTCATCGCGCCGCTCTCCAACGGCAACCTCTCGTTGCTGACGGAGATGGCGAAGTTCGCCGGCCTGCCGTGGGACTGCGTGCTAGGCGCCGACCTGTTCCAGCACTACAAGCCGGACCCGGAGACGTATCTCGGCGCCGCCGCGATCCTTGGCCTCGAGCCGGGGCAGGTGATGATGACCGCGGCGCACGTGGGCGACCTTGAGAAGGCGCGCGAGCTCGGCCTGCGCACGGCATACGTGCACCGGGCTAACGAAGGCGGCCCGGGACGCGAGCGCCCGCGGCCCGCCGACGGCGACTTCGACGTCGTGGCGGACGACTTCCGGGATATGGCGGCGAAGCTGGGCTTGTAGGGGGCTTAATACCGCTCGGGCCGGAGGATGGTAGGCGTCCAACATGTTGGACGCCTACCATCTCACACGGTGAAGTCCGCTAACCGCACGCCTCAGCCCTGTTCGGTGAGTACTCTTCCTAGCGCTTCCAACCGCATCGTCCACTCCAGCTTGACACGCTCGGACGCCGCACGCGCCGGCAGTTTCTGGTGCGCCAGCGCCACGTTGCTCTTCGCGTCGCCCCTGGCGGTGAAGCCCACAACGACAATCGTGCCGTCGGGCCAGTCGAGTCGCAGACTCTTTGGCCGGGTCGCGGTCCGCACCGTCGCTTCGAGGCCGCCCAGCCAGCGGCGCCGCATCGCCTCGTCGGCCCATGCGTCAAACAGTGTTTCGACAGGCACGCCGTAGGTGCGGCTCTTGCCCGCCTCGTAGGTGCCGGCGCGTGTCTGGCCGCGCTCGCGCAGGCCCTTGATGCGTTCGTAGCCGACCGTGATGTTCTGGGACCACCAGCTGTCGACGGCGTATTCGTTGCGCAATAGCGCCGCGATGTCGCGGTGAGGCATCGTGCTCGCCTGGCGGCTGTCGAGCAGCGCGGTCCAGGCCTGCCATCCACGGCCCGTCTTCTCGGTCAGCGTTTCTTCTGCCGTACCTGCTAGCGTCGCGAGGTCTTCCGCGGGCGCAGCTGAGGGAGACGGGCGGCGGGAGTGAATGACGTTAACGCGCGCGGCAGTATAGGCTTCGCCCGTCTTCTGCATGCGGGCACGGACAGTACGCTTGAGGTCCTTGTTGCGTGGCATCGTTCTTACTCCTTCGCGCACACCACGACGCTCTCCAGCAGCAGGTCATGGCGCGCGAAGGCCTGACGATGCGGTCCGGGAGTGTGCCCCCCTTTGCCTCACACGGACCCCGGCTGGAGCGGAGCCTCAAGAGGTTAGGCGCGGACCGGCGCCGTGGAGGCAGTATCGGGGTTTGGAAATGAGCCGTCAAGCTACCGCAGGCCCAGGTCCTTCGCCCGCTGGCGCGGCTCAGGGCAACAGCACCTCAGGAGGTGGCGTAGCGGATCACGACGATCTGGTCGGCACCTGACTCCGGCGCCCAGACCTCGCCCTCGCGGCCCAGCAGCTGACGGACGCTGCCGTTGGCGTGCGGCAGCTCGAACGTCATAAAGGTCTCGGTCTCGGGGTCGAAGCGGTGGATGGCGTTGCCGCCGAAGTCGCTCAGCCAGACGGCGTCCAGCTCATCGACGTAGACGGCGTAAGCGCTGGGGTTGGCGCCCGGCAGCGGCCACTCCTGCCACGAAGCGGCGGCCGGGTCGTACACCGCCACCTGGCCCGCGTTCCATTCGCTGACCCAGATGCGGCCCTGAGAGTCCGACCAGACGCGCCGGGCACCCTGGCCCTCTGTCGGCGGCTCGATCACTTGAACGAAGGCGGCGCCGGGGGCGATGCGGCCGACGTAGTTTCCGGCAAGCGATGCGTAGTAGACGTCGCCATCGGGCGTTGCGGTGATGCCGTATGGACCTCTGCCGTTCGGCGCGTCATAGACAAACAGCTCGCCTGTATCCGGGAACAGCCTGCCGAAGACGCCGTCCTGTCCCGTGAACCAGAGGACGCCGCGATTGTCGAAGGCAGCCGTATTGAGGTTGGCGTTGCCACGGCCGGCGGGCAGCGGGTAGGCGGTGACCTCGTCGGTGGCGGGGTCGACACGGACGATGGCGTTGCGGCCGCTGTCCGTGATCCACGGCGCGCCGTCCGGCCCGACAATGACGCCGTGCGGCCGCGAGCCCGCGCCCAGCGCGACCTCTCGCACCGCGCCGGTCTCGGGGTCGAGCCAGCCGAGCCGGCCGCTACCCTGCGCCGTGTACCAGACGCCGCCATCGACCGCGGGCGCCACGTCGTGTGGGTGCGAGCCGGCGGGCACCGGATAGGACTGCATGAAGAAGTCGGTGGCGCCGCGTGGCTCCTCTTGCGGTTCGCTGGTAGCGACGGGCTCCCGCGTCGGAGCTTGGTCCGGCGCTGCGGCCCGTGGAGTCTCGGCTGCCGGGACGCTTGTTGTGGCGGGCGGCGGCTCGTCGTCGCCGGAACAGGCGGCGAGCAGGAGGAGCAGCGGTGCGACGAACAGGAGGGGTCGTTTGCTCTTCATGGCTACAGATCAGGATACGTCCTGCCGCGTGGCGTGGATGGCGGAGCTCGGGCGAGAGCCGGAGATGGCGCCGTGCGGGTCGATCGCGGCAGCCGAGGCGGCCTAGAGGCTGTCGCCCGAGTCGTCTTCGCCGGCGTTGATGTCCTTCAGGGCGTCTTGAATCGCGGTGCTGGCCTCGAGGAAGGGTCCGCCGACGGCCTCTCCCATGATGAACAGGAAGCCGATCGCGGCAAGCGCCACCGTGGCGGTGACGATGGCGTACTCGACCAGCGTCTGGCCCAGATCCGCCCTGTTCAGCCTTGCAGAAATGAGAATGAGGGCGTTTCTGAGGATACTCAGGGTCATTACTGAATAATCGACGCGAATCGCCTTCGACTTGATGCTGCGCCTCCGCTCGCATCGTGGACCGGCCGATCATTCAGGTATGAGCGCGAGCGCTTTCGGACTCGCCGCGGGCCGATTCGAGCCTTGGCGTCGCTACCTGGTCGCGCCCGCCTGGTGCGGCGCGATGGCGCCCGCGACCCTTGTGGCCGCGACGCTGCTGGCTTCGATCTTCACAACGCAGTACAGCCACCTTGACGACTCGATTTGTCAGCTCGGGGCGCAGGACCGGGCGCAGGCGTGGATCATGAGCCTTGGGTTCGTAATGTACGCCGCCTTCGTCGTCGCGTTCAGTCTGCAGGTCCGGCGCAGGCTCGATTCGGGCTGGGGCGGAGCGGCCTCGAAAGCGCTGCTGCTGCACGCCGCGTATGCCTTGCTGCTCGCCTTCGTGCAGGCGAACCCGAGAATTAGCGGCATCGAACACAACGCCGAGGGCGCGGTTCACATATTCCTGGCGCGGGGCGCAATGCTCCTCATCTGGCTGGCGATGCTGGCGACGGCGAAGCACTACTGGCAGGCGGGCAGGGACGCGTTGGCGGCCTACACGATGACAGCTATCGTGATCGGCGCCCTGCTGGCGGCGGCCTACGTTAGCCAGGTGGCCGTGGCGATCGACGGCGTGTTCGAGCGCATCATGCTGTTGCTCGTTGCCGGCTGGTTCGTGGCGCTTGCGCTGAGGCTGCGCCGCGACGCTCTACGGTCCGCCGCTGATGATGATCAGGCCGTCGCTGATCTCGCTGCCTAGCAGGTTCTCGTCTAGCTCCAGCGTCCGCGCATCGTCATCCAGCAAGAAGTCGAACACGGCGTCTGAGATAAATCCCGGCAGGTTGCCGGCGTGGAGCGAGTCGAGCTGAACCACCGGCCGCGCACCGGTCAAATCCAGGTGGCCCGTGACGACGAAGCCGGCGTCGATGCCCAACGCTTCGACCTTGCCGGCCAGCTGCCCTTTGCCGTCACCGCAGAAGTAAACGCTCAGGTCATCCAGCGGCACGTCCCGATCTTCGATGTACTGCCGAGCGCGTGAAGTCGCCTCCGACTCCGTGATGTCGATTGACGTTGCGGCCGTGGCGATATCGATCGAGAACTGGTCCCAGCGCTCATCCAGCTCTGCCGCGACGGCCGCCGAAATCGGCGCGATCTCCCGGTCGCTGCAAGTCTTCGGCGCGCCGGTGACGATGAGGAACGCCCCCAGCGCCAGCAGCACCACGGCGATGAAGAACGAGGCGGAAATGAGTGTAAAGATGATCCTCAGGGCAACACCTTACGGTAGCGGTCCCGACGATCCGCGGCGGGCGGGTTTGCTAGGTCGATTGCTCGCTCCAGTCCTTGATGATGTGGTGGGCGATGGCGATGCGGCCGGGGATGCCGTAGCCGTGCTTCTCCGGGTTGGGGTCCAGCACGGCCCGGCGTATCTCATCGCGCGTGAACCAGCGCGCGCCGTCAAGCTCCAGCGGGTCGACCGTCTCCTCCTCACCGGTGACGTGCGCGAAGCAGCCGATCATCAGAGACGAAGGGAAAGGCCACGGCTGCGAGCGGCGGTAGACGACCTCGTCGACGTCCAGGCCTACCTCTTCCTTGACCTCCCGCCGCACGGCTTCTTCAATCGTCTCGCCCTGGTCGATGAAGCCGGCCAGCGCCGAGTAGAAGTTCGGCGCCCAGGCGCGCTGGCGGCCGAGGATACAACGGTCACCGGCCCAGGCCACCATGATCACAACCGGGTCCGTGCGCGGGAAGTGCTCCGCGCCACAGCCTTCGCATTTGCGCATCGACCCCCCGTCTCGCGGCTCGGTTGGCGTAGCGCAGGCCGGGCAGTAGCGATGCCGGTTGTGCCAGTCGATCAGCGCTCGAGCGTGCGCCACGGTGCCCGCTTCGCCGGCGGCCAGCTGGGCTGCGGCGGCTCGCGTGTCGGTGAACTCCGCGCCTTCCAGTGCGAGCGTCTCAATAGGCTCCTCGAGAGGCGACAGATCGATCGCGAAATGCGCTACTTCGTCACGCATGCCGAGCAGCACCGGTTTGTCCCGCTCAGCGGCGTGTTCGAGGACCGACGCGTCGAGCCACACCAGATCGCTGGTTTCCGCGCCCGCGACGTCGCCTGTCGTCAGGGGGTTGTTCTTCCACAGCGGCAGGAAGCGGCTGGACGGCGAATCGAGCTGCGCCTGTACCCAGTCCGGGTCGCGACGCTCGTTGCTGGCGCGCCACAAGGGGTCGCCGGAAAACGGTATCGGGTCGGGCATGGCGCAGCCTCTCTAGTGCTCGGCCCATGATAGCGGCTCCGTTCGTCTCGGGGCATCGATGCGGGCTATCTCCAACATAGTCAGTATCGTGAAAGTATGGTCACCAATAAAAATAATTGAGAAAGGTCTGGTAAATCCGCGCAAACTTGCTCAAAATGCGCGCAGGCCGGGGCCCAATACGTCAGGAGGTGGATGGTATGGAGTTTAGTGCGTGGCCCAGCGTGACTAACGCATGGCCGCAGCTACTTGCCGAGGCGACCCATATTGAGAAGGCGGGATGGAAGGGGCTGTGGATCGGCGACCACTTCATGCCAAACCAGGCCGATACCTCGGGCTACTGGCAAGAGTCATGGACAGTGCTTGCCGCGCTGGCCGCGAGCGTGCCGCGCCTGCGCCTTGGCACGCTGGTCACCGGAAATACCTATCGCAATCCTTGCATCCTCGCGAAGCAAGTCGCCCAGGTCGACGTCATTAGCGGCGGGCGCGTCACGCTTGGCATCGGCGCCGGCTGGCAGGAAAACGAGCATGTGGCATACGGCATACCCTACTTAACGCCCGGCGATCGCCTGCGCCGCCTCGAGGAGTCGCTGCAGGTCCTGCGCTCGCTATTCGACAACGCTTGCACGACGTTCCACGGCAAGCACTACCAGGTGGAAGACGCGCCGCTCTCGCCGCGTCCGGTCCAGGATCACCTGCCGATCCTGGTCGGCGGTGGCGGCGAGAAGGTGACGCTCCGTCTCGTGGCGCAGTACGCGGACCAATGGAACATCACGGGGCCGGCTGAGGTGGTAGCTCAGAAGAGCGAGGTCCTGCGGGAGCACTGCGAGCGCGTTTCCCGCGACCCGGCGAGCATCCACCACACCGGCGCGATGCTGGTCAACGTCGAGGACAGCGAGACCGGCGGCGGGCTCGCCAAAGGCCGCGGCTGGGTCTCTATCCACCGCACCCACGACCTCATTGACGCGCTAACTCCTTACGCCGAAGCTGGTGTCGACGAGATGATCATTCACTTCAACCCGGCGCTGCCGCTACCGCGCCGCAAGGAACTGCTGACCGAGTTCATGGGCCAGGTCGCGCCCGCCTTCGCCTGAGACGAGACGGCATGGCGATCGTCAGCTACGGACTGAGGATTCCCGCCGTCCACCCGGCCGACCTCGCCGCCATCCGCGCCTTCGTTGTCCGCGCCGAGGAGTTGGGCTTCAGCTCGATCTGGGCCAGCGACCACGTCTTTTACAAGGTGGACGTGTTGCAGCCGCTGCATCTGCTGACCTGGATCTCGGCATTCACGACGCGGGTCCGTCTCAGCACGGCCGTCATGCTCTCCGCCTACCTCAACCCGGTCCTCCTGGCGCGGGAGGCGGCGACCATCGATTGCCTTTCGAACGGCCGGCTCTCGCTTGGCATGTCGTTGGGTGGTACGCCTGCGGAGTATTCCAGCATCGGCGTGCCGATGAACCAGCGCCTGGGCCGGCTGCTGGAGAGCGTCGAGATTATGCGGCGGCTCTGGTCGCAGGACGGCGTCAATTACAAAGGGCGGTACCACGAAATCGTCGACGGGACGATCAACCCGAAGCCGGTGCAGGCCGGCGGCGTCCCGATCTTTCTCGGTGCGACGCGGGAACCCATGCTGCGCAGGATCCCTCGCGTCGCTGACGGCTGGATCGGATCGGCCGGGAGAATCGATAGCTTCCTTGCCGGTGTCGAGACCGTGCTCAGCGCGGCAAACGAGATCGAGCGCGACCCTGCATCTCTGTCGTTTGCCAAGCTGCAGAGCATCAGCGTCGCCCCGACGGCGGCGGAGGCACGTGCGGCCGGTGAGCTGCACTGGCAGGCCTACTACGGACCCAACTTCGACATCGATGCGGCGACAATCTACGGCACGCCGGACGAGTGCCGGACGAAGCTCGCGGCGTTCGAAGACGCCACCTGCGACGAGGTTACCGTGGTGCTGGAGCCGGCCGGCCTGTCGCCGGCGCAGCTCGAAATGCTGGCCGGATTCACGACGCGGGGCTAAGCGCCGCGATGGGGTCAGCTCGCCAAGCGAGAACTTCAATTCAGCTATAGGCGCCAACAGCATCAAGAATCGGTGAAATGTGCCTATAATGTTTCGTATGGCACAAAATGTTAGTGAGACACGAAGCACCGGCGGCGGTCTGCCGGGCGGCTCGCCTGTATACGTACCGTTAGACCTCTCCCAATCGGCCCGTAAGCTGGTGATCGCCGGGACGCTCCTGGGCCTGCTCGTCGCCGCGATCAACCAGACGACGGTCAGTACAGCGTTGCCACGCATCGTCGGAGACCTGGGCGGCCTGAACCTGTTCAGTTGGGTCTTCACGTCCTACATGCTGACAAGCACGACGACGGTCCCGCTGGCGGGCAAGCTGTCCGATATCTTCGGCCGCAAGCCGTTCTTCCTCGGCGGCATCACGATCATGCTGGCAACGTCAGTCGGCGCCGGCACTTCAGGCTCGATCGAGCAGCTGATCATCTGGCGGTTCTTCCAGGGCATCGGCGCCGGCATGATCATGGGTAACGCCTTCGCGATCATCGGTGACCTGTTTCCGCCCGCCGAGCGCGGCAAGTACCAGGGCCTGTTCACCGGTGTCTTCGGCGTCGCCAGCGTGGTTGGCCCAACGCTGGGCGGCTTCCTGACCGACGCGATCAGCTGGCGCGCCATCTTCTTCATGAACATGCCGATCGGCATCCTCGCGTTTTGGATGCTGTGGCAGTACTACCCGCGCAAGGCGGCCGGTGGCGCCCGTCGCCCCGTCGACTACACGGGCGCCGCGTTGCTCGGCATGACGACGGTACCGCTACTGCTGGCCCTGGTCTGGGCCGGCAGCGAGTTCGCCTGGAGTTCGCCCGAGATCATCGGCCTGTTCACGCTTTCCGGCCTCGCGCTGATTGCCTTCGTGTGGAACGAATCGCGCGTGCCTGAGCCGATCATTCCGCTGATGCTGTTCCAGAGCCGCTTCTTCGCGGTGGCCACGATCCTCTCCTTCATCACCGGCATGGGCCTGTTCGGCGCGGTCAACTACATGCCGATGTTCGTGCAGGGCGTCCTGGGCACCTCCGCCGCCAGCTCCGGCATCATCACGTCACCGATGATGATGACGATGGTCCTCGCGAGCACCGTCGCGGGTATCTGGGCAACGCGCATCGGCAGGTACCGTCCTTTCATCATCACGGGCAGCGCCCTGATCACCGTCGGGATGGCGCTGCTGACCCGGCTGGATACCAGCTCGAGCGCTCTGATGGCCGTCCCGCCGATGATCGTCATCGGTCTCGGCATCGGCGCCTCGATGCCCATCGTCAACCTCATCCTGCAGAACAGCGTTCCTCATCAGATGCTGGGTGTGGTGTCGTCGTCGGCGCAGTTCTTCCGTCAGATCGGCGGCACGCTTGGCGTGGCGATCTTCGGCACGCTGGTGACCAATCAACTGCAGTCGTCGCTGGACCGCGAGCTGGGGCAGGACATCATCGCGCAGACGCCGCCAAACCTGCTGCAAACGCTGGAAGAGCCGCGCACGCTGCTCAGCCCCGATGCGCTGGACCGCCTCGAATCGGGTTTCCTCGCGCTCGGCGCGGACGGCGCACAGCTCTACGACCGCGCCGTCGAGGCAATGCGCCTGGCGATGGCGGATGCCGTCGGCCTCGTGTTCATCGCCAGCGTGGCCGTCACCGGCGTCGGCTTCCTGGTCAGCTTCTTCATGCCGGAGCCGGCGCGGCCATTGCGCAAGTCCTGGACGGACGAACCGGACACGGTTGAGCCGGCACAGAGCGAAGCAGGACGCCTGGAAGGGGAGCCGGTCTCGTGAAGAAGAAGACTTCGGACCACGCTGTCGACGCTTACTTCCGCGCCGTCCACGTCATCGACCCGCTGAGGTTGCGCTTCTGGGACAGCCGCGGCGCCACGACAACGCAGCTCCGCGTCATGTACACGATCCGCCAGATGTGCGAGCCCTCTACCGGCGAGCTCGCCGAGAACCTCCGGATACGGCCCGCGACGCTGAGCGGCCTGGCCGACCGCCTGGAACGCAATGGCTTCGCGAAACGCTGGACGGACCCGACGGATCGCCGCGTCGTACGCATTGGCCTGACGGACGAGGGGATCGCTGTGCTGGACGAGGTCTTCGCCGCCGCTCGCGACTACCTGACATCTGTCTTCGAGCGCATGGGCCCGGAAGCCCGTGACGAGCTGGCCGAGGCGTTTGAGCGCTTCGCGGACACGGCTACAGAGATGGAGACGGAGACCGGCGTGCCTTCTTCGAGCGAGACCTACATCAGCAGGTAGGGCCGCTCCAGCAACTCCGCGACACGTCCGAGGAACTTCGCCGCCGGCGCGCCGTCCGTGACGCGGTGGTCGAAGGTCAGGCTCAGCGTCACGACCTGCCGCTTGACGACCTCCGAGCCCTCGAACGCGGCAACGTCGCGCGTACGTCCGACGCCGAGAATTGCGGCCTGCGGCGGGTTGATGATCGGCGTGAACGCGTCGACCACTGAACCCTCCAGCGACGAGACGGTGAACGTACCGCCGCTGACGTCCTCGGGGCGGAGGCTGTCCTCGCGGGCCTTGGTGGTGAGCTCGCGTAGCGTTTTCATCGCCATCTGTAGCGACATGCGGTCCGTCGCGCGCAGCACCGGCACGATGAGCCCGGCGTCCTGGTCGACGGCGACGCCGACGTTGATCTCGGACGCCACGACGATCTGATCGCCCTCGAGGCGCGCGTTGAGCTGAGGGTGCTCCTTCAGCGCCAGGGCGCAGGCCCGCGCGATGAGACCGGTCAGCGTGACGACGACAGCCTCGTTGCGCCACTCGCGGTTGAGGCCGTGGATCATCGCCGCCGCGGCGTCGACAGGCGCCTCCGTGGTCAGCGTGACCGGCGCGGTGGTCGAGACGCTCTCTCGCATGCGCTCGCCGATCGTGCGGCGCCGGCCGCGGTAGGGAATCGACTCACCGGCGGCAGGCGCGGCAACGGCCGGAGCCACCCCAGCTACGGGCGTTGCGCCGGCCGCGGTCCCTGCGGTCTTCGCCTCGATGGCGTTTTGCACGTCGCGCTCGACGATCCTGCCGCCGGGGCCGGTGCCGGAGAGCGTCGCGACGTCGATCCCGTTCTCGTCGGCCAACCGCCGCGCGATCGGGGAGATGCGCAGGGGGCCGGATGGAGCCGGCGCTGGTGTTGCTGCGCCCGTGGTGCCGGCCTCGAGCACCGACTGATGCTCGCCGGGCGCTAACGTAGCTTCTTCGGTGGCCGCGGCTGACTGCGAGCCGGCGCCGGGTACCAGCGCCGCCTGCGCCGCGACGCGGTCGAGCAGCGCCTGCGGCACCTCTTCGCCCACCGCGAGAATGCAGCCCACGATGTCGCCCGGCTTGAGGACGGCGCCTTCCGGCACAAGCTGCTTCAGCGTACCGTCGTGCTCCGCCTCGATCTCCATCTGGACCTTCTCGGTCTCCATTTCGAACACGACCTGGCGGCGCGTCACGGCGGCGCCATCGGCGATGGCCCACTTCGTCAGCGTGCCCTCTTCCATCGTCATGCCCACCTTGGGGAGGTAGATCGCCTCTGCCATGCTTAACCCCCGACCAGCGTGTTCGCGGCAGCCACGATGTCGTCGGCGTCCGGTATCCACGCCTTCTCGAGCACGGGACTGTACGGCACGGGGCTGGATGGCGCGCCGATACGCAGCGGCGGCCCGTCCAGGTAGTCGAACGCCTCCTCCGTGATCTGCGCGGCGATCTCGCCGCCGAT
>DASTLN010000238.1:0-4967 GCA_035714925.1 Dehalococcoidia bacterium | reverse complement strand
GACTGGGGGGTGTCCCCCCAGTCCCCCCGCGCATGGGCTGCGCCCCCGCTGCCCCTGCTTTGGGCGTCACCAAGGATGAAGATGTGCTCTACACATGGCGGGACAGTGATCTTTTCGAGGACCGAGGGGGAGGCGAAGAGGAGGCGGCAGGCGGGGCGGCGAACCTGCTCTTCGATCTCCGACGGGCCGAGCTCGAAGTAGACGAGGGCGGCGGCGGCGCCGGCCGTGACGGTGGCGTGGTAGGCGACGATCCAGTCGATGCTGTTTTCGGCGCAGATGGCGGCGCGGTCGCCTTTCTGGAGGCCCAGGGCGACGAGGCCGGCGGCGGCGTCGCGGGCGAGGGTGCGAACTTCGGACCAGGTGACGCGGCGGTCGCCTTCGACGTAGGCGGTGTTGTTTGGGAAGTGCGCGGCTGCGTAGGCCAGGTTATCGGGGATGGTGAGGGTGCGGTCTGCCGGCGGCATATCTGGCGGAGTATAGCGTTTGCGTCGCGTTGCGGGTGTGAGGTGGTTGGGCTACGCTCGCGACGCTCGCGGGTAGAGGGATGTGAGGACACCGTGGGTTGAAACCCACGGCATCGGAGAGCTCGATGCGAGCGCCGGAGGAAACGGGGCGTCGCGGACGGAGCTAAAGCTGCCGTCGCTACATGACTCAACGAAGCCAAGGAGTTGGACGTGGACATATCGCTTGAAGGGAAGGTGGCGCTGGTCACGGGGACGGGGCCGAATATCGGGTCCGGGCTGGCGCTGATGCTGGCGAAGTACGGCGCCCAGGTTGCGTGCAACGACGTGCGGGCCGAGATGGCCGAGGCGTGTGTGGCACGCATCGAGCGCAACGGAGGGACGGCGAAGGCGTTCCCGGGCGACGTGACGAACGAGGTCGAGGTACAAGCGTATATCAACGCGGTGCTGGAGACGTGGGGCAAGATCGACATCCTGATCAACAGCGCGGCGATGATGAGCGGCGGCGGGCTCCTAGAGCGCTCGCTTAAGGACTTCAACCGCCAGGTCGAGGTTGGGACGGCGGGCAACTTCCTCAACACGAAATACGTGGCGGAGTCGATGATCGAGCGGGGGATCAAGGGAAGCATCGTCTGCATCATCTCGACCGCGGGCTGGCAGGGGCCGGCGGGCAATATCGGCTACGCGACGAGCAAGGGCGGGCTGATCCAGTTCACGCGTGCGGCGGCGATGGACCTGGCGCCCTACGGCATCCGCGTCAACAGCTTCACGCCAACGTTCACGCAGGCAGATAACCCGGAATTGATCGCGGAGCGGCAGCGGCAGGCGCAGTCGGGACCGCCGGGCAGCCGGGCGTTCACCGACATCAACCCGCCGCGCCTGATCCCGATGGGCGAGCAGCCGACACCGACGGACTACGGGCACGTGGTGGCGTTCCTGTGCTCGGATTACGCGCGGTTGATTACGGGCACGGACTTTCGGGTGGATGGCGGGGCGTTGGCGAAGTACTGGCCGTACATCCCATCGGAGGAGAAAGCGGGGCCGCTACCGCTTATCAAGATGGACGTGACGGGCGACGACTAGCCACAGATTTCGCAGATTCACACAGATTGGTTTACAGGGGGGACGATGTGTCAGGGGCGAGCGGGGCGTCGCGGACGGAGCTAAAACTTCGTCCCTACGTGGTTCCTCGTTCCTCGCAAGAGATTTGAGGTAGCGATGGGACGTCTGGATGGCAAGGTGGCTTTGATCACCGGCGCGAGCCCGAATATCGGGCGGGCGGCGGCGCGGGGGTATGCGCGTGAGGGCGCGAAGGTGGCGTGCAACGACATCAACGCCGAGGCGGCGCAGGCGGTGGTCGCCGCGGTGACGGCGGAGGGCGGCGAAGCGATGGCGGTACCGGCCGACGTCACGGATGAGGCTGCGGTCGAGGCGATGGTGGCGGAGGTGCTGGAGGCGTGGGGACGCGTCGACATCCTGATCAACGGCGCGGTGCTGTGGACCGGCGGCAGCGTGCTGGAGATGGAGAAGTCGCTGTATATGCGGTCGCTGGACGTGATGCTGGGCGGCAACCTGCTGTGCACGCGCTACGTGGCGCGCAGCATGATCGAGCGCGGCATCGCGGGGAGCATCATCTGCATCCTGTCTTCGGCGGCGTGGCAGGGACAGCCGGGCAACATCGCCTACTGCACGGGCAAGAGCGGGCTGATCAACTTCGTGCGGTCGGCGGCGATGGAGCTGGCGCCGCACGGCATCCGCGTCAACGGGTTCACGCCGACGTACACGCAGCCGGAGACGGACGAGGCGGTGGAGTACGGGCAGGCGGTGCGCCGGGCGCTGCCCAACGCGGCGACGATCGGGGCTGAGCGGGCGAAGTGGAAGTCGGACCTCGTCGGGATGCTGCCGTTGCGGCCGCCGCGGCCTTCTGACTACATCGGTGGGTTGGTGTATCTGGCGAGTGACGAGTCGATGATGATGACGGGGTCGTCTTTGAATGTGGATGCGGGGTCTTTGGCGAAGTACTGGCCGTATGTGCCGAACCCTTAGGGTTGATATGCCTCGCAGGCATCTATGAAGTGATTCAGCAGACTAGCCACTGCGAGACATTCGAGTGCGCGATTAACGTCTGCGGCCCACCTCCAGTCATCCTCATGTGTTGGCACATTTCGCAAGGCAGTCATTCCGCCCATGGCCAAGAATCGGAGGCCTCTGTGCTCGTCCACGTCTGATTGATTTGTTAATGAACTCATTTGAAGCGCGGGCCCGTTATCACTGAAAACCGTGGACATCAGTCCTTGACCATCCTGCTGGATGCTTGACAGGCGCTTGATTCGGTTATTGGTTGCGATGAACGCCCTGCTGACCGCGAGCGCTAAGTGCCCGTCGCCAAAGAGTCTCCTACTTGCCCTCGAGACGATAGGATGGAATTCCCGGGCCTCAAATTGCGCTCGGCGCGTCGGAGGACGGGCGTCGACAATCGAAGGGGTTTCGTCGGCTGAAGCGGCTCGACCGGCTCTCTCCCGTACCGCGACAGACCGAGGCGCCATGTCAACTCTGAGACCGCGGATGTGGTTCACCGTTTCCAATGGGACGTAGTCAAGCAAGCGTAGGCCAGCCTCATGGGCCATGATCATTTTAGCGTCGTCAGTAGACATAGGACCGAATTCGCGGGCCAGAGCTTGTGCACGACGGGTAATTTGGGCTTGAGAAATGCCTAACCTGGTCTGCAGATCATTCCGCAGGTTCGTTGGCAGCATTGCTAATCTTTCTGAGCCGGGCGAGCGTTGTTCTAACTGTTATAGGACTAATACCTAACAACCGGCCAATCTCAGGGCTGTTGAGGCCTGCTCGCGTTAGCAGCTGAACTTGCTCAGGCCGGTCTTTGCCATCAATGAGGAGCAGGGCTAGTAAGTTCACCAAGCGGCTTGGGGCTTCAAGCGAAGAGTCACCATGCTCCGTCATTCTATTTCTCCCTCACTGCTCTCTCTCATAGTGCGCCGTGCCTCGCTCAGTCTGTTCGCGACGTTCTTGGGATTCGCATCCAACGCGGCTGCAATTTGGTTTGCGGTCAAACCCAAGTTGGCGAGAGGCAGGACGATATCCTGAAGTCGCTTGCCCAAGTAGAGGTCACGAACCATCAAAAGGATCAAAGTATCAAGCCGTCTGGTGATTTCCGCCGTTTCCGCATCCATTTTGTCCTCCTACAGCAATCCAGTCAGCTCAAGTGTCGTTTGAACCCCATGTCCGGAACGCCGAAGAACACCAACCTCAACCAGGCTAGAGATACGTCGCGTGATTGTCCTGCCTGAGACTGTCGGCACTTGGGCGAAAACTGCCTCCTGGAGACTCGCGGATGGCATAACACCGCCCTCGAGCGAGCCGAGTATCGCCCTATTGACCTCGTCAGCAAGGAGCTCTTGTGAGAACTCGCTTAGCTGGGTTCGAAATGCGGCTCTAAGGATTGCCGTCTGCAGCCGCAACTCCTTTGCTAAATCCTCGTAATCCATGCCGGCCTCGTCTTTCCTGCTTAACGGATAATTTCCGTTCGCAACCGATTCAAGAATAACTGTTTCAAACAAACGAGCGATTGTCAAGCCTTGTGGCAGCATGTAGTCCTTCGGACAGCCGCTTCTCAGGCGCTAGTGCTCATCGAAGCGGTGGCCGTTGAGGGTAGGGAGGGTGTTGGCGGCGATGGCGGCGCGGGCGCGGTCGAGGGCGCGTTCCTGGAGCTGGCGGGCGGCTTCGGTGTCGTCACGGGGCCAGGCGGGGTTGGTGCGGTGGTTGGAAGCGTCGAGGAACTCCTCGAAGCGTGCGACGGGACGGCCGGCGGCGTCTGAGACTTCGACGATGCAGATGAGGCCGACGCCTTCGTCGACGGCGATGCCCGACCAGGCGCGCAGGTGGTGGCGGTCCAGGGTCAGGTTGGCGGTGACGAGGTCGATCATGAAGTTGAGCATTCCACCTGGTGGAAACCTGTTGCAAAGGGCGCTATGATGCGCGCGAAAAGGGTAACGCGGCGCCAGCCTCGCAGATCAGGCCGCCGCACCCTCGCCCAAGCCCTCCTCCCAAGGAGGGGGATAGCAGGAGAAGACTACGATGGCAGCAAAGGTAACCGGGCTGGGTCACGTCGGCATTTACGTCAACGATGTCCAAAAGATGATCGATTTCTACACGGGTGTGCTGGGCATGACCTTGACGGATCGTGGTACAGGTGACCGGGGTGTCTTCCTCAGTGCGCACCCGGAGACGGAGCACCATGAGTTCGTCTTTGCCAAGGCCCCCGCGGGGGAGAAGACGCTGGCTCAGCAGATCTCGTTCACGGTGGGCTCGCTGGGCGACCTGAAGGAGCTGCACGGTCGTATCGTCGAGTCGGGTTGCAGCATCGACCGCATCACCAACCACGGCATCGCTTTCGGGTGCTACTTCCGCGACCCGGAGGACAACCGGATCGAGGTGTACTGGTCGACGGGGAAAGACTACCCGCAGCCGCACGGCGACGCGATCGAC
>DASTLN010000237.1:0-13259 GCA_035714925.1 Dehalococcoidia bacterium | reverse complement strand
AGGGAGAGCTTGTCCTGCTGGAACAGGCGTCCGATGGCGTCGAGGGCCTGGGCGGCGAGCTCCTCACCCTTGGCGCCGTCGGGTTCGGCGATGACGTGGAGGTCGACATCGGGCTCGTCGAGGCGGCGGCGCTGGAAGGTGCGCAGACGGCCTCCCTCCTCGGTCACGCGTCCGTGGTCGACGACGAAGCGGGCTACCCAGGTGGTCAGCATGCGGCGGCGTCCCGGTTGTTGGGTTCGGCGCTTGGGGTCCTGGACAAGGCTTGCGTCCTCACGCGCTGCATTCCCCTGCGTTTGCGGGATGGGGAGGCCGGTGGCTGGTGGGAGCTTTGGGTGGGGTACCAGCCGCGTTGATTATAGACGCGGGCAGGCGAATACCCTGAGGCAGACGAGGGCGATTTCCCATGGAGTCTTCCAGATTGGGAACGGAGCCACCTCACCCCCGCTGCCGCGCGCCCCTCTCCGATTTCGGAGAGGGGCTGTGGTTCACGGTGCGGTCGTGCACTGCGTTGGGCGTGATGGCGGCCGTCGAGGCGCTCTGGTCCTCCGCCTGCTTTGCAGGCATCAAGATGACAGGGGTCACGCTCACCCTGCCTCACCCCAGAGGACAGAGGACAGGGCGTTGCGCCCTGGTGGTGAGAGGAGGTGATGTCCGGGCGTGTCGTCCTGCGTTTGCTTTGCAGGCATCGGGACGACAGAGGTGGATTGCGCCTTGTCGCGGGCCGTGGGGGTGCCTAAGATGGTGGCAACCGACTGGCCGGTCGGTTTTGGAGGATGCGTGACGCAGCAGGGCGGGCAGGAGCGAAGCCGGGAGCGGCAGCGGCGAATTCTGGACGCGGCGCTGTCCGTGTTCAGCCGGCGGGGCTACCGCGACACGAGCGTCGAGGAGGTCGCGGCGGCGGCGGAGACGTCGAAGGGCGGGCTGTACTTCCACTTCCCGGGCAAGCAGGTGCTGTTCCGGGCGCTGCTCGACGTGTCGGCAAGACGGCTGCGGGACCAGGTCGAAGAGGCGATCCTGAAGGAGGGCACGCCGGTGGCGCGGGCCGACGCGGCGCTGCTGACTGTGCTAAGGACCTTCGCCGAACATCGAACGATGGCGCGGCTGTTCATGATCGAGGCTTTGGGCGCGGGGCCGGAGTTCTCGGACCGGCTGCTGGAGGTGCACGACGAGTTCATCGGCGTGATCAAGTACCACCTGGACGAGGCGGTGGTGGCGGGTGCGGTGCCGGCGGTGGATACCGAGTTGGCGAGCCGGGCGTGGTTCGGGGCGGTTAACGAGATCATCCTGCACTGGCTGATCACGGGTGAGCCGAAGCGCCTCGAGGATGCGTATGACGGACTGCGGCCGTTGCTGATGCGGAGCGTGGGGTTGGCGTGAGGCGCTGCGCGGGGAGGGCGCTTCGCGCGCAGAGGACAGGGCGCTTCGCGCACAGATGGCAGGGCGCTTCGCGCACAGAGGACATAGGGCAGAGGACATAGGGCAGAGGACATAGGGCAGAGGTCAGATGGGGCGTAAAACAGAGGCACCTGGGGCGGCGAGGGACAGTTGGGCGACTTTACGGGATGTCCCACCTCACCCCCGCTGCCCCTTCCACTCCGCGAAGGGCAGGCGCGCGCCCCTCTCCGTCTACGGAGAGGGGCTCTGGCGGACGGCGGGTTGGGGGGACTTGGGTTGGGTCGATTGGGAGCGGACGTGAGATTGCCGCGTTGGCTGGCGCCTCCTCGCAATGACTGAACCGATGGTCCGATTCGAGGCTCGGGAGCTTGCCAGATTGCCGGATTGCGCGATTGCCGTGGGTGGCGTGGAGGTGCGGACCGCGTGGCAGACGTAGCGATGACGCGGGGGCGGGCGTGGTGGTTGGCGCTGCGGCCGTTTTCCTATACGACGGCGATCATCCCGGTGCTGGTGGGGACGGCGTTGGCGGCGGAGGACGAGTTCAAGCCGGGGCTGTTCCTTCTGGCGCTGGCGGGGTCGGTTTTGATCCTGGCGGGGACGAACCTGGCGACGGACTTTTTCGACTTCGTCGACGGCGTGCAGCCGGGGGCGAGCTTCGGCGCGTCGATCCAGAGCGGGCTGCTGACGCCGCGCGAGGTGCACCTGGCATCGATCGCGGTGTTTCTGGCGGGCGCGGCCTGCGGGCTGGCGCTGGTGGCCTACGCTGGCTGGCCGGTGCTGGCGGCAGGCGTGGCGAGCGTCTGCGCCGGGTACTTCTATACGGCGTCGCCGATCAAGTACGGGCGTCGCGGTCTGGGTGAGGCCGGCGTCTTCTTCTTTATGGGGCCGGTGATCGTGATGGGTTCGTACTACGTGCAGCTGGAGCAGCTGACGTGGCCGTCGTTCTACGCCTCGTTGCCGGTGGGGCTGCTGGTGGCGAATATCCTGCACGCCAATAACCTGCGCGACATCGAGAACGACCGCTCGCGGGGGAAGACGACGCTGTCGACGCTGGCGGGGCGGCCGGGCGCGGACTACATGCTGTGGGCGCTGGTGGTGGCCTCGTACGCGATCGTGGCGGTTTGTGCCGCGCTGGGCGAGTTGGGCTCGGGTTCGTTGATTGTGCTGGCGTCGCTGCCTGCCGCGTTTATGACGGTGTCGGTGCTCAAGACGGAGTCAAGGGCGCTGAACCTGCTTGTGCGCAACTCGGCGCGCCTGCACATGCAGTTCGGCCTGCTGCTGGCGCTGGGCCTGCTGTTCGAGGCGATATAGGCCGATTTAACGATCGTAGCCGTGGTCTCGTGTAGATTGGATCGGCCCGCACCCTGCCTGTTACCGGAGGTCTAGATTGAGACGCCTGCTCCTGTTGCTGCCTTTTCTAGCGCTGCTGTTGCCATCGACGGCGTCAGGCAGCGCCGCTTACGTGCTGCAGATCAATCTGTACGGCGAAAATGTAGTGCCGCCGGTTGAGACGACCTCTTACGGATTCGTCCGTTTCTATTTCAACGAGGACCGCAGCGAGGCGGACTACACGCTGGACTTGAAGGGCCACTCAAACAACGCGGTGACGGGCGTGACGATCCGGGCCGGCGCGCCGGGCGAGAACGGGCCGCTGGTTTTCAACCTGAGCGACGGCGACTTCATCGTGACGGCGGGCCACCTGGTGCTGACGCCGCAGCAGATCGAGACGTTTGCCTCCGGCGCCTGGTATTTGACGCTGACGACGGTGTTCAACCCTGAGGGCGAGCTGCGCGGCCAGATCGTGGTGCCGGCGGACTTCTTCTCACCGACGGCCGGGGGTGCGGCTTATCCGGCGCCGGCCGACGCGCCGACGCCGAAGCCGGTGGTTGCCGTGGCGGCGCCGGGCGCGGGTGGTACGGGCGGTTTGTTCCAGCCGCCTGACACTGGGGATGGCGGGCTGAGGTAGGGCGCCTGTCCCAGCATCCTCCCCCGAACGGGCATACGGGCATACGGGCATAGGGGTAGGCTGCCGCGTGAAGAACGTCGCGGGTTCGTGGGTGCGGGGCTGTCTGCGGGCGGCGTGACGAATGCCCTCACCCTAGCCTTCTCTCTCAGGGAGAGGGGACTTCGTTGTTCAGATGCTGGCGCGTGGGGCGAAATAACGGGTTCTGCAGGTTGAAACCTGCAGCTTCTGGCTACGAAGCGTTGGCAGTCCGGGGCTTCATTGGGCATACGGGCACAGCTGCCGCGTGGACTTGGGGGCGTCGAAGGCTTCGCGTCCCTTCCACTCCGCGAAGGGCAGGCCTGCGCCTTCGCTTTCGCTCTGGCTTGTGCGCTTCGCCTTCTATGAAACGATTCATTTCGAGGGGACACGTCTCCAGGCGACTCTGCGACCCTGGAGCACCCCGCGCATGGGCTGCGCCCCCGCTACCCCTGCTCGCGTCTCTCCAGTCTGGCGACGACTTGTTGAAGCTATCGAGAGTGAGAGGCGCGCCCCGAGTACCGTGGGTTCGCCGCTCGCGACGTCAGGATGATTAGGTTGGTGGTAGTAGCGACGTAACCTCTTCGGGGGTCAGGGGGCGGACGGCGCCTTCGGGGAGGGAGCCGAGGTCCAGGGCGCCTTCGCGGACGCGACGGAGGAGCACGATCTCGGCGCCGACGGCGAGGAACATTCGGCGCACCTGGCGCCGGCGGCCTTCGCGGATTGTGATCGCGAGTTCGAACTGATTGTTGGCGACGAGGCGGCGCAGGCGCAGGGGGCGGCGCAGCTCGCCGTCGAGCTCGATGCCGCTGCGCAAGGCAGCGAGCTGTTCTTCGGTCGCGGGGGCGTGAAGGCGGATCCAGTACTCCTTCTCGACCTCGTGGCTGGGGTGCGTCAGGGCGAAGGTGAAGTCGCCGTCGTTGGTGAGGAGGAGGAGGCCGGAGGTGTCGCGGTCGAGGCGGCCGACGGGGTGGAGGCCGGACACGCGGGACGCCGCGGGGATGAGGTCGAAGACGGTGCGTCGCCCGAGATCGTCGCTTTTCGTGGTGATGAAGCCGGGCGGCTTATTGAGCAGCAGGTAGGTCTTTGCGTCGGTGGAGATGGCAATCGGTTTCCCGTCGAGGCTGAGGGCGCCGGTCTCGTGGGGTTGCGAAGGGTTCGTGCGAACCTCGCCGGCGACGGCGATGCGGCCTTCGCGGATGGCCGCGAAGGCTTTGCGACGTGAGAGCCCTGTGGTGTCGATGACGGCGCGCAGAAGGGTCATCTTGAAGCCGCGGGTGCGTGCAGCACGTTACAGAATCGAAAAATCAGGGCTGCCACCCTCATAGCCTTAACAGACATCGCCGATAATCTCAATAACGGAAACGGTATGCTACGGGGCACGGACGTCCCCCGTGAGAGGATACGCTTGACCCAAAATCAAGACGACGCCGTTGGCCGCGCCTCTGAGCATCTCGCTCGCGCGTTGAACGAGCTGTACAAGGCGGCTGCGGCTGAAGCCGGTGTGTCCCGCGAGGACCTGGCCCGCGACAGGGCTGCGCTACAAGAGCTGGCCCAGCGCCTGGAGGCGGAGCTTGCCGAAGAGAAGCAGCAGCGCGCGCAGCTGGCGGGCCAGCTGACCAACCTGGCCGGGTCGCTTGACCGGTTGGTGACTCATCTACACGGCCTCTCGCAGCTCATGGCCGAGCTGCTGGAGCGACTCGCGTCGCCGGCATCGCCGCTGGCCGAAGCGGCTCCCGTTGCCGTCCCCGAGCCGGCGTTCCAACCGGGCGGTGAAGGCATCGCGCTGAGCGTGTCGTCCGTGCCGGGGTTCCAGGCACTGATGGACTTCCAGAAGGCGCTGATCGCGATGGAGCAGGTGAACAGCGCGTCGGTTGAGCGCTTCCAGGAAGGCGACTCGCGGATCCAGGTGCAGCTGAGCGCGCCGCTGACGGCGGACGCTATCGCCGCGGCGCTAACGAGCGCGACGGGCCACGCGTGCGTCGTCGAGGAGTCGCGGCCGGAGCTGATGCGGTTGCGGCTGAAGGTGGTCTCGTAGGGCGACCCCCGTTCCCTTCCTCCCCCCATAGGACATAGGACATAGGACATAGGCAGAGATGTGCGTGCAATTTTGCATACGGGCATACGGGCAATCGGGCATACGGGCATACGGGCAGGCGGGCATACGGGCAGGCGGGCAATCGGGCAGGCCGCCAGGGGTGAGTGGAGGACGGACTCTGCAGGTTGAAACCTGCAGCTTCTGGCCACGGGCCGTCGGCCTTTTGCTCGACGGTGGGCAGGTTGGGGCCAAGGTTGTCTGTGGCAAGCTCGGGTCCGCCGCTTCCGTTGCAGGAATCAGGATGACTGGCGGGAGGCGGTTCGAGGCTGACCTGGACGATGCCGTCTTCGACACGGACGGGATAGGTGGCGATGCTGCGTCCAAACCTCACCCCCGCTGCCGCGCGCCCCTCTCCGGCATCCAGAGAGGGGCTGTGGACGGCGGTGGGTTGGTGGACTGCGTAGGAGCGTTGGCGTGGATGGGGCGTTTTGATCCTCCGCCTGCGCTGCAGGCATCAGGATGACGAGGATGGTCGGACAACGGGGGCGTTAGAACGGCGGTCTCATTCCGCGATGCAATGGCTATAATCGGGGCCGAGGCCCCGTTTGCTCGTCCGACACCTCCAGCTGACTAACTTCCGCAACTACCAGAACACCCGCCTTGACCTGGCGGCGGGGCGTTTGCTGTTCCTGGGCGACAACGCTCAGGGCAAGAGCAACCTGCTGGAGGCGGTCTATCTGCTGGCGTCGGGACGCTCGGTCAGGGCTGGCAACGATGCCGAGATGCTGGGCTGGGGCGGCGAGACGGAGTCGCAGGCGTTTGCGCGGCTGGAGACGGTGGTGCAACGGCGCGCCGGGGACGTCCAGCTGGAGACGATCGTCGTTGGGCCGGCGACGGCGCCGGGGGCGGGCGCGACGCGGGCGGGTAAGCGGTTTCGGGTTAACGGCATCGGGCGGCGGGCGGTGGACTTCGTGGGGCAGCTGCGGGCGGTGTTGTTCACGGCGGACGACCTCGACATCATCTCCGGCCCGCCGGCGGGACGGCGCCAGTTCCTGGACTCGGCGCTGTCGCAGCTAGACCGGGCGTATTACATGGCAGTGCGACGCTACGCGCGGATCATGCAGCAGCGAAACGCGACGCTGCGGCGGATCAAAGAGGGCATCGCCGGGGCGGATGAGCTGACGTTGTGGGACGACACCTTCAGCCGGGAGGGGGCGGTGATCATCGCGGCGCGGCAGAACGCGGTGCGGCGGCTGGCGATGCTGGCGTCGCGGTCGCACGCGGGGCTGAGCGGCGACGCGCCGGAGGCGCTGGAGCTGAAGTACGAGCCGCAGCTGGGCGATGAGTGGCGCGGGCTGGTGCCGGAGGAAGCGACGGCGGAGAATACGCAGCCGATCTTCGCGGCGGCGCTGGCGTCGCAGCGGCGGCGAGAGACGGGGGCGGGGATCTCGCTGGTGGGGCCGCACCGGGACGAGCTGGCAATCAAGCTGAACGGCGTATCGGCGGCGTCCTTCGGGTCGCGGGCGCAGATCCGCACGACGGCGCTGGCGCTGCGGTTGGCTGAGGCGGAGCTGCTGCGCGCGGCGGAGGACGACCCGCCCGTACTGCTGCTGGACGACATCGTTTCGGAGCTGGACGAGCGGCGCCGGGCGTCGGTGCTGGCGGGGCTATCGGGGTTCGAGCAGGTTTGGTTCACGGCGACGAGCGGGTCGTGGTTGCCGGAGGCGTTTGTGCGGGAGGCGGCGGTTTACGACGTCGCGGGTGGGAGCGTGAGGGCGCGGGAGTAGGCTTTGGGGGCAATCGGGCAATCGGGCAATCGGGCAGTCGGGCAGTCGGGCAGGCGGGCAGGCGGGCAATCGGGCAATCGGGCAATCGGGCAGTCGGGCAGGCGGGCAATCGGGCAATCGGGCAGGCTGCCGTCAGGGTGCGTGGGTGGCCGCAGTGGGGCGTTAGCCGGGACGGACCTTTGTAGCCTCACCCCCGCTGCCGCGCGCCCCTCTCCGTTGACAGAGAGGGGCTGTGGGTGACGGTGGGATGGTGGACTGCGTGGGGCTGATGGCATCATGCGGGGCGGCTTGGTCATCCGCCTGCTCTGCAGGCATCAGGATGACGGGGGTGTGTGGCGCGAGGGCGGTGGAACCTCACCCCCGCTGCCCCTTCCACTCCGCGAAGGGCAGGCCCTTCCACTCCGCGAAGGGCAGGCCCTTCCACTCCGCGAAGGGCAGGCGCGCGCCCCTCTCCGTTGACAGAGAGGGGCTGTGGGTGACGGTGGGATGGTGGACTGCGTTGGTGTGGTGGGAGCGGCTGGTGCGTTCTGGTCCTCCGCCTGCGGTGCAGGCATCAGGATGACAGTTGGGTTTTGCGCGGCAGCCTGCCCGATTGCTCGATTGCCGGGGGTTGGGGCGGTGCTACTGGAGGGGGGTGGCGAAGAGCTCCTGGGCGCGGCCTTTGGGGAGGAGGACGTCGAGGGCCTGTGGCTCTGCTGAGAAGGTGGCGGGGGTTTGGCCGACGTATTCGCCGTCGGCCTGGATTGCGAGGCCGGGGGTTTCGATGGTGAGGTGCTGGAGGCGGTGGAAGGAGACGCCTCGAGCGTCGCGGTGGCGGCGCAGGGCGAGCTTTGTGAAGGTGAGGGCGGTCCAGGCGTAGCCGCTGCCCTCGAAGAGGTAGGCGTCGAGGCAGCCGTCGTCGACCAGGGCTTGCCCGGTGATGTCGGCGATGCCGCCGTAGGAGCGAGTGTTGCCGAAAAGGAGCCAGAAGAGGTTGGCCTGCCGCGACACTCCGTCGATCGTCAAGCCGGCTTGCGTGGGGCCGTAGCGCAGCAGGAGCCTGAGGGCCCAGATAGCGTAGGAGGTGGAGCCGAGCAGGCGCTTCCAGGACTCGGGGACGGCGCGGACGACCTCGGCGTCGATACCGACGCCGGCCATGAGGAGGAAGCGGCGGTCGTTCACCTTGCCGAGGTCGAAGCGGCGGCGGTCGCCGTTGAGCTGGGAAGGGAGGGCACGTTCGGGCCGGCGGCTGATACCGACCTCCTTGGCAAAGACGTTGCCCATGCCACCGCGCAGCACGCCGAGGGCGCAGTCGGTGCCGGCGAGGCCGTTGACGACCTCGTTGACGGTGCCGTCACCGCCGCAAGCGAAGACGGCACGGGCGCTAGAGGCGGCGGCTTCGCGGGCGAGCTCGATGCCGTGGCCGGGCGCGCCGGTGTCGAGGATGTCGATCTGCCACCCGGGGCCGGCGGCGGCAACGGCGGCGCGCAGGCGGTCGATCGAAGGGGCGTTGCGGGCGAAGCGGTTGTAGACGATGCAGGCGCGTTCCACGGTTGGCCCAGTATACGGGGGCCCCAATGCCCCGCCCCACCGCGGCAGAGAACAGAGGACGGAGGACAGAGGGCAGAGGGCAGAGAACAGAGGGCAGAGGGCAGGCCGGCAAGCAGAGGAGATACGTTTGGCTATGGCGGTACCAACCTCACCCCCGCTGCCCCTTCCACTCCGCGAAGGGCAGGCCCTTCCACTCCGCGAAGGGCAGGCCCTTCCACTCCGCGAAGGGCAGGCCCTTCCACTCCGCGAAGGGCGGGCGCGCGCCCCTCTCCGTTGACAGAGAGGGGCTGTGGTTAGCGGTAGGTTGGTGGACTGGGGTTGGCTCGATGGCCGGCGGCGGAAGCGTTTTGATCCTCCGCCTGCTGTGCAGGCATCAGGATGACAGGGGGGGCAGATCGCGGTGTTGAGTTGATCTCGTGGCGATTTCCCTCCCTCACCCTGATGGGACTATGTGGTCTGACGTTGGGGCGTGGATGGAGAACTACCTACCCTGCAGGTTGAAACCCGCAGCTTCGAACCTCGTGTCGCAAGGAGTCTGGATTGAGTGGGGTGAGGTTGACCTGGACGTTGTCGTCTTGGACGCGGACAGGTAGATGGCGATGTTGGGTGCCTCACCTCACCCCCGCTGCCCCTTCCACTCCGCGAAGGGCAGGCCCTTCCGCTCCGCGAAGGGCAGGCGCGCGCCCCTCTCCGTCGACGGAGAGGGGCTGTGGTTAGCGGTAGGTTGGTGGACTGGGGTTGGCTCGATGGCTGGCGGCGGAAGCGTTTTTATCCTCCGCCTGCTGTGCAGGCATCATGATGACAGGGGTTGGTGTGTTGGATGATGAATTGGAACGTCGGTTGATCGCGGTGTTGAGTGCATGAATGCGTAGCGCAGTGCTATATTTGGGCCAGCGGTTGATGGCCTTACCACTCGTTAAGATCCACGCTCCCGCGCTCACGCGGTGGACCACATGACTCGAGTTGTTGTTACAGGCCTCGGCGTTGTCACTCCCCTTGGCAACGACGTTCCCACCACATGGCAAGGGCTGATGGACGGACGCTCCGGCATTCGGGACGTCACGCTGTTCGACACGTCTGCCTACGAGTACGCGATCGCCGGCGAGGTGCGCGACTTCATACCGGAAGACGTCATGGACTCGAAGAACCTGCGCCACATCGACCGTTTCTGCCAGTTCGCGGTGAATGCGGCGCTGGAGGCGGTGCGCGACGCAGGTATCGAGATCGGTGGCGGGCTAGGCGAGCGCGCGGGCGTCGTCTACGGGTCAGGGGCGGGCGGCTACACGCTGCTCGAGGAGCAGTCGCGCGTGCTGCACGAGAAGGGCCCGCGCCGGGTGACGCCGTTCTTCCTGACCAACATCCTGCCGGACGCCGCCAGTGGATATATCGCGATCCATACGGGGTCGACGGGACCGAACATGGCCGTGATCTCGGCCTGCGCCACGGGCGCGGGTTCAATCGGCGAGGCGGCTGAGATCATCAAGCGCGGCGACGCCGACATCATGATCGCGGGCGGGGCCGAGGCGCCGATTACGCCGAACCTGTACGCGGGATTCAACGCGCTGCGCGCGATCGCGACGCCGGGAGATGACCCGTCGCGGGCGTGCAGGCCGTTCGACCGGTGCCGAGACGGCTTCGTTGTCGGTGAGGGCGCCGGGGCAGTCGTGATGGAGAGCTGGGAGCACGCGCAGGCACGCGGGGCTCGGGTCTACGCCGAAGTGGTGGGCTACGGGTCGAGCAACGACGCCTTCGACATGGTGGCGACGGATGAGTACGGGCGCGGCGCGGCCCTGGCGATGAACATGGCGTTGCGCAAGTCCGGGCTGGCGCCGGAGCAGGTGGGATACGTGAACGCGCACGGCACGGCGACACCGATGAACGACCGCGTGGAGACGATGGCGATCAAGAAGGTGTTCGGCGAGCACGCCTACAGGCTGGCCGTGAGCTCCACGAAATCGATGACGGGACACATGATGGGCGCGGCGGGCGCGGCGGAAGCGATCTTCAGCATCCTGGCGCTGCATCACCAGGTGCTGCCGCCGACGATGCACTACGAGGAGCCGGACCCGGAGTGCGACCTGGACTACGTGCCGAACGCGGCGCGGCCGGTGCAGGACCTGGAGGCGACGTTGTCGACGTCGATCGGGTTGGGCGGGCATAACGCGGCGCTGATTTTCGCGCGGGCGTAGGGGTTGCCCCAGGCCGCATCCTCCCCGGGCATACGGGCATACGGGGGGGGCTGCCGCCGCGGCGAGTGCGGGACGCCGCCGTGGTTGCGTTGACAGGCGGGGGCGCGGGTTCGCAGAATGAGCCCGCTCGAGGTAGATAGCGCCTGAGGAGGTTGAGATGGCGGATTACGCTCACCCGGAGATGCTGGTCGATGGGGACTGGCTGCAGGCGCATCTTGAGGACGGCAACCTGCGCGTGGTTGACTGCGACCCGCCTGACGCGTACCGGCGGGTGCACATTCCGGGCGCCGTCAGCCCGAGCGACAACTTCATGAAGAACCCGGACGACCGGCGCTTCATCATGACGCCGGAGCAGTTCACGGCGGAGATGGCGCGGCTCGGAATCGGCGACGACACGCTGGTGGTGTCGTACGACGCGGGGTCGACGACGGCGGGGCGGTTCTGGTGGTGTCTGAACTACTACGGCCACACAAACGCGAAGGTGCTGAACGGTGGCTGGAACCTGTGGCTGAAAGAGGGCCGTCCGGTGACGATGGCGCAGCCCAAGCCGAGCGCGTCGACACCGTTCACGACGCGCGCCGACGACTCGTTGTACGCGACGGCGGAGCAGATCATGGCGGACCTGGAGAACCCAGACGTCGTGGTGCTGGACGTGCGGTCGGACGGGGAGTGGGACGGCAGCAACCTGCGGGGCAACAAGCGCGCCGGTCACATCCCGGGCGCGGTGCACCTGGAGTGGATGAACAACCTGACGGCGGATGACGAGAAGCGCTGGAAGAGCGCCGATGAGCTGCGAGAGATGTACGCGGCCTGCGGCATCACGCCGGATAAACAGATAGTCACCGTTTGACAGGGTGGCATTCGAGCGGCGCAGTCTGCGCTGACACTGAAGCTCCTGGGGTTCGAGAACGTGCGGGTGTATGACGCTTCCTTCGGCGAGTGGGGGAATCGGGAGGACACGCCGATCGAGTGACGGGGCTGCATACGGGCATACGGGCATACGGGCATGGCTGCCGCGCAGAGGTCGTCGTGCTGGTGGCCCGTGGTGAGGCGTTGCGTTGTGACGGGGCGTTTTGATCCTCCGCCTGCCTTGCAGGCATCAGGATGACAAGGGGTTAGGCGTGAGCGAGTATCGGGACGGCGCGGTGCTGGTCGATGGCGGCTGGCTGGAGGCGCGATTGGGCGATCCGAACCTGCGGATCGTGGATTGCGACGGGGCCGGGGCGTACCGGCGGGCGCACATCCCCGGGGCCGTGTTCTCGGAGGCGCACCCCTATAAGAGCGCCGCGGACCATCGGCTGGTGATGGGGCCGGCGGAATTCGGCGCGGCGATGTCGGCGCTGGGCATTGGGCCGGAGACGACCGTCGTGGCGTACGACGCCAATGGGGCGGTGTCATCGGGGCGTCTGTGGTGGTGCCTGAGCTATTACGGCCACACGAACGTGCGCGTGCTGGATGGCGGCTGGCCGCGCTGGCTGGCGGAAGGCCGGGCGATCACGATGGCGGAGTCGAAGCCGGCGCCGGCGACGTTCGTACCGCGTGCCGACGAGTCGAAGTTGGCGACGGCGGATTACGTGCGGGCCGCGATCGCAAACCCGGACGTGATCATCCTTGACGTGCGCAGCGACGGCGAGTGGGACGGCAGCGAGGCGCGGGGCAACCCGAAAGCGGGGCACATACCCGGTGCGGTGCATCTCGAGAACAAGTTGAGCATGTTGGCGGAGGAGGCTGAGGCGTTCAAGGACCCGGAGGCGTTGCGGCAGCTGTTCGAGTCGTGTGGGATCACGCCGGACAAAGAGGTGATCACGCTTTGACAGGGTGGCGGACGCTCAGCGCAGTCTGCGCTGGTACTGAAGCTGATGGGGTTCGAGCGGGTGCGGAACTACGACGGGTCGTTTGGGGAGTGGTCGCGGTTGGATGACGCGCCGGTGGAGTAGGCGGTCTGGGGGCTAACCTCCCGCCGGGCATAGGGCATAGGGCATAGGGCATACGGGCATAGGGCATACGGGCATACGTTGGCGGACTGCGTAGGAGCGTCGAAGGCTGCGCGTCCGGCGCCCGCGCTATCGCTTGGGTTTGTGCGCTTCGCCTTCTATCTAAACTAATTCCTGAGGGGAGACCCCTCAGACTCCCCCCGCAGGGACTGCGTCCCTACTAACCCTGCTGGCGTTGGCGATGACGAGGCGTTTGAACTTCTCCCTCGCTGCCGCGTGTCCCTCTCCTCCTTGAGGCGAGGGACTGTGGACGATGCGATGTTGGTGGACTACGCCGGGGCGTTGAAGGCTGCGCATCTTCGCCTGTCGGCTCATCTGCTGCGCCTTCTCAAAGAGAATTCGTTC
>DASTLN010000236.1:0-23532 GCA_035714925.1 Dehalococcoidia bacterium | reverse complement strand
GTCTTCGGCGCTGAGGTTTAGCGCGTCGACGTAGGGTTTCGTGTCGTCGAAGTAGCGGCCGGTGCGGTCGTCGATGCCGCGGACGGCGCCGATCATCTCCGAGGCGAAGATCACGTTGTCGGGGCCCATGACCTCGACCAGAGTCTCGACGCCCTTCTGGTGATAGACGCAGGTGTCGAACCAGATGTTGTTCATCAGCTCTTCGGGCGTTGGGCGTTTCGCGTCCTGGGCGATGCCGCGATAGCGCCCCCAGTGGTAGGGCACCGCGCCGCCACCGTGCGGGACGATGAACCTCAGGGTTGGGAAGTCCTTGAACAGGTCGGACAGGATCATCTGCATGAAGAACGTGGTGTCGCCGTTGATGTAGTGGGCGCCGGTGCCATGGAAGTTGGGGTTGCAGGAGCTGCTGACGTGGATCATGGCCGGGACGTCGAGCTCAACCAGCTTCTCGTACAGCGGGTACCAGTACTTGTCGGACATCGGCGGGTCGGTCCAGTAGCCGTCCGACGGGTCAGGGTTGAGGTTGGCGCCGACGAAGCCGAGCTGCTCCACGCAGCGCTCCAGCTCCTCGATACAGTTCGCCGGTGAGACGCCGGGGGACTGCGGCAGCTGGCAGACCGGGACGAAGTTGTCCGGATAGAGGGTGCAGACGCGGTTGATGATGTCGTTGACGGTGCGCGTCCACAGCAGGCTGGTCTCGGGGCCGCCGACGTGATGCTCCATGCCACCGGCGGTGGGCGAGAACAGCGTGAGGTCCGTGCCGCGGTCGGTCTGCAGTTTGATCTGGCCCGCCTCGAGCGTCTGGCGCAGCTGGTCGTCGGAGATGTTCAGCGGCTCGTTGAACGGCGTGCCGATGGCGTCTTTCTGGCGCTGACGCCACGCCCGTAGCTCCGCCGGCGCGGTGGTGTAGTGGCCGTGGACGTCGATGATCATGGCGATGGTTCCTTTGCGCAGCCGGACGCGGGGTTGAGGCGAGTCTACATCCAAGTGACAAGTAACAGGCAACAAGCAACAGGCAACAAGTAACAAGTAGTGGGCAGCGTGGTGGCGAGTGGATACGTTGGTGGTGCAAGATGCGTGACGGGAACAGGGAACAGGGAACGCGGGACAGGGACGGGCATATAGCTCGGGAGGTTGGCTTGGCGGGATTTGATTTGAGCGGTCGCGTGGCGATTGTCACGGGTGGGTCGGACGGGATTGGCAAGGGGGTTGCGCTGGCGATGGCGGAGGCCGGTGCGGACATCGTGGTGGCGGCGCGTCAGCAGGGGAAGATCGACGCCGCGGTGGCCGAGATCGAGGCGACGGGGCGGCGGGCGGTTGGCGTGTCGGTCGACGTGAGCGACCCGGCGCAGATCCAGCGCATCGTCGACACGGCGATGGGTGCGTTCGGCAAGATCGACGTGCTGGTCAACAATGCGGGGTCGAGCTGGGGCACAACGTTCAAACGCGGGCTGCTTTTGGAGCTGGAGGCGTCCGATTTCGACGGCGCGTTCAGCACCAACGTGCGCAGCCAGTTCCTCTGCGGCAAGGCGGTGGTGCCGATCATGCAGCAGCAGGAGACGGGCGGTTCGATCGTCAACATGTCGTCCGTGGCGGGGCAGCTCAACCTGGTCCCGAGTCCAACGATGGCGCTGTACTCGGCGACGAAGGCGGCGATCCTGAGCTTCACGCGCAGCATGGCGGCCGAGTGGGCGCCGAAAGTACGGGTCAACGCGCTGATGCCGGGGCTGATCCAGACGGACCGCACTCGTAACGACCCGAATCGCACGGCGACGGACGAGGAGCTGGCGGTAAACATCGCGATGGGACGTGTCGGCCTGCCTTCTGACGTTGCCGGCGCGGCCGTGTTCCTGGCGTCCGACGCCGCGAGCTGGATATCGGGCGCGTCGATCCAGATCGATGGCGGGCCGAAGCCGAGGTTGATGTAGCCGTGGCTGCTGAACTGCATCCCGTAGAAGCGATCTCGCGGCTCGGCACGGAGACTGCGTTCGACGTCCTGGCGCGCGCCGAGGCGCTGGCGGCGCAGGGGCGCGACATCATCAACCTCGGCATCGGCCAGCCCGACTTCAAGACGCCGCCGCACATCGTCGAGGCGGCGATCAAGGCGCTGCGCGATGGGCACCACGGTTACACGCCGTCGCCGGGGATCCCGGAGCTGCGCAAGGCGGTCGTCGAGGACATCGCGAAGTACCGCGGCGTGGACGTCGACCCCGGTCGCGTCGTCGTTGTGCCGGGCGGCAAGGTGACGATGTTCTTCGCGATCCTGATGTTCGGCGAGCCGGGGGCCGAGATCATGTACCCCAATCCGGGGTTCCCGATCTACGAGTCGGTGATCAACTTCACGGGCGCGAAGGCGGTGCCGGTCCCGTTGCTGGAGGAGAACGACTTCTCGTTCGACGCGGAGTCGGTGCTGGCCGCTATCACGCCGGACACGCGGCTGCTGATCGTGAACTCGCCGGCGAACCCGACGGGCGGCACCGTGGCTCGGGCCGAGTTTGACAAGCTGGTGGCGGGGTTGGAAGCGCACCCGCAGGTCGCCGTGATGAGCGACGAGATCTACTCGCGCATGACGTACGACGAGCAGGAGCACGTGTCGCTGCTGGGGTACAAGGAGCTCGAGGATCGTCTGATCCTGCTCGACGGCTGGAGCAAGACGTACGCGATGACGGGCTGGCGCATCGGCTACGGCGTGTGGCCGGAGTCTCTGGTCGAGGCGGCGACGCGGCTGGCGGTGAACTGCCACTCCTGCGTCAACGCGCCGACGCAGTTCGCCGCCATCGAGGCGCTGCGCGGGCCGCAGGGATCCGTCGACACGATGGTGGCGGCGTTCGACGAGCGACGCGGCGTGATCGTCGATGGGCTGAACGACCTGCCGGGCGTCACCTGCCGCACGCCAGGCGGCGCGTTCTACGCCTTCCCGAACATCACGGGCACGGGCATGGACGCGCACACGCTGCAGAACCGGCTGCTGGAAGAGGCGGGCGTGGCGACGATCGCCGGGACGAGCTTTGGGGCGTACGGGGAGGGCTATCTGCGCTTCTCCTATGCGAACACGGTGGAGAACATCGAGACGGCGCTGGGCCGGATGCGAGACTTGCTGACGCGTTAGAATTCGCGTGATTTAGAAATCGGGGGTGTCCCCCGAGCCCCCGCTAAAGGGCCACAGTTGAGGTTGAAGTCATGCTGAGCAAAGAAGACAACGAGGCGATGACGCAGGTCGGTCCCGGCACGCTGATGGGCGACCTGATGCGGCAGTACTGGATACCGGCGCTGATGACGACCGAGGTGCCGAAGCCTGACAGCCCGCCGGTGCGTCTGCGTCTTCTCGGCGAGGACCTCATCGGCTTCAGGACGACGTCAGGACGTGCCGGCATCATCCAGAATTCGTGTCCGCACCGTGGCGCGTCTTTGTTCTTCGGCCGCAACGAGGAGGACGGGCTGCGGTGCGTCTACCACGGCTGGAAGTTCGACGTGACGGGCGCGTGCGTCGACATGCCGTCGGAACCGGCGGAGTCGAATTTCAAGACGAAGGTGCGGGCGCGGGCTTACGCGACGGAGGAGAAGAACGGCATCGTCTGGTGCTACATGGGACCGCGAGAGACGCCGCCGCCGCTGCCGGGCCTGGAGGCGCCGAACTCGGAGAACTGCACGGTCGCCAAGTTCCTGCGCGACTGCTCGTGGTTGCAAGGGTTCGAAGGCGACCTCGACACGACGCACATCGGTTTCCTGCACTTCGGCGCGTACAGCGCGGAGCAGATGGAGCCGTGCACGATGGACTACTACGCGTTGAAGCGCCGCGACCCGAAGATGACGGTCACGGACACGCCGTGGGGCGCGACCTACGGTTCGTACAGGCCGGCGGAGGAAGACAGCACATACTGGCGCGTGGCGCAGTACCTCTACCCGTTCTACGCGATGCCGCCGGTCGGCGTCCTGGGACGGCGCATCGGCGTGCTGGCGATCGTGCCGGTGGACGACACGCACATGATGCGGTGGCAAATCAGCGTGCCGAACCCCTGGGCCACGACGGGCGCGATCAGGCCGGCCTACGAGCTGCACCCCGAGTACGGTTACCTGCCCGCGGAGTCGGGGTTTCTGGGCGCGTGGCGAATGAAGCAGAACAAGTCGAACGACTACCTGCTCGACCGCGAGTTCCAGAAGAACGGCAGTTACACCGGGATCAAGGGAATCGGCATTCAGGACGAGGCCGTGACCGAGAGCATGGGGCCGGTCATGGATCGCTCGAAGGAGCACCTCGGCACGTCAGACCTGATGGTGATCCGCCTACGCCACCTGCTGCTGCAAGCGGCGCGTCGCCTGCGAGACCACGGCGAGACGCCGCCGGCTGTCGATACGCCCGACGTGTACGCCGTGCGGGCTGGTGGTTGGGTGCTGCCGAACAGCATCTCCGACGGCATCGAGGCGACGCTGGACCTGCAGCAGGGGCGGGTGGCGCCGGAGGCATTCGCGCTGGCGCCGCTGGTGGAGAACCACGGCGTTTAGTCTGATGGAAGACCGGACGGAAGAACGCGGGAGGCCAGGGCCGCCAAACCACATTGGCCCGGGACTGTTCCCGGAGGTAAAGGCCGGGATCCGGCCGTTACGGCCCTGGGCTCCCGGACGGTCTCAGACTCGCAACCTGCCGCCGCCGAATAGGGAGCGGTAGACGATTAGCAGCAGCATGGCGCCGAGGACCGCCAGGACGATGGTCCCCAGGTCGAAGTTGTTTACGCCGTCGCTGATTCCCATGGCAATTGCCAGATAGCCACCGACAAAGGCGCCGGCGATGCCCAGCAAGATGGTGACGATGAGCCCGCCAGGCTCCCTCCCCGGCATGAGGGCCTTTGCAATCAGGCCCGAGACCAAGCCGACGACGATCCACGCGATAATACTCATTGGTTAACTCCTCTGGCCCTGCGCTCTCGCGAGGCGCAGGTGAAAATCTGGCGTTGATTTAGCAAGTGGCCGCGGCCCCGGCAAACCCTCATCGAAGAAAGGGTCATCACCACACCTTGGACAAGACCTGGGCTTGAAGCCCCGGCTCGGGGTTGGAGGATTCACGGAGGACTCGCTAGTTGCCTGAAGCAGTTGAGGCTGCGTTCAAGGCCGGCGGTGTCGTTCGGCCTGTGCGGCGCGCCGGTCCCTCAAATGATTGCTCCCTCGACGCCCAGCCTGTTGGCAAGACCCGCGCCGAGTGCCAGCCCGAATGCCACGAGCGCCATACCCGTGGATTGCAGCTTGACCGGGCTTACGATGCCGATCATTGGAAGCGCGTCAACTATCAACGCCAACGTGGCGACGATGAAACAGAGTTCGGCCAGGGTCACATTGAGCTCCTTCTTAGCTTTGGAAGCCTGGGCGTCCAGGGACCTAGAAAACCCAGATGACGAAGAGGACGATGAGGACAGCTGTTAGTAGTCCGCCGAGACGCATGTTGTAACCCCTTTCTCCATGATTGGTTCACTTCTTGGCAGCTCGGGCTGCAAGGATAAATAGGTCATTTCGTTCCATGGCGTACGCGTCGTCCGGCGGCAACCGTGCTCAACGGGGAGCACCGTTGCTACACCTTCGCATTGGTCGACGCTTTAGACGATTGTGGGAGGAGGCGTGACGTTGGTCGGAGGCTGACCGGTACCACCTCGGCCGGGGCCCCATGGCGCGTAACCGGCAAGGGTCAAGAGTGCGAAGGCGAGACCTATCCCGCCAACGACGATGAGGATGGCGCCGACGGTTTGAATGCTGACGCCGGATACCTCGTAGCTAACGGCAAAAGCCAGGACCGCACCAACGGCGATGAGAATCAGGCTGGTTGCAGTGGTCATTGAGTTTTCTCCTGGATAACGTGCGTTGTTGGAATTCATCCTGCGCTCAGCA
The DNA here is from genome assembly GCA_035714925.1 of Dehalococcoidia bacterium. Taxonomy (GTDB): domain Bacteria; phylum Chloroflexota; class Dehalococcoidia; order DSTF01; family WHTK01; genus WHTK01. The sequence continues at coordinate 17,658 of DASTLN010000236.1, read as the reverse complement.
GCGTTACGGCAGCGTTACCGCTTTCACTTCATCATCAAGGCGGTTCGCCGTCGCGCAGGACATCCTGTAACCACAATTCAACGGCAGCGGAAACCGCCGCGACATCGGCGAGAGTTTTCTCGCTTTCAAAACCTGCGTCGACATTCGTAGTAAGCCGAATTCGGGCGCGTAGCGGCATGGACGAGCCACGTTCGATCCAGACGCGGATAATCATTAAGCCCGTGCGGTTAAGGGGCATACCCACACGCTAGCGAGGGCACCATCACGGTGCCGTTACGGGCGTAGCAGATCTTCGATGAGAGCCTGGATCCGGCCGGTGGGTTCCAGGCCGAGCTCAGAACTGAGCAATTTCCGGTAATGCTCGTAAGCCGCCAGAGCCTCTGCCCTGTTGCCTTCTGCCAGGTAGACCCTGATCAGGACAGCATGAGCCGTTTCTCGCAGCGGTTCTGCCTTCACGGCGGCCAGGGCGGCGCTTGTGGCGTCGGCGAGGCGGCCGGCAGCAGTCAACCTCTCTGCCAGCGCGTCAAGCGCGTGGAGCCTCAGCTGCCTCCATTCCTCCGCCTCCGCCACTGCCCAATCGTCATACCAGTCAGGCAGCAAGTCGAGCGAGAGCGTTGAGATCGCACGGTCACTCAGGTCGCCTTCTTGTTCCTTGCCCAGGTTGAGCAGGCGATGGGCAAGCATTCGTGCATCGCGGACGTCAACGATTACGCCGTCAGCCAGCGAGAGTTCTTGCGACCTGATCCGAAGCACGGTGCGGTCGACTTCGTTCAAGCGCGAAAGCGCCGAACGCAGACTGGCTTGAGCATGTTCTTCCGATGCATCCGGCCAGAGTGTGCCGGCAAGCGCTGCGCGTGCTACTGCTCGATCGCGCAAAGCAAGGAACGCCAGCAAGCGCTGGGAACCAGGGGGGAGATCGCGACGAGGCTCGCCATCAACCGAAAAATCGAAACTTCCAAGGACCGAAACCTCTAGCAGACTGCCGACGGGCCGTTGATTCGTCGCCAACGCCTGACCTTCGACCTGTGGCGGACCCCCGATTCCAGAACTGATCCTTCGCTCGGAGAGGGGTCGACCGCCGAATTCGCGGTGTGAAAGCGGTGATATTTTGCCACAGCAGCCTGGGGACTGCACCTACTGCCGGAATCCCCTGCGGTGCGGTCCAGAAGGGGACTGAAGTGTTCGCCCGCGCAGCGCAGTGGGCGCAGGGCCCAGCAGACCTCGCTCTCCAAGGCAAACTGGCGACACTTACCGATCGGCGTCAGGTCCGATAATCTGTCGTAGCGTTGCGGGCAAATGCTCCTTGCGAATTGACGAAGCCTGGGTAAGCAGGCAGATAATCGCTGAACAGCCGAAGTAGCAGGGGGACACGTCAGATGCTGAGCCAAGAAGACAACGACATCCTCTGTCAGGTGGGTCCCGGTACGGCGATGGGTAACGTCATGCGTCAGTACTGGATCCCGGCGATCCGCTCGGACGAGCTGCCGGCGCCGGACTGTCCTCCGCTGCGGGTCAAGCTGCTCGGCGAGGAGTTGATCGGCTACCGTACGACTTCAGGGGCAGTCGGCTTGATCCAGAACGCCTGCCCGCATCGCGGCGCTTCGTTGTTCTTTGGCCGTAACGAAGAAGAGGGGCTGCGGTGCGTCTACCACGGCTGGAAGTTCGACGTGACGGGCGCCTGTGTCGACATGCCCTCCGAGCCCGCCGAGAGCAACTTCAAGAACAAGGTGAGGGCTCGGGCCTACCCGACCCACGAGCGCAACGGCATCATCTGGGCCTACATGGGCCCGCGCGAAGTGCCGCCGCCGCTGCCCGAGATCGAACACACGCTGATGAACACCGACCCGGCGCGGATCACGATGATCCACCGGCCCTGCAACTACATGCAAGGCTGGGAAGGCGAAATGGACACGGTCCACGCGGCCTTCCTGCACGGCGGCGCCAACAAGGCCGAGGACTACGAACCCGGCAGCTTCAACTATTACCAGTACCGCGAGCGCACGCCGCGCTTCAGCATCATCGACACGCCGATCGGCACCAGCTACGGCGCCTACCGCCCGGCGGAGGACGACACGTACTACTGGCGCACGGCGCACATGATGTTCCCGTTCTACGCCGTCATCCCGGCGGGCTGGCTCGGTATGTACGTGCCGATGGACGACTCGCACACCATGCACTGGGAGGTGCTGGTGCGGCCGCAGCTGGAAGGCAACGCCCAGCTTGCCGAGCCGCAGGCCACCGGTTCGTTGCCGGCGCGCGAGCGCGGCCCGAACGCGGTCCGGGCCGGCGGCCCTCGCAGCGTGGGCGTTGAGGGTGGCACCGTGGGGCCGACGACGTGGCTGCCCAACGGCACGGGCTGGTACGACCGCTTCAACATCGACCAGACGCTGGCCAACGACTATTTGATCGACCGCCAGGAGCAGTCCGAGATGCGAAGCTACTCCGGCATCCGCGGCATCCGCCAGCAGGACATGGCCGTCACCGAGACGATGGGGCCGATCTACAACCGCACGCGCGAGCACCTCGGCACGACGGACGCGTTGATCATTCGCACGCGGCGCAAGCTGATCAAGGTGGCGAAAGACTTCCGCGACCACGGCGTCCTGCCGCCGGGAGTCGACAGCCCGGAGCTGTATCACATGCGATCGGGCGAGTTCCTCTTGCCCCGCAGCGTCGACTGGTGGGACGCCTTGCGCGACCGCCGCGAGCAGTTCGACGCGGTGGCGGAGAAGGCGAAGGCTTAGTCGCAGCTGAACAACGCTGAGAGGAGCCAGCGTCAAAGCCGGCTCCTCTCTTTTCCGCGTGCCTCAGGGTGCTGTGACCGATGGCGGTCCGTTTTGGAGCAGCGATTCGTCGAAGAAGGCGATGACGCGCTGCTCGTACTCCTCGGGGTGCAGGTCGAAGCCGCCGATGTGCTTAGCCTCCGGGATGAACCAGATGTCGAAGGATTCGCCACCCAGCTCCTTGTAGCGCGAAATCAGGTCAAGCTCGTCCGCAACCTGCGAACCGATGAGGAGGACGTCGCGCGGGGCGATCCGAGGCACCATCTTCATGAGAGGGGGCGGCGTGTCTTCGCCGGAGATCGCCCTCATTGTTGCGCCAACTACCGTGTGGAGGACGTAGCCGATTTCGCCGATTGACTTGAGCTCGCGGAAGTCTGCTGCCGTGCGTGCTGTCGAGCCCTCTGCAACGATCGCCTTGAGGTCGGTCGACTCGCCCGCCGCCTGCAGTAGCACCTCGCCGCCCATCGACAGCCCGAGTCCGCCGATGCGCGACGGATCGATATCATCGCGGGTTGCGAGGTACGCGGTAGCGGCGTGCACGCTGCGAGCGCCGGTCCAGCCGAACGCGTTGCCGCGGCCCTCGCTATCGCCGAAGCCTTCGAGATCGACCATCAATACGCCGTAGCCATTTCGCACCAGCATCTCAGCTTCGTCCATGACGGTTGAGCGGTTCTTGCCGGCTCCATGGACGGTGATGATCGTCGCGCCGTTGGAGGAGGGGATGAACCAGGCGTGCAGCGTGTTTCCTCGCTCCGCCTGGAAGGAAACGTTCTCGTAGGCGAGGCCGCGTTCGGCCGGAGTCTCGGTTGCAGACGTCGGCACGCGCGGGATATTCGTGGCAAAGACGCCCAGGGTTACCGGGAACAGCACGAAGAAGCCGAGAAGGACGCCGGCAGGGACGAACGCCAACCGCCGCCACCAATCGTGAACGGACCGCACCAGCATAGTGCCACCGATGACGGTTAACAGAACGCCGGCGACGAGCATCGGGATGCCCGTCCAGCTGCTGTTCTCGACGCCGAGCTCGTAGACGTGCGCAACATGGACAGCACCGCCGACCACGCCCGCGGGCAGGCCGTAGGCAAGAGCCAGGAAGCTGCGCTGAAGCCGGTTCATGGTCGGGTAGGAGACGTAAGACATCGCGGCGGCCGCGAGCGCCAGCGCCGTCCACGCGAGCTTCTGGGCCAGCGCCGCGTCCAGGTGAAACAAGGAAGCGTTGATGACGTGGACCGTAATCACCGCGACGGCAATGAGGCTGAGTGTACCGGGTTTGTCCTTCAGAGATATCCGGGTCGAGTTCATCATGCTGCTCTCCCGTCTTTATGGCGCTGCAAGGGGGCCGGCGTTCGCCGGCCCCCTGTTGTTGTCGTCGCGCTACTGAGCGGCGGCGCTGCGTATCGCGGCCAGCAGTGTCTCACTCGGCTGGTGCTTCGCGACGAAGGTGTGGACACCCGCGGTGGCAGCAGCCTGCTTGACGGTGGGGTTGTCGTGGATGCTGAGCATGACCACGCGGCTCTCGGAGCCGAGGTCAGCCAGCGCTTGGGTTGCCTCGATGCCGTCCATGCCGGGCATTTCGTAGTCCATGACGAGGACGTCGGGATGTAGCGCCTGAGCCGCCTCGACGGCGGCGTTGCCGTCTTCGGCCTCGCCTACGACGGCGATGTCGGGCTCGAGCTGGAGCCGCATCGCCAGGCCGCGCCGGACGCTGCTTTGATCGTCAACCAGAAGGATTCGTATTGCTTTCACACTGATAGTCTCGCCGTTTCCACTGCCCGGCGAATCGACCGCGCGGCCGACAGCGACCATAGACCTAGGGGGCAGAGCTTGCCTCCGCCTAAAGGCGGAGTTAAGCATTACAGGTGAGCGCTATAGTTAGTGACGCGTAAACGCGGCGCGCGGCGCGGGAGGGCGATATGCCAATACGAATACTCGTTGTCGACGACCATAGCGTGGTGCGGCAGGGGCTAAAGATGTTTCTTGGCCTCGACCCTGAGCTCGAAATCGTCGGCGAGGCCGAGAACGGCGCCGAGGCCGTGAAGATGGCCGCCGAACTGAGCCCAGACGTCGTGTTGATGGACATGCTGATGCCGGTCATGGACGGTATCGAAGCGACCAAAGCGATCCGCGCCTCGATGCCGGATACGGAGGTCATCGCGCTGACCAGCGTCCTGGAGGACGCGGCCGTGGTGGGCGCGATCAAGGCCGGCGCGATCGGCTACTTGCTGAAGGACACGCAGTCGGATGAGCTACGGCGCGCGATCAAGGCCGCGGCAGAGGGCCAGGTCCAGCTATCGCCTCAGGCCGCCGCGCGCCTCATGCGCGAGGTGCGCACGCCAGAGATCGCGCCGCCTGACGCTCTGACTGAGCGGGAGAACGATGTCCTGAAACTCCTGGCCCAGGGCAAGGCCAACAAGGAGATCGCGCGTGACCTGTTCATCGGTGAGAAGACCGTGAAGACACACGTCAGCAACATCCTTCTCAAGCTCGGCGTGCAGAGCCGAACGCAGGCGGCGCTCTACGCGGCGCAGAACGGCCTCGCCGAGCTGAGCACGCCGGGTTAGTGATGGGACTTCCGGTATCTCGCCGGGAGCAGAAGCTCGATAGCCTTGGGCTGAAGCTCAACCTGGCGCTTCTGGTGCTCTTCCTGGTCATCGGCGCCGCGACTGCCGCATTCGTCTTCATTGGCTTCAACCGCACGCGCGATAACGCGACCGACCGCAGCCAGGAGGCGCTCGAACAGCAGGGCAAGCTGATACTTCAGGACGTTGCGAATGCTCAGGCCGACCTGGGCTCGCTGCAAATGGAATGGGCGGCGGAGATCGGACACCGAGCAGCCCAGTACATGGCGGAGTTCAAGGCCACCGGCGGCAGCGCACCGTATGACGTTTCGCGTTTGACACGCGCCGAAAACGGCATCTGGCAGGACGTTCACCCGGACAGGCGTGCCGACCTGATCGTCTTACCCAGGGATACCCTGGATGAGGCAGTGCTGGACGACATCGCCTACTCTTCCGCGCTCGAGGCGCTGTTTCCGGCATTGCTGTCCAGGTTTCCTGGGGAGATACGCGGTGACAGCTTCCATCCCATAGCAATCATCTTTGTGGCCACCAGCGGCATGGGACGCTATTACCCGCCAAGAGGCGTTGTGTACGAGACCACACCTCCTGATATTGATCTCGTAGACGTCTTTGATGACACGGACCCGGAGCACAATCCGGACCGCAACACTGTTTGGACTGCGCCCTACCAGGATCGGGCCGGGCAAGGGTTGGTGATTACGGCTCTGACGCCAGTCTACGAAGGAGACAGGTTCCGTGGTTTGTTCGAGGTAGACCTTTTGATTGGCAACCTCGCGGACACCGTCAACGAGATCAAGCCAACGGAAAGTGGATTCGCCTTTTACGTGGATGTCGACGGGAATCTCCTGAGGACTAACGCCTTCGACTTGCTGACGAATGAGCTGGATTCAAAAGACAATGAGGTGCTCGCCGGCGTTGTCGGGAGAATGCAGGCCGGCGAACGCGGCATCGAGCGGGTCCGGATGGGCGGGGCGGAGTTTTTCATCGCCTACGCGCCCATGATCGCGGTCGGCGGGGGCTTCGCCGTGGCCTCGCCGATTTCCGAGCTAACGGCGGAAGCCGCGGCAATCACAGCCGAGATCGATCAGCAGGCGGACCAGACGATGCTCTACGTCCTGGTCTCGATGACGGCGCTGTTCGGTATCGCGCTACTGGGTGCGAGCTACCTGAACCGCCGCGTGCTGGTCCGGCCGATCGAGGCGCTGGCCCAGGGTACACGTGCCGTGGCGCAAGGTGACTTCGGCAACCGGATCCCGGTGAGCGGCGGCGATGAGCTGGCGGCGCTGGGGCGTTCGTTCAACCAGATGACGGCAGACATTCAGCGCGAGGTGCACGAACGTGAAGCGGCCCAGGAAGAGCTGAAGGCGCTTTTCGCCGCGATGTCCGACATGGTGTTCACGGTCAATAGCCAGGGACGTTTCCTCGCCGTTGCGGAGACGAATTCACCGATGAAGAACACCATGCCGCATGGCAGTGTTGGGCAAACGCTCTATGACGTGATGCCCGAGGCAGTGGTGGACACGATACTCGCCTCAATTGGTACCGCTTTGCGGGAGCGGAGGACGGTAACCATTGAGTTCGAGCGGAGGGCCAATGATCGCTCCGAGTGGCATTTAGCGGCGATTTCGCCACTGTCCGACGATTCCATAGTGGCGGTGGTTCGAGACATCACGGAGCGAGTCGCGGCCCGGCAGGAGCTGGAGCGCCAGGTGGCGGAGCGCACGCACGAGTTGACGAGCCTTCTCACGGTGTCGCGCAACATCGCGTCGAACCTGGCGCTGAAGCCGCTGGTGCAGACGATCATCGACCAGGTCAAGAACATCGCCGACTACAGCCGCTGTAGCCTCTTTGTCCTGGATGGCGATGGGCTGGTCATGCTGGACTCGAAAACGTCCGATTCCTCTCAGTCTCCGATCATGCGGGTGGCGCTCGCGGATATCGAAGGGATCTGGGAGCGCGTCGGCGCCGGACAGGTCGCGATCGAGGGCGACGTACGCAACAGCGGCTCGCCGATCGCGGTGGCGTACCAGCGGGGCTCACGGGACCTCTTCGAAACCGCGTATAAGGACATCCACTCCTGGATGGGCGTTCCGCTGGAGACAAACGACCGCGTCATCGGCATGCTGACGGTGTCCCATAACGATCCGAACTTCTACACGGAGCGTCACGCCGGTCTGGTCACCGCCGTGGCGACGCAGGTGGCGGTTGCGATCGAGAACGCGCGCCTTTACGAGCAGGCGCAACAACTTGCGGCGGTGGAGGAGCGACAGCGCCTGGCGCGCGAGCTTCACGACTCGGTATCGCAGGCGCTGTACGGCATCGCGCTGGGCGCGCGCACGGCGAGGACTCTACTGGACCGCGAGCCGGGAAAGGCCGCCGAGCCGGTCGACTACGTGCTCTCGCTGGCGGAGGCAGGCCTGGTGGAGATGCGGGCTCTGATCTTCGAACTACGGCCCGAGTCGCTGGAGATCGAAGGGCTGATGGCGGCGCTCGACAAGCAGATCGGGGCGACCGCGGCGCGCTACGGGATTCAGGTCACGGCCGATCTGACAGAAGAGCCGGAGATGGACCTGGCGCAGAAAGAGATCTTCTACCGCATCGGGCAGGAGGCGCTGCACAACGTGGTCAAGCACGCGCACGCGACGAAAGCGACGGTACGATTTGCCGCCGACAACGGCTCCTACGTCCTCGAGGTGGGAGACGACGGCATCGGCTTCGACACGAGCCAGAGCTTCCCGGGGCACATGGGACTCGTTTCAATGTCGGAGCGCGCCAGTAGCATTGGCGCCGAGCTCGAAGTCGAGAGCCGTCCAGGCCAAGGTACCGTGATCAAGCTGCGCTCCGCCTCGCGCTCGTAGACTCAGCCGCGTAGTAGCGCCTCCAGATCCGCGAGCGTGTCCACGATGTGGGTTGCGCTTGCGGCGGTCAGCTCCTGGCGCGAGCCGGCGCCGTAGGTCACGCCTACGGAGTCGATGGCGTTGGCGCAGGCGCCGATGATGTCGTGCTCACGGTCGCCAACCATGACGAAGCCGGCCGGCGCGTGGCCCGCGTAACGGTCCATTGCCCGGCGAACCAGGGTCGCTTTTTCAGCGTTTGAGAGGTCAAGCCCCGGTCCTATCACCGCGTCGAAGAAGGCGTCGAGGCCGAAGTGGCGCACGATCTGCTCGGAGTAGACGGTTGGCTTGGAGGTAACGACGCAAAGCGCGCCCCCGGCACGCCGCAAGCCCTGCAGCAGCTCCGGGATGCCTTCAAACATTCGATTCTGGAAGATGCCGCGGTCGCCGAAGTACTCGCGGTAGGCTTCGACCGCCCGGCGCGAGGTTGGCTCGTCGAACCCGTACTCGGCCATGAACGAGTGGTGCAACGGCGGGCCGATGAAGGAACGAAGCTGATCCAGATCGGTGGCTATGCCGAACTTCGCGAGCGCGTATTGCACCGACTTTGTGATGCCTTCGGTTGGGTCGGTGAGGGTGCCGTCGAGGTCGAAGAAGATGACGGGGTAGCGCATGATCCCGCGCACCTTAGCACGGAGCGCGCGTCTAGCGGCCAACGACGATGAGGAAGAGCACGGCTGCGTCCTCGGGCTCGCCGAACAGCTTTGCGACCTCGTCGTCGTAGAAGGTGAGGCCCGTGGCACGCAGGCCGAGCGCCGTGGCCTTGAGGTAGACGCGGCCGCCGCGGAGGCCCGCCTCGAGCTGCGCCGCGCGGTAGCCGCGCTCGCCCTGCGTGGTCAGGACGTCGTCGAGGTGCGCGATGAAGTAGACGTTCAGAGCTGCCTCGCCCGCGGCGGGCTGCTCCAGGGCGAGGTGGGCTGCCGCCTCACGGAAGTTGCCGCGTTGAAGTCGCTGCAGGCGCTGTGCCTGCGTGTCTGAGCGATAGGTCCCGACCGGAAGGCCTTCCACGTCATTGACGATTGCGAATGCTTGAGTCAGCGCCGGGAAGTCAGCGGTTATCGGCTGGATGGCGGCCTCCATCAGCTCGCCCAGCTCCGGGCGGGTCAACGGCTCGTCCTTGAAGTGGCGGGCCGAACCGCGCCGGCCGATGATGCGCTCAAGGGCCGCGCTTGTTTGCGCTGAAGCCTTCGGCCGCGCTTCATCGGGCGCGTTATCGAGCCATTGGCGCAGGGCGGGCGCGTGGCGCAGGTTGGTTGCGGCGTGGGTGCGCCAGATCGCCGGGTACTCGATCTCGGTCTTCGACAGCGGCTCCGTCGACTCCGAGAGCGTGTCTATCTCCGGGGTGGCTGCGTGCCGTGCTCCGGCGCCAAACGCAACGATACATGTAGCTGCTTCGCGGTGATCGTCGACGCCGAGCAGATGGTTCACGGTGTCGTCGATGAAGCCGACGCTCAATCGAGGGGCGAGCCCGCGGGCATCCGCGAGGGCGAGCAGGTTGGCCGCGATCGTCCCGCTGTCCCAGAAGGCGTGGCGGTAGGCGCGCTCCTCGTAGCGCCAGGCGTTGCGCCAGAACGTGGCCGTCATGACGACAAAGGCCTCGGGGGCTGAGTCCTCAATGCCCGCGGCGTCGGCGATGGCCGCCCGGTAGTCGCCGTCCCGCAGGCTAACCAGCGTCTCCGCCGGCGCGTCGTAGTGGTAGACGCCGGAACGCAAATCGCCGACGGCGCCGCAGACGACGTAGAGCTCGATGTGGTACAGCGCGCCGGTGCAGGATGCGGCGCGGAACTCGACGTCCTGGCCGTTGATACGGCGCCGGCGGAGGATGCCGGCCGAGTAATGCAATAGCGCCGACAGCGCGGGCAGCGTCAGCGGGCCATCCGGATCGCCGGGTGAGGGCAGACGCATCGCGGGCAGGCCAATGTAGCGCTTGTACTGTTTGGGGATGAGCTCCACGTCGATCAGGCGGCGCTGCGTTGACTCACCGGGGCGGTGTTTGGTCGCCTCGTGGTACTCGCGTGCTGCGCTGGTCTCTTGCTCCATCATGACAAAGGGCGGCAGGCGATTCGCGCCCGCCGCCCCGATTCTCGCTTTCGCGGAGAAAGGCGTCTAGACCAGGACTGCCTTGTCGAACTCAGCCGTACCGGCCTGGTCCTGCGGGAATATTTGCAGATCGAGCATCCAGCGGTGAGTGCGCTCGTACATTTCACGCGTGTAGTCCTCGAAAACCAGGCGCTCGGCCAGGCCGAAGGCCCGCACGTCGACGAGCTCCTTGTAGCGCTCCGGGACGTCCTGCTCGAAGTAGTGCTTGTAGCGCTCGGGCTCGAGGTCGATGTCGACCTGCGCCCGCTGCAGCGCGTTGAAGTACTTCTGGCAGTCGTCGACAGATGCGTCGCCGCTGATCAGGAAGCCGATCATGAATGTCGTGTCCAGCACCTTGCGGAAGCCAAGCTGCTCGGCGATTTCGCGCTGGATGCCGAAGATGTTGGCGGCCTGGGTCTGGCGGTCGATCAGGAGGTCGAGCCGGTCCGCCGGGCTGCCGATGAAGCGGAGCTTCGCCTCGGATGGGGGGACGAATGGCTCCAGCGCTTGCAGCGCCGAGAAGTGGCTGCCGGAGTGATAGCCAACGCCGACCTCGACGTCTCGCAGCTGCTCGGGGCGGCGGATGTCGGATTCCGGCGCCACGTAGATGCCGGCGGGCGTCATGCTGTAGGCGTGGCCCCACATGATGCCGTGCTCGGCGGAGGACGCCATGTTGACGGCCCAGTGGCAGGCAGAGCTGACCTCACAGGCGCGGCCAGACTCCATCGACTCGAAGGCGCCGGTCATCACGGGCGCGGGCGCGCCGTCGGCCGACTGCACGGTGGAGTCGACGGCTCCGAGTGCCTGACGGCCGACGCGGGCGGGCCGGACGAACTCGTACTCGAGGCCTTCGGCTCCGTAGTAGCCTTTTTCTTCGGCGACCCACTCCTGAAGGCGGTTGTGGGGCATGATGCGGAACTTGCTCATGATCTGTCTCCTGTTCTGCCGGGACTAGGCGCCCGGGACGTTACCGAGAATGGCGGGGGTTAACTCCGCGTGCTTAAGGAAGGCTTTGCGCAGTTCGCTGGTGGCATCGATCCAGTCCGCGTCACGGGGGAGGATGACGCCGCCGGTGCGGACGGCGTAGACCTCAGGGTTGTCGACGCCGGGCGGGACTTCGCCGTGGTCGCGAAGCGCCTTCGCGGCCTCGATCAGCTTGCGACGACTACGGATGACCATGGAGTCGCTGGTCGCCAGGTGCTCGTGGGAGCGGTCATAGATGTGGCCCATGCTCTCGGTGATTGCCTGGTCCTGGAGGTGGATGCCGGTGATGCCGGTGTAGCTGTCCTTCTTCTGGGATTCGCGGTCGACCTGGTAGTCGTTGTCCGCGTTTGCTGTCATGCGCCAGCGGCCGAGCCAGCCGGTTGTGTTGGGCTCCATAGCGCCCATGTTGAACGCGGCGCGGCGCTCCGGGCTGACGCTTGCTCCGGGGTTCATGCCACCCGAGAACATGAAGAACATCGTGTGATCGTCATCCATCGGCACCCAGCAACGGACGCTGCCGCCGATGCCAAGGACGCCGACAGGCGTCATCGTGTAGAAGGGGAAGAGGAAGTTGGCGATGCGCCAGTAGGTCGTGTCCTCTTCAGCCGGGCGGTACGCCCCGTACATCGTACCGAAGTCGGTGTCGACGACTGCGTGCTTGGGGGCGCGGTCGGCGAGCGCGTAGTAGGAGAATGTGCCCGGCGTTGCTTCCTCGACCGGGATGGCGCCGAGGTGCAGGAAGCCGAGGTGGGTTGTGTCGATGTCGCCCTCGAGGGCCTGCATCCAGTTGCACTCTCGCTGGATCGAGCGGATCGACGATTCGCCATCCGGAAGCATGTTCTGTTCGAGGTGGGGCAGCTGCGGCGGGACCTCGCGCGGGCCCATGTAGACCCAGACCATGCCGCCGCGCTCCCGCGTGGGGTAGGATTTCGCCCGCACCTTGGTCTTGAAGTTGGACTCGGCGGGCTCAGACGGCATGTCGACGCAGGCGCCGGTGACGTCGAACTTCCAGCCGTGGTAAACGCAGCGCAACCCGTCTTCCTCGTTACGGCCGAAGAACAACGACGCGCCGCGGTGAGGGCAGGCGTTTTGAACGAGGCCGACCTCGCCGGACGTTGCCCGGAAGGCGATCAAGTCTTCGCCGAGCAGACGGATGCGCAGCGGCGGGCCGTCCGGCACGTCAAGCTCGCTGGTCACGAATGCCGGCAGCCAGTACTGGCGCATCAGGTCACCCATCGGCGTGCCGGGGCCGATGCGGCAGAGGAGTTGGTTGTCTTCGTTGCTCAGCATTTTTGCGTCCTTCTAGGTTGTTGCGCTCAGCTCGTCAGAGATGCCCCAGACGTCGCTCGGCAGGATGGCGCCACGCTCGGCCGCGAGCTCTGCCGCGCGGGTGCGGTTGGCACGAGCGCGATCGAGTTGCTCGTCCGAGAGCTTGAGGCCCAGTCCATCCACGATGCGTACGCGGAAGTTGAAGTAGGCGCAGACGTGGACGATGTCGAGGATGTCACGGTCGGTCCAACCGGCATCACGGAGCGCCTGGATGTTCTCCTCCGTCATCGAAGAAGGCGCGATCGTCAGTTGCTCGGTGAACTCGAGCATCGCTCTTTCTACCGGGGTCAAGTCCGCCATTCGCCAGTCGTTCTGAACGTATTCGGACAATAGCTCGTCGCCACCTTGAGCACGCAGGGCCCCTGCGTGAGCAACCGTTCAAAATTCACACCCAGACGCAATCGAAGTGACCGTGGCCACCATTTCGCGCTGGACCGTGGTCAGACCGGACTCGCCGCGCATGATCTCCCACATCAGGTCGGCCGTGTGCCGCATCGCCTTCGGGTTGAGGCTATGCAGGTTGGGCGGTCCGTTGTCGGCACGCGCCTGACCGCGCTGGGCCTTGATGTGCTCGTACACGTCGTGGAGCTCGGGCCCGGCGGTCTCCTCCGTCATCGTTTTGATCCAGGGCATTACGAACCTCCCTAAGCCCGACAACTCAGTTGCAGGCTCATTCCTAATTCGACTTCGCCGCGACGGCTTCGCTTGTAGCCAGCGCATCGAGGAAGTTTGAAAGCAGCGTGGCGAGGTGGGTGGCTTGCTGCGCACCGAGGAGATCGAGGACGAGATGGTTGATGTCCTCGCGGGCGTCTTTGAGGTGACTGACGGTGGGCTGGGCCTGCTGCGTCACGTAGAGCTGATTACGGCGACGGTCGCGGGGGTCCGTGTCGCGGCGCACGAGACCGAGCGTGGTCATGCGGTCGATCAAGATCGAGGTTGAGGCGAGGTCTTTGCTGAGTGAGGCCGCCAGGCCACCTAGGCTGATACCGGGCTCCTGGTCTATCTCGATCAGCGCCTGGGCCTGGACGACGGACAGGTCTTGCTCCGCAGCGCGGTCCTTGAAGTAGAGCGTCGCGCTGCGTGCGGCCCGCGATAGAAGCAATCGAAGATCCTGCGGCATGCCGCCTATGATAGACGTATTACTTTAGTTTGCAAATAGTTTAGCGAATGAAACCAAATAGGGGCTTCGCTGGGAGCGAGGTTGAGATCAGACTCACGCTTCTTCGGCGACGGCTTCGAGTTCGCGGCCCTCGACGGCGTCGAGGAAGGACTTGAGCAGGGCCTGTAGCGTCTCGCTGCGATCATTGCCGAGGGCGTCGTAGACCAGACGGTTGATATCGTCCCGGGCGCTCTCGAGTTCCTCGACGATGGGGTGAGCCTGTTCCGTGAGGTAGAGCTGGGCTCGGCGGCGGTCAGCGGGGTCGGTCTCGCGGCGCAGCAGGCCGAGGGTCATCAGCCTGTCGACGATGATCGAGGTGGACGCTTGGTCTTTGCTCAGGGCGGCAGCCAACCCGCCGACGTTGATTCCGGGACTGGCGGTGACCATCAAGAGCGCCTGCGCCTGTACCACGGAGAGGTCGAGCTCGGCGGCGCGGTCCTGGAAGTAACGGGTGGCGGTGCGAAAGGCGCGTGAGAGAAGAAGGCGTACGTCTTTAGCCATGGCCCTATTCTAACGGCAACGTATTGCACCGCAATTGATTCGTGGGTTTACCAATCTGATCGTGCCGCGACGCGGGTGGTATCCTCAGCCGCGTCACAGATTCGGTCTGAGAGTGAGGCAACGTCATGGAATACCGCCAGCTGGGCACGTCTGGGTTGAAGATTTCGGCGGTGGGCCTGGGTTGTAACCCGTTCGGGAACGAGGTCGACCAGCCCACGGCAACGGCGATCGTCGGCGCCGCGATAGACGAAGGCGTCACCTATTTCGACACCGCGGACAGCTACTTCGAAGGACGCTCGGAGGAACTGCTGGGGGAAGCGCTCAGGGGGCGCCGTCAGGAAGTCCTGATTGCGACGAAGTTCGGCAATCGCACCGGCCCCGGACCGAACGACACGGGCGCTTCGCGCAAGCACATCCTCGAATCGTGTGACGCGAGTCTGCGCCGCCTGCAGACCGACTACATCGACGTGTACCAGGTGCATACGCCGGACCGAAGCACGCCGATCGAAGAGACGATGCGCGCGCTGGATGACCTTGTGCGGGCCGGCAAGGTGCGCTACATCGGCTGCTCGAACTACTTCGAGTGGGAGGTCGCCGAAGCGCAGTGGCAGGCCCGGACGCACGGCCTGACGGAGTTTGTCTCCTGTCAGGATTTCTACAACATCCTGTATCGAGACATCGAGAAGCGCATGGAGCCGTTTTGCATCAAGAATGGGCTGGGCATGATCCCCTACTTCCCGCTCGCGGGCGGGCTGTTGGGCGGCGCGTTCCAGCGCGGTGTTGAGCCGCCGGCTGGGTCTCGTGCCGCGATCCGCCCGACATTCAAGGCGTGGGATACGGACCGCAACTGGACGGTGCAGGAGAAGCTACGCGATTTCGCGGCCGAGCGCGGTTGGGCGCTGCCGCAGATGGCCGTGGCGTGGCTGTTGACGCGGCCGATGATGGCGACGGTGATCGCGGGCGCGGACAAGCCGGAGCACATTCGGGAGAACGTCAAAGCGCTCGAGGTCAAGTTCAGCGATGCGGACCTGCAGCGGATCGACGAGATGACGCTTGTGGATGAGGACCGAACGCAGGCGCCGATCTTCCGGTTCCGGCCGCCGCGAGGCTAGACCGGCACCTCGATTTCGGAGTCGACTAGGGCCGGGAGCGCGAAGCCGACCTCGAGGCCGCCGCCTTCGCGGAGCTTGGCCCAGACGCGGCCACCCTGCGCGTCGACAAGCCGCCGGCAAACCGCGAGACCGACACCGGTGCCGCGCGCCTGGTCGGCGGTTGTGCTGGAACGGAAGAAGCTGTCGAAGATCAGGTCGATCTCCGACTCTTTGACACCGGGGCCGTGGTCCAGGACTCGGAAGAGGTGCTCGCCCTCTTCGACGCTGATTTCGATCTCGATCGGCTGCTCCGGGGGGCTGTACTTGTCGGCGTTCGTGATCAAGTTGAGCAGGATCTGGTCGAGATAAGAGTCCTCGGCCCAGGCAATCTCGGCTCCGGGTTGGATGCGCACATCGACGATGCGGTTGGCGCGGCGGCGGGCGAACATCGCGATCAGCTTTTGGGTTTGCTGGCGCAGCGAGACAGGTTCCTTTTCGACTTCGGTGCGCTCCGAGCGGGCCAGGACCAGCAGGTTCTGCACCAGGCGGTAGAGGCGCTCTGATTCCTGCTCGATATCTGAGATCAGCTCGTCCGCGTTTTCCGAGGAGAGCTGGTCGCGCCTGGCGCCGAGCAGCCTTGCGCCACCGTAGATCGTCGTGATCGGGGTGCGCAGCTCGTGCGACACGATGCCGAGGAAGTCGTCTTTGGCACGAGCGGCTTGACGCAGCTCATCCTGCGCGGCCTGCGACTCGGCGTAGAGGCGAGCGTTGTCCAGCGCGATACCGGCCCAGGACGCGATTCCCAGCGCCAGTCGCTCGTGGGTCTCGGCGAAGTAAGCGGCGTCGGTGTGGCCGAAGATAAGGCCACCGATCAAGCGTCGCTGGCCGGTGAAGACGGGGACCGCGAGCACGCTCTTCACTGCGTTCTCACCGTTGTCGGAATGGAAGAGGCGTCCGATGCGGTCGGAGTACTGGGCCCTCGTCGCGTCGGCCATGCGCAGGGCGCCGAGGCCGGCCGACTGCAGGCTGGCGGTGAGTAGCTCCACGCCCTCGGGCGAGAGGAGTTCCGGCTCTTGTCCGGCGATGTAGAGGCGATGGGGTTCGTCCGGCGCGGTCTGATAGAAGAAGGCGCCGTTCGTTGCCTCGGTGAGGCGGGAGCCGATGTCCGTGATGGCGCGGACCGTCTTCTGGAAGTCGAGGTCGGAGGCGATCGAGGCGGCGGCTTCTTCCAGGCTGCCGAGGAGCTGCGCCTGCTCCACGAGCTGCTGCTCGCGATGCGCCACGGAGTCGCTCATGCGTGAGAAAGCCAGCTGCAGCTCGGCGATGTCCGGGTCAGAGGTGCGGCGGCCGACGTCCATGCGGCGTCCGCTGCCAAGCGCGGCGGCGGCGCGCGCCAACATCGCCAGCGGGCGTGTGATCTGACGCGAGACGACCGTTAGTGCCAGGACCGTGACCAGCATGATCGCAGCGACGGCGCCGAGGTCTCGCAGCAGGTCGCTGCGTAGCTTGTTATCGAGAATGTCCTGCGAGCGCGTGTAGCCGACCGCCCAGCCCATGGTCTGGATCGGCGCCATAGCACCGAAGCGCGCGCCGGTGTCGAAGGGCGTTTGCTGCGAGTCGATCCGCTGCAGCTCTCCAGCCAGCGCTGTCTCGACCAGCGGCGACTCTCCAACGTTGGTCTCCGTGCTTTCGAGCTGCGGGTCCCGCGCGGAGAAGAAGAGGATGCCGTTTTGATCGACGATGACGAAGTTGGCGTCGTCCGGCAGGCCTTCCAGCAGGGTTTCGATCAGGTCTGCAGGGTCGAAGGCGGCGACGAGATACGCCTTCGGTAGGCCGTCGGGGCCACGGATGGTCCGGGCGTACGTCGCGATGACCTGGCCAGAATCGCCGAGGCCAGCGGCCCAGACGCTGTCGAGGTCGGCGCGGAGCGCCTGAATGTAGGCTCGCTGGCTGAGGTCATCGCCAAGGCGGCTGCCGTCCGCGGAGGACGCCTGGATGCGGCCGTCTGTGTCTGTGATGAACATCGCGGTGATGTTGGCGTTGCGTGATGCGAGGCTGCGCAGGTAAGGCGCGGCTTCATCCTGCGTCAGCGCCTGGTTGCCGCTACCCAGGACCAGTGCGGCGGCGTCGAGGAAGCTGTCCAGGTTGCGGCCAAAGCCTTGCAACGCCGAGGCGGCGCCGGTGGCGGCAGACGTGGCCTCCTGCAGTCCGGCGTCACGACGCGCCTTGCGGTCTTCGAAGTTGCTGAGCACGATGAGA